>NZ_JAMYMR010000002.1:0-292500 GCF_040318635.1 Mesorhizobium sp. M1066
CCCCCCCCCCCGCCCCCCCCCCCCCCCCCCCCCCCCCCCCCCCCCCCCCACCCCCCCCCCGGTCCCCCCCCCCCCCCCCCCCCAACCCTCACCCCCCCCCCACCAAAACCCCCCCCCCCCGCCCCCCCGCTTCCGTCTCGGGAGGAGACTTGTACTTTAGGCAGCGGTCTTGGCCTCGATCTGCTTGGCCTTGGCCGAAGACGCCGTAATGGCGATCTTGCGCGGCTTCAGCTCCTCGGGGATGTTGCGCTTGAGGTCGACGAAGAGCAGGCCGTTCTTCAGCGAGGCGCCAACGACCTCGACGTGGTCGGCAAGCTGGAAGCGGCGTTCGAAAGCCCTCGAGGCAATGCCGCGATAGAGCAACTCGGACCCTTCGCCGGTACCCTCGTCCTTGCGCTCACCCTTCACGGTCAGCACGTTGCGATGGGCTTCGATCGAGATTTCCTCGTCCGAGAAGCCGGCAACCGCCATCGAGATGCGGTAGGAATCCTCACCGGTGCGCTCGATGTTGTAGGGCGGATAGGTCTGCGCGCCATCCGGCTGCGCAAGCGAATCCAGCATCGTGAACAGACGATCGAAGCCGACGGTAGAGCGATAAAGCGGGGAAAAATCAACGTGACGCATGAGGTGTTCTCCTGTTGAGCAACATGGTTTGCGTATGGCCGGTGCGAAACCCTTGAGCGGCGTTTCGGGTGGGCCAGCGGCCCCGACATTGGCGACCGCATCAGACATTTGGGGAGCGCTCGAAAGCATTTCAAGATTTCACCCGACGGCAAAAGCCGTGCGGCTGATTCCCAGATGAACGGCAGATGAACCGGCGCTTCGGCGCGCGTTCAGACAGCCGGCGCTAGAGTGCATTCCAGGATCAAGGACTGGCGGCGCCGATCGCACAACAGGCGCCGCAACGAGGCCGACCGGGTGTTAACGTCCCTTCCTCCCGGATCGACAGAGGCCGGAAGCACGCTTTCAAGCGGCTTCCGGCCTTCCCCGTTGCAGCCTCCGTCACCGGGAATTCCTTGGCTTTTGGCGCATGGGCGTCTATCACCTTAGCGGAGCCGGCCAGCGCAGGCGGGCATGCGAGACGCCGAGCACGAAGCGCCGAATGACGGATCTTTTCACCGAAAACTCCCTTTTTCACGAAATCGAGGGCAATCCGCGGCCGGAAAATGCCACCGGCGGCTTCTTCACCACGCGTGACCGCAAGAATATCCGCTACGGCCTGTTCGGCGCAGTCGCTCGCCCGATGAAGGGCACCGTGGTCCTGCTCACCGGCCGCAACGAGTGCATCGAGAAATATTTCGAAACCATCCGCAACCTTGCCGATCGCGGCTTTGGCGTCGCCACCCTCGATTGGCGCGGCCAGGGCGATTCCGACCGGCTGATCCGCGATCACCAGCGCGGCTACGTCAGCAGCTTCCGCGACTACACCGCCGACCTCGAACAATTCTTCGAGGAGATCGTGCTGCCCGATTGCCGCGGACCGTACTACATCCTCGCCCATTCGGCAGGTGCCTTGATCACCCTGCTTGCCGCCCCGTCGATGGTGAACCGCATCCGGCGCATGGTGCTGATCGCGCCCTTCCTGACGCTGCCCGACCTGCCGGTCTCGATCTCGACGGTTCGCCGCGTCTGTTCTCTGTTCTGCGCTCTGGGCCTCGGCCGGCTCTACGCCGCCTGGGGTCCGCGGCCGAGGGTAACGGCCCCTTTCGAGACCAACAAGCTGACATCGGACCCGGAGCGCTATCGGCGCAACACACGGATCTACGAAGAATACCCGCAACTGGCGCTTGGCGGGCCGACGATCCGCTGGCTGCAGGCAGCCGCGAAAGCTTCGGAAGCCGTCAGCGACCCCGATTTCATGGCTCGGATCCAGGTCCCGCTGCTGATCATCGCCGCCGGCGCCGACCAGGTCGTCTCGACCAGGGCCGTGGAAACCTACGCCAGGCGTCTGAGGCTCGGTTCGCTGCTGATGATCGATGGCTCCCGCCACGAAATCCTGCAGGAAGCCGACATTTACCGCGAGCAATTGCTCGCCGCTTTCGACGCCTTCATTCCCGGGAGCGACGACCCCACAGCCTGACAGGCGCCGGTCGCTGGCCTGCTCCCCAAGGAGGCCGCCGGCAGTAAAACGACTGCTTCAAGCGGTTGGCATTACCTGAATGGCAGCGGACGCTCGTTTAGCCGCGCAAGGCGGCCATGGCGGCGGCATGAAGCTCTGGCGTCGCCGCGGCGAGCACATCGCCGCCCTGTTCCGCCGGCCCGCCATCGAATGTGGTGACGACGCCGCCTGCCTTTTCGATGATCGGGATCAGCGCCACGATGTCGTAGGGCTTCAATCCGGGATCGGCGACGATGTCGACGCTTCCCGAGGCGATCATGGCGAAGGCATAGCAATCGGCGCCGTAGCGGGCGAGCTGGATCTGTCTTTCGAATGCATCGTAACGGTTGCGCGCCTCGCCCTTGAACAGGGCCGGCGTGGTGGTGAACAGCGTCGCCTGGTCCAACTTCGTCGTCTTGCGGGTCGTCAGTTTTCGTGGCCCGCCTGGCCCCTCATAATGGGAGCCCGAGCCGTTGGCGTAAAAAAGCTCGCCGGTGAAGGGTTGCGCCATCATGCCGGCAACGGCGTCGCCGTCGATCGTCAGCCCGACCAGTGTGCCCCACACCGGCAGGCCGGAAATGAACGCGCGCGTGCCGTCGATCGGGTCGATCACCCAGACATGCCGGCTCGAAATGTTCTCGCTGCCATGCTCTTCACCAAGAATGCCATGGTCGGGATACTCAGCAGAGATCAGCGCCCTGATGGCGCGCTCGGCCTCGCGATCGGCCTCGGTGACCGGATCGAAACTGCCCTGTTCCTTGTTGGCGACCGCACCTTGGCTGCGAAAGCGCGGCAAGGTCTCCGCCGCTGCCACCTGCGCGATGCGGCGCATGAAACCGACACTGATGTCCAACTGATTCTCCCGCACTGCAGCATGTCCGAGCCGTGCTCTGCCGCCAATTTCGCACCAAAACAAGAGAGTTCGACGACTTTTCCGCGACGGCATCTGTTGCCCGGATGTCACACAGGCGTCGTCGAAACGCAATTTCCACATCAGAGTGAATTAAAAAAGCCTGAAGGTCGCTTGACATTTGTGCAGCGCACAATACCCTTGATCTCGGACAGGGTTTCCTGTCCATGCCCTCCTTGGGCGTTTCCTCCCTAGACTTCGACCGTATCGTGCAAACGATGCGGTCTTTTTTTACGCCGCGATTTCACTCTGCGGCCAACGGCCGGTCGCTCACTCGGCGGCTAGCGGCAGGTCGATGAAATGATGGTCGGGCATCGACATCAGGTCGGCTGAGAACCGAGTCAGATCATCGACCAGCGCATCGAAGCCGGCGGCCTTCTCGAATGTCCG
The DNA here is from genome assembly GCF_040318635.1 of Mesorhizobium sp. M1066. Lineage (NCBI taxonomy): Bacteria > Pseudomonadati > Pseudomonadota > Alphaproteobacteria > Hyphomicrobiales > Phyllobacteriaceae > Mesorhizobium > Mesorhizobium sp. M1066. Next base: position 3,399 of record NZ_JAMYMR010000002.1, read on the forward strand.
CTCGTTCATGTAGAGCCCGCGATTGACCTCGATCTGCAGCGCATGCAGATGGCGCGCCGGGCGGCCGTAATGCTCGGTGATGAAGCCGCCGGCATAGGGCTTGTTGTGGGCAACCGAATAGCCCATGGCGCTGAGCAGGCCGATCGCGGTCTCGGTCAGGGCGGCGGTTGCCGAGATGCCGAAGCGGTCGCCGATGATGAAGTCGGGCCGCAGACCGCTGTCGCCGACACGGATGCTCGCCGGCATCGAATGACAGTCGATCAGCACGGCAAAACCGAACCGCGCATGGGTCCGGGTCAAAAGCCGCTTCAGCGTTTCGTGATAGGGCTTGTAGACGGCTTCGATGCGGGCAACCGCTTCGGCCAGCGGCAGGCGGCCGGAATAGATGTCGAGCCCCTCGCCCACCAGCTTCGGCACCGTGCCAAGCCCGCCGGCCACCCGCGCCGAGCGGATGTTGCAGAACGACGGCACTGGTTCGGCGAACATGCGCGGATCGAGCTCCCACGGCTCGCGATTGACGTCGAGATAGGCGCGCGGGAAATTCGCCGCCAGCAACGGCGCGCCTAGCGCCACGGCGCCGCCGAACAGCTCATCGACGTAACAGTCTTCCGACCGGCGGATGGCGTTGCGGTCCAGCCTTGCCATGGCCAGGAAGCGTTCGGGATAGTAGCGGCCGCTATGCGGCGAGTTGAAGAGGAAAGGGACGCGCTGCTCGGCGCCCGACCGGATTTCGAAGGGTGGAAAGACCGAAAAATCCTCGGCTGCCGTCTTCAATTTGAGCGAACCCGAAAACACCAGTGCATCATGATGTGAAAGTGTCACCTTGCAGGCCGCGTGTCCAGCATTTCAGCGGCAGCACACGCCCTGGCAAATATGGATCATCGCCGTCCGCGTTCACTTGATGTTTACCCTCACCTCCTCATATACAGGATGGTTAACGGGCTTGCCCAACGGCAATCTCGGGCGGGTGATTCGGACGGGATAACATGGCACGCATTCTTCTGGCGGAAGACGACGACGATATGCGTCGGTTCCTCGTCAAGGCGCTGGAGCGCGCCGGTTACCAGGTCAGCGATTTCGACAATGGCGCCAGCGCCTATGAGCGGCTGCGCGAGGAGCCGTTCTCGCTGCTGTTGACCGACATCGTCATGCCGGAGATGGACGGCATCGAACTGGCGCGCCGCGCCACGGAGATCGATCCTGATTTGAAAGTCATGTTCATCACCGGTTTCGCCGCCGTTGCGCTGAACCCTGATTCCAAGGCGCCGAAAGACGCCAAGGTGCTGTCGAAACCGTTCCATCTGCGTGACCTCGTCAACGAGGTCGAGAAGATGCTGCAGGCGGCCTGAGCCGTTTTCTAGGCAAGGCGCCGCGCCTCTTCGCCACTGCGGCGAGACGACGCCTTCTTTCCTTTTTCCTGCTATTGACGCGCTGGATCAAAAATGGTGTATGCGCGGCTTCGGATGGGCGTGTAGCTCAGCGGGAGAGCACTGCATTGACATTGCAGGGGTCACAGGTTCAATCCCTGTCACGCCCACCATCCAACCAGACGATACGGTTTGCACATAGAGCTTGGGTTCATTGAACCACACGCAAGCTCCTTGGCGCGAAACCGTCCCGGTGCTGACCGGGACGGGCGACAGGCAATCAGATCATTGCGGCGCTGGATCAGGCGTATTGCCCGGCCTGTCGCCGCCGCCCTTGCCTTCGCGGCAAGGCTCGCCGATACCGCAGCATTTGCCGTTATAGGTGACGCCAGGCTTCAGCCTGTCGCATTCCCTGGGAGCGGTTGTTTTGCAGCCGGCCACCACCGAAACGGCGATGGCGGCCAAAAGGACGTTTCTTGAAACAGTAAACATCAGACGTTCTCCTTGATGGACCATGTTTGGACACATCGCTTGGTCGCGCCTCGGGAGAAATTGGTTCACAAGAAAGTTGGTGACGACGGCGATAACCACCCTCGCGGTCGTTCGACAGCGGAGACGCCTGGGCTGCCGCAGCAATCGCGTGGCGATGCGTCCCCTTCGACCGGTCAGCCTTTCTGCGCTTCAGATGCCCGCGACGGTGCAAAGGCTCTTCATCCTGGCCACCGCCAGATCGGGATCGGCGAGCAAACCTGCCTGGTCGGCAAGGCGGAACACGTCGGCATAGTGACGGATGCCGCGCGCCGACTGCATGCCGCCGATCATCGCAAAATGGTCCTGATGGCCATTCAGCCAGGCCATGAAGACGATGCCGGCCTTATAATATTCGGTCGGCGCCTCGAAGATTTTTCGTGATAGCGGCACGGTCGGCGCCATCAACGCGTCATAGCCAGTGCGGTCACCTTCCGCCAGTTTCGCCAGCGCTGCGTTGGCGACCGGCGCAATCGCGTCGAAAATACCGAGCAGTGCGTGCGAGTGCTTCCTGCCGTCGCCGGCGATCAGTTCGGGATAATTGAAATCGTCGCCGGTGAACATGAAGACGCCTTCCGGCAGCCGGCTCCTGAGCGCAACTTCCTTGCCGGCATCGAGCAATGAGATTTTTATCCCTTCGACCTTGCCGGCGTGGCGTTCGATGATGGCGACCACGGTGTCGAGCGCGGCCTCGAAATCGCTGCTGCCCCAATAGCCCCTGAGCGCCGGATCGAACATGTCGCCCAGCCAGTGCAGGATGACCTTGCCGGAGGACTGGGACAGGATGCGGTCGTAGACGCTGACATAGTCATCCGGCCCCTTGGCAACTGCCGCCAACGCCCGGCTGGCCATCATGATCGCCTTGCCGCCGAGCCCTTCGATAAAAGCGAATTGCTGCTCATAAGCGGTGATCACATCGTCCAGCGTCCTGGCGGCGGCGGGCGCCAGATGGTCGGTGCCGGCGCCCGAAGCCAGGTCGGCGCCATCGACGGTGCGCGCCTCGGCGATCGAGCGGCGGATCAATTCCTGCGCATTTGTCCAGTCGAAACCCATGCCGCGCTGCGACGTGTCCATCGCCTCGGCGATGCGGAAACCGAGCCGCCACAGATGGTGCCGGAACGCCATCGTCCTGTCCCAGTCGACCACCGGCCTGGACCATGGATCGGTCGTCGCAAGCGGATCGGCAACGACGTGTGCGGCGGCATAGGCGATGCGCGAGAACCGCGCGCCGATCATCGGCTGCACCGGCTGGCCGACAAGCACATAGCGGGCGCTGCGGCCATCCTCACCAGGCAAGAAAATGTCCATCGATCTCTCCCTTCGTCGCGCCTATAAATGGAACGTTCCAATAAATCAAGAACCTTTAGGATTCAGAGTTCATTCACAGGCAAATGCTGCATTGCAGCACAGAAAGCCTTATAGGACATGCCATTTGAGTACGCACAATCGATTTTCAAGGCTGAGAAAAAATCCGCATTGACTCGGGATTGAACAAGCGATTAGAACGTTCCAATAGATTTGATCATAAATTTGATCGTAATGTTGGGAGGATGCATCTGGATGGCCAACCGGGCCAAGGCGACGATATTCGACATCGCCCGCGAAGCAGGCGTGTCCAAGTCGACGGTATCGCTCGTGCTCCAGGGCAGCGGGCTGATCCGGCCCGAAACAGCAAGCAAGGTGCGCAAGGCGATCGAGGATGTCGGTTACGTCTACAACCGCGGCGCCGCCAATCTGCGCAAGGCGCACTCCAATGTCATCGGCATGGTCATCAACGATCTCACCAATCCTTTCTTCGCAGAGCTGGCGGTTGGCATGGAGCGGGTCTTCCAGTCGGCCGGCATCGTGCCGTTCATCGCCAACACGGCGGAAAATCCGGTGCGCCAGGAAGAAGTGCTGAAGTCGCTGATGGAGCAAGGCGTCGCCGGTCTCATCGTCTCGCCGGCTCGCGGCACGACGCCGGGCGCCTTCAGGCGGATCGAGACGGCGGGTCTGCCGGTTGTCTTCGCCATGCGCCGGCTTCCCGAGAGCCGCATTCCGGTGATCGCGCCCGACAATCATCGCGGCGCCTATCTCGCCACCGCTCATCTGATCGGCAAGGGACATCGCCGGCTGGTCTTCTTCGGCGGCTCGTCCGATCTGGTGGTCTATCACGAGCGGCTTGGCGGATTTCGCGAAGCCTGTGAGACGCAGGGCATCGCCGCCCGCGACGCACTTGTCGTCGAAGGCGAGACCAGCCGCAGAGGTGGTATCGCGTGCCTGGAGACCGCTCTCGCTATGGCTGAACCGCCGACCGCGGCACTCTGCTTCAACGACGCCGTCGCCTTTGGCGCCATGCTGGCGCTGCGCAAGCGCGGGCTTGAGCCGGGCGCGGATTTCGCCGTCGTCGGCTTCGACGACGTGGCCGAGGCCGAGCACTACATGCCGGCTCTGACCAGCGTTGCGGTGGACTCGGCCGGCCTCGGCGAACGCGCCGCCCATGTCATGCTGAAAATGATCCAGTCGCGCACCACGCGGGCCGAGGACCATATCGGCGCGGTCAATCTGGTCGTCAGGGAAAGCTGTGGCCCGGATCGCCGCACCCGAAACAGGACGGCCGGTTCGGGGAGCATGAATTGAGCAAGGTCGTTTCGGCAGCGCAGGCGGCGGGCCTGATCAAGGACGGCATGGTCGTATCCGTGTCGTCGTCGAGCGGTCTCGGCTGTCCGGACGCGGTGCTTGCCGCGATCGGCGAACGCTTCGATGGGGAAGGCCACCCAAAAAATATCACCACACTTCACCCGATCGCCGCCGGCGACATGTACGGCATCAAAGGCATCGACCATCTGGCCAAGCCCGGCCTGCTGAAGCGTACTTTGTGCGGCTCCTACCCGTCCGGCCCCTCCTCTTCCGAACCGCCGCAGATCTGGAAGATGATCGGCGACAATTCGGTCGCCGCCTACAACGTGCCGTCCGGCATTCTGTTCGACATGCACCGCGAAGCGGCCGCCAAGCGGCCGGGCGTGCTGACCAAGGTCGGTCTCGACACCTTCGCCGACCCGCGCCACCAGGGCTGCGCCATGAACGCCGCCGCCAGCGAGCCGATCGTTTCGGTGCAGCAGTTCGACGGCGAGGAATGGCTCTATTTCCGCTCCATCGTGCCGCAGGTCTCGATCATCCGCGCCACGTCGGCCGACGAGCGCGGCAACCTCACCTACGAGCATGAGGGGGCCTATCTCGGCGGGCTGGAGCAGGCGCTCGCCGCCCGCAACAATGGCGGCATCGTCATCGCGCAGGTCAAGCGCGTCGTCGAAAACGGTACGCTGAAACCGCATGACGTGCGCGTGCCGGGCGTCCTGGTCGACCATATCGTCGTCGCGCCCGACCAGTTGCAGACGACGCTGACACCCTATGACCCGGCGATCTCCGGAGAAATCTTCCGGCCGCTGTCGAGCTTCCGCACGCCGGAGATGAACGTCCAGAAGGTGATCGCGCGCCGCGTCGCCATGGAGTTGCGCGACGGCATGGCCGTCAACATCGGCTTCGGCATTTCCGCCAATGTCCCGCGCATCCTTCTCGAGGAAGGCCAGCACGGCAAGGTCACCTGGGTGATCGAACAGGGCGCGGTCGGCGGCGTGCCGCTGCTCGACTTCAAGTTCGGCTGCTCGTCAAACGCCGACGCCTTCATGCCTTCGCCGCACCAGTTCATCTATTTCCAGGCCGGTGGCTTCGATGCTTCGCTGTTGTCCTTCCTGCAGATCGACCGCCATGGCTCGGTCAACGTCTCGAAGCTTTCGGCGCGGCCGCATGTGACGGCGGGTGCCGGCGGCTTTGTCGACATCACCGCGCGGGCGAAGAAGATTGTGTTCTCCGGCTTCTTCAACGCCGGGGCAAAACTGTCATTGGCCGATGGCGGCATCCGCATCGACGCGGAAGGCAAGGTCAAGAAGGTGGTCGCGGAGGTCGAGCACATCTCGTTTTCGGGCAAGCGGGCGGTCGCGCAGGGACAGGACATCACCTATGTCACCGAGCGCTGCGTAATGAAGCTGACATCGGAGGGGTTGGTCGTCACAGAACTCGCACCCGGCATCGATCTGCAGCGCGATGTCATGGCCCAGGCCGAAATACCGCTTGGCGTTGCCAAGGACCTCAAGACGACACCGGAAGCCCTCTACCTGGACCAGCCGATAGGCCTGTCGCTGAATGACGGCGCGTCACTCGGAGGCGCGCATGGCTGAGCCTCTCGTCACCTTCGAGCAGGATGGTGCCATCGGCGTCGTCACGCTGCGCCGGCCGGAGAAATTCAACGCACTCGACATCCCGATGCTGCGCGCGCTGGAGACGGCGCTCGATGAAGCTGAGGACACGGACGGCGTGCGCGTCGTGCTGCTGCGCGGCGAAGGCAAGGGTTTTTGCGCCGGCGGCGATGTCGAGGCCTGGGCGCAGATGAGTGCCGCCGATTTCCAGGTGCAATGGGTGCGCTACGGCCACCGCGTCTTCGACCGGCTGGCGCGGCTCAGGCAGCCGACCATCGCCGTTCTGTCCGGCCATGCGCTGGGCGGCGGCCTGGAACTGGCTGTGGCTTGTGATTTCCGCGTCGCGGAGACACAGGTGAAACTGGGCTTCCCCGAAACCTCGATCGGCGTCGTTGCCGGCTGGTCCGGCACGCAGCGCGCCGTGCGCCGTTTCGGCGCGCAGACGGTGCGGCGCATGGCGCTAGGCGGCGAGATATTTCTCGCCCCTGAAGCACTGGCCTTGGGCATTGTCGATCGGGTGGTCGAAACCGGCAAGGCGCACGACGAAGCCAAGGCATGGGCCGAAAATATCGCCGAACGCGGACCGCTGGCGACGGAAGCCGCCAAGCTGATGATCGCCGTCGCCGAAGGCGAGGAAAGCGCTGCCGCCACGGAAGCGCTGGCCAGCGGCTTCATAGCCATGACCGGCGACCTCAAGGCCGGTGTCGGGGCCTTCAAGGCCAAGCAGAAGCCGGCCTTTTCGAGATCCTAGAGGAAACACATGAACGCACCCCTCAAGATTTCCATGCCGGCCGAGGCGTCCGCCGCGCCGAAGGCGTACAGGCTGCTGATCGACGGCAAGCATGTCGATGCCCGCGACGGCCGCACGATTGCGCGCCAGAGTCCCGGCCATGGCTTCACCGTCTCGCACTATGCGCAGGCCGGCGAGGCCGAAGTGGAAGCCGCGGTGCAGGCCGCGCACAAGGCTTTCGAGACCGGCCCATGGCCGCGCATGAAGGCGGCCGAACGTGCCGCGATCCTGCTCAAGGCGGCCGACCTGATCGAGGCGCGGCTCGAAGACATCGGCCGGCTCGACGCGCTGGAATCCGGCAAGCCGATCGCCCAGGCGCGCGGCGAGATCGGCGGCGCCGTCGACATCTGGCGCTATGCCGCCGCGCTCGCCCGCACGCTGCATGGCGAATCCTACGCCAATCTCGGCGACGCCATGCTGGGCGTCGTGCTGCGCGAGCCGATCGGCGTCGTCTCGATCATCACGCCGTGGAATTTCCCGTTCCTGATCGTCAGCCAGAAACTGCCCTTCGCACTCGCTGCCGGCTGCACGGCGGTGGTCAAGCCGAGCGAAATGACCTCGGCTTCGACCTTTGTGCTCGGCGACATCCTGATGCAGGCCGGCCTGCCCGCCGGCGTCGTCAACATCCTCGCCGGTCTGGGCGCCGATGTCGGCGCGCCGATGGTCAGCCATCCCCTGGTCGAGATGGTGTCGTTCACCGGCTCCACCCGCGTCGGCAAGATGACGATGGCCTCGGCCGCGCAGTCGCTGAAGAAAGTCTCGATGGAACTCGGCGGCAAGAACGGTCAGGTCGTCTTCCCGGACGCCGACCTCGAAGCGGCCGCCGATGCGGCGGTGTTCGGCGGCTTCTTCAATGCCGGCGAATGCTGCAATGCCGGCAGCCGGCTGATCGTGCACGAGGCGATCGCCGACGATTTTCTCAGCGCCGTAAAGGCGCTCACCGCCAGGGTAACGGTCGGCGATCCGCTCGACGACCGGACCAGGGTCGGCGCGATGATATCGTCCGACCATTTGAAGAAGGTAGCCGGCTATGTTTCTGCCGCTGAAGGCGACGGCAGCCAGGTTTACAGTGGCGGCAAGCAATTGACCTCCAATGTCGGCCAATACCTCGATCCCACCATCATCCGCGGCGTTACCGAGGACATGGCCATAGCGCGCGAGGAAGTGTTCGGTCCGGTGCTCTCGGTTCTGACATTTGAATCGATTGAAAAGGCGTTGCACATCGCCAACAACACGCCCTATGGTTTGTCGGCGGGCGTGTGGAGCGCCAGCATCGACACTTGCATGTCGGTCGCGCGTGGAGTGCGTTCGGGAACCGTCTGGGTGAACACATTCATGGAAGGTTATCCCGAGCTGCCGTTCGGAGGCTACAAGCAGTCCGGTCTCGGACGCGAACTCGGCAAACGCGCCGTCGAGGATTATACCGAGGAAAAGACAATCCAGTTTCATCGCGGCCAGCGCACCGGGTGGTGGGTCGGCTGAGTTGAGAAGAACCCGGTGGGCTTCACCGGTCGTGTAATGCAACAAGGGAGGAAGTACATGTTGCGCAAACTGCTTATCGGAACGGCTCTCGCGTCGGGCCTGGCTTTCGCGGCCCATGCCGAGGACGTCAAGGAAGTCCAGATGCTGCATTGGTGGACGTCGGGTGGCGAAGCGGCTGCTCTCAACGTCCTCAAGGGCGACCTGGCCAAGGAAGGCTATGCCTGGAAGGACGTGCCGGTGGCCGGCGGTGGCGGCGATGCCGCCATGACCGCGCTGAAGGCAATGGTCGCGGCCGGCAATTACCCGACCGCCTCGCAGATGCTCGGCTACACCGTGCTCGACTATGCGGCCGCCGGCGTCATGGGCGACCTGACCGAAACGGCGAAGAAAGAAGGCTGGGACAAGTCCGTTCCGGCAGCCCTGCAGAAGTTTTCGGTCTATGAGGGCAAGTGGGTCGCGGCTCCGGTCAACGTTCACTCGGTCAACTGGCTGTGGATCAACAAGGCCGTCCTGGACAAGATCGGCGGCACCGAGCCGAAGACCTTCGACGACTTCGTTGCCCTGCTCGACAAGGCCAAGGCGGCAGGCGTGATCCCGCTCGCTCTCGGCGGCCAGAACTGGCAGGAAGCCACCATGTTCGACTCCGTCGTGCTGTCGACCGGCGGACCCGAGTTCTACAAGAAGGCCTTCAACGACCTCGATGACGAGTCCCTGAAGTCCGACACGATGAAGAAGTCGTTCGACAATTTGGCCAAGCTCGTCACCTTTGTCGACCCCAACTTCTCCGGCCGCGACTGGAACCTTGCCACCGCCATGGTCATCAAGGGCGATGCCCTTGTGCAGGTCATGGGCGACTGGGCCAAGGGCGAGTTCAACGCCGCCAAGAAAACGCCGGGCACCGACTTCCTGTGCTATCGCTTCCCGGGCACCGACGGCTCAGTGATCTACAACTCCGACATGTTCGGCATGTTCAACGTTCCGGACGACCGCAAGGCCGCCCAGGTCGCGCTGGCCACCGCCACCCTGTCGAAGAGCTTCCAGTCGGCCTTCAACGTCGTCAAGGGTTCGGTTCCGGCCCGTACCGACGTTCCGGACACCGACTTCGACGCGTGCGGCAAGAAGGGCATCGCCGACCTGAAGGCAGCCAACGAAGGCGGCACGCTGTTCGGCTCGCTCGCCCAGGGCTATGGCGCGCCCCCGGCGGTCGCCAATGCCTACAAGGACGTCGTCTCCAAGTTCGTCCATGGTCAGATCAAGACCTCGGACGAGGCCGTGACCGAACTGGTCAAGGCGATCGACGACGCCAAGTAAGCGCCACGCGCCAAAAACGCCTTCCCCGCTCCGGCGGGGAAGGCCCAGATCCGCGAACTTAGATCCGCGAAGCTGGTTGGCCGCGAGTCGACGGGAGGAGCCCCATGAGCACGGTAGCGACAAGCCAGATCAAGCTGACGCCGGAGCATGCGGGGCCACGCGCCTCGGTGCGCTCACGCCTGCAGGACGCATTGCCGAAGATCGTGCTGGCGCCCAGCTTTGCCATCACCATCGTCTTCGTCTACGGCTTCATCCTGTGGACGATCTATTTGTCCTTCACCAATTCCAAGACCTTTCCGTCCTATGTCATCACCGGCTCGCGCGCCTATCAGCGACTGTGGGGCTGGACCTTCGACACCGACCCGCCCTCGAGCTGGTACACGTCGATCACCAATATGGGCATCTTCGGCTTTCTCTACATCTTCATCTGCCTGGCGCTCGGCCTGTTCCTGGCCATCCTGCTCGACCAGAAGATCCGCGGCGAAGGCGTGTTGAGGCCGATCTATCTCTACCCGATGGCGCTGTCCTTCATCGTCACCGGCGTCGCCTGGAAATGGTTCCTCGATCCCGGCCTCGGCCTCGAGCAGACCTTGCATCAATGGGGCTGGACGAGCTTCCATTTCGACTGGATCAAGAACAAGGATTTCGTCATCTACACGGTGGTCATTGCCGGCGTCTGGCAGGCCTCCGGCTTCATCATGGCGATGTTCCTGGCCGGCCTGCGCGGCATCGACGGCGAGATCATGAAGGCGGCGCAGATCGACGGCGCCACCACCTTCCAGCTCTACCGCCGCATCGTCATTCCGCTGCTGAGGCCGATCTTCCTGTCAGCCTTCATCGTGCTCGCGCACCTCGCCATCAAGTCCTACGATCTGGTCGTGGCGCTGACCAGCGGCGGCCCCGGCGGCTCGGCCTGGCTGCCCTCCAACTTCATGTATGAGTACACGTTCAAGCGCAACGAGATGGCCGTCGGCTCGGCAAGTGCGGTGATCATGCTGATGACCATCGTCACCATCATCGTGCCCTATCTCTATTCGGAACTGCAGGAGAAGCCGCGATGAGCGCCGTCACCACCCCCGCCCGCCAGGCCTCCGGCGGCGTCAACGTCAAGATCCTCAACCGTATCGTCATCTACGGGCTGCTGGCACTGTTTGCGCTATTTTATCTGATGCCGCTGTTCGTCATGCTGGTGACCTCGTTCAAGACCATGGACGAGATCCAGAACGGCAACATGCTGGCGCTGCCCACGGCGCCGACCTTCGATCCGTGGCTGAAGGCCTGGGGCGAGACCTGCGTCGGCCTCACCTGCGCCGGCATCAAGGGCTATTTCTGGAACTCCATCAAGATGGTGGTCCCGGCCGTGCTGATCTCGACGATGCTCGGCGCGCTCAACGGCTACGTGCTGACCAAGTGGCGTTTTCGCGGGGCAACGCTGGTGTTCGGGCTGATGCTGTTCGCCTGCTTCATCCCGTTCCAGTCGGTGCTGCTGCCGATGGCGACCATCCTCGGCAGCCTCGGCCGCTTCGGCGTCACGCTGCAGAATGCAACGGGAACCAGCTTTGGCCTCGGCAACCCGACGGTCAACCTCGTCTTCGTCCACGTCGTCTACGGCATCGGCTTCACCACGCTGTTCTTCCGCAACTACTATGAGGCGTTCCCGACCGAACTGGTCAAGGCGGCCCAGGTCGACGGCGCCTCGTTCTTCCAGATCTTCCGCCGCATCATGCTGCCGAATTCAATGCCGATCTTCGTCGTCACGGTGATCTACCAGTTCACCAACATCTGGAACGACTTCCTGTTCGCCTCGGCTTACGCCGGCACCGGCGACGCGATGCCGATGACGGTGGCGCTCAACAACGTCGTCAACACGTCGACCGGCGTCGTCGAATACAACGTCAACATGGCCGCCGCGATGATCGCGGCACTGCCCACCCTTCTCGTCTATGTGCTCGCCGGCCGCTACTTCGTGCGTGGTCTCATGGCTGGCGCCGTCAAAGGATGATCTGATGGCTTTTCTGGAAATTGATGGTCTGAGAAAGCGCTTCGGCCAGGTCGAGATCCTCAAAGGGATCGATGTCGAACTCGAGAAAGGCGGCTTCCTGGTGCTGGTCGGCCCTTCCGGCTGCGGCAAGTCGACCTTGCTCAACACCATCGCCGGCCTGGAGACGATCACGTCTGGCGAAATCCGCGTCGATGGCCGCACCATCAACGATCTGCATCCGTCGAAGCGCGACATCGCCATGGTTTTCCAGAGCTACGCGCTCTACCCCAACATGACGGTGGCCGGAAACATCTCCTTCGGCATGGAGATGCGCGGCGTGCCGGCGGCGGAGCGCCAGAAGGCCATCGACAAGGTGGCGAAGGTGCTGCAGATCGGTCATCTGCTGCAGCGCAAGCCGAGCCAGCTTTCGGGCGGTCAGCGCCAGCGCGTCGCCATGGGCCGGGCGCTGGTTCGCGACCCAAAACTGTTCCTTTTCGACGAGCCATTGTCCAACCTCGACGCCAAGCTGCGCGTCGACATGCGCATCGAAATCAAGCGCCTGCACGCCACCACCGGCACCACCATCGTCTACGTCACGCACGACCAGATCGAGGCGATGACGCTGGCCACCAAGATCGCGGTCATGCGGGATGGCGAGGTGCAGCAGTTCGGCACCCCGGCCGAGATCTACAACAACCCGAGCAATCTCTTCGTCGCCGACTTCATGGGCTCGCCGGCCATGAACCTGATCCCGGCGACCATCGGCACGTCAGGCAATGCGCTGTCGGTCGTGCTGCAGCGCGAGGCGCGCGAGCCGATCTCGCTGCCGATGGCCAATGCACCGGCCGGCCTGTCGGCATTCCAGGGCAAGCCGATCATCTTCGGTGTCCGCCCCGAAGCCCTGACCGATCCGGAAGGCGCCGAGCGCAACGCCTCGCACATCGCCACCGCAGACTGTCACATCGAGGTCGTCGAACCGGCCGGCTCGGATACCTTCGCCGTCACCAATCTCGGCGGCAAGGGCGTGGTGGCGCGGCTGCGCGCCGACGCCAACATCCAGCCGGGCACCAACACGCCGCTCGCCTTCAACCTGACCAAGGCGGTGTTCTTCGATCCGGCGACCGAGACCCGTATTCGCTAATGTATGTCGCCCAAAAGTGGATCCGGTTTTGGGGCAACGACATGCATCAAAACAAGAAGCTAAAGCGCGTCGGGACGCGATTTAGGCCATGACAAATCCGGACATCGTCATCATCGGCTCCGGCATCGGCGGCGCCACGATAGCCTCCGGCCTTGCCGGCAGCAGCGCCTCGATCCTGATGCTGGAACGCGGCGAGTCATTGCCGGCGACGCCGCATGCGCGCGACACGCGCTCGATCTTCGTCGACGGCCATTATAGGCCAAAGGAGATGTGGCGCGAGGCTGGCGGCGCCGCCTTCAACCCCGGCAATTACTACTATGTCGGCGGCAACTCGAAATTCTACGGCGCGGTGCTGATCCGCTACCGCAAGGAAGATTTCGCCGCCATGGAGCATTTCGGCGGCGTCTCGCCGGCCTGGCCGTTTTCCTATGACGAATTCGAGCCCTGGTATTCGAAAGCCGAACAGCTGTTTCGCGTGCGCGGCACGCTGGGCGAGGATCCGACCGAGCCGTTCCATTCGGTCCCCTACACCTACAAGCCGGTGCCCGACGAGGCGCCGATCGCCCGCGCCCGCGCCGAGCTGAAAAACCTCGGCCTGCATCCGGCCTCGCTGCCGCTCGGTGTCGACATCGAAACCTGGCTGAAGGAGGGCAAGACCGGCTGGGACGCGTTTCCCAACACCGGTCAGGGCAAGGTCGACGCGCAGACCGGACCGCTGACGGCGGCGCTGACCGACCAGAACATTCGGCTCGAGACTGGCGCCTATGTTGAATATCTCGAAGCCTCGGCGGATGGCAAAACCATCGCCGCGATTCACTATCGCCAGAACGGCGAACTGAAGAAGGTGTCGCCGAAGCTGGTCATCCTCTCCGCCGGTGCGGTCAATTCCGCCGTCATCCTGCTGCGCTCGCCCACATCGGATGGCAAAGGCCTAGCCAACCGCTCCGACCAGGTCGGCCGCAATTTCATGAACCACAATTCAAGCGCCATGCTGGCGATCGACCCGCGCCGCCGCAACGATGCCGTCTACCAGAAGACCTTGATGCTGAACGACTATTACCTGTCCGACGGCAAGGGCGGCAAGCCGCTCGGCAATGTCCAGCTTCTGGGAAAGATCGACGGCAACATGCTGCGGGCCAATGTCAAGTACACGCCGAAATTCGCGCTCGATTTCATGGCCGGCCACGCCGTCGACTGGTACCTGATGTGCGAAGACCTGCCCGATCCCGAAAGCCGCATCATGGTCGACGGCAAGGACATCGTCATGCAGTGGCGGCGCTCCAACATGCGGTCGCTCGACGGGCTGACCAAGGTGATGCGCGAAAATTTCCGCGCCTGCGGTTATCCCATCGTTCTCTCGCGCCCCTTCGACAAGCGCACGCCGTCGCACCAATGCGGCACGGTCAAGATGGGCGACGATCCGGCCACTGCGCCGCTCGATCCGTTCTGCCGCTCCTTCGATCACCGGAACCTGTTTGTCGTTGACGCCGGCTTCCTGCCGAACTCGGCGGCGGTCAATCCGGCATTGTCGATCGCCGCGCAGGCGCTGCGTGTCGCGGACCACATCCGTAAGACGGACCTCGCCGCATGACCCGCCCCTCCGCCATCGTCACCGGCGGCGCGCGCGGCATTGGGCTTGCCTGCGCCCAGGCACTGGCGGATGCCGGCTTCGATATTCTGGTCGTCGACCTTGCCGAAACGGCCGCTGACGGACTTGCCACCGACATCACCAAGCGTGGCGCGAAGTTCGCCTACGTCCAGTCCGACATCGCCGATCTCGCCAGCCACACCGCACTTGTCGATGCCGCGATGCGCGCCTTCGGCCGTATCGACTGCCTGGTCAACAATGCCGGCATCGGCGCCGTGGTGCGCGGTGACCTCCTGGACCTCAAGCCGGAGAACTTCGACCGCACAATGGGCATCAACCTGCGCGGTACCGTCTTCCTCAGCCAGGCTGTCGCCAAGGCGATGCTGGCCACTTCGGGCGATCAGAGATCAATCATCACCATCACCTCGGTCAGCGCCGAAATAGCGTCGCCGGAGCGACCGGATTACTGCATCTCGAAAGCCGGGCTTTCGATGTGGGTGAAGAACCTGGCGCTGCGGTTGGCTCCCGAAAACATCGGCGTGTTCGAGGTGCGGCCCGGCATCATCCGCACCGACATGACTTCAGGCGTGACCGCCAAATACGATGCCCTCATCGACAGTGGACTGGTGCCGGCCAAACGCTGGGGCGAAGCATCGGATATTGGTGCAGTGGTGGCGGCGCTCGCCGGCGGCAAATTCGGCTTTTCGACCGGCTCGATCATCAATGTCGATGGCGCCCTCTCCGTGCCGCGACTGTAAGTGGACAGTGTCATGACCGACTACATCATCGTGGGCGCCGGTCCGGCCGGCTGCGTTCTGGCCAACCGACTGAGCGAGGATCCGGCAAATTCGGTCCTGCTGCTGGAAGCCGGCGGCAAGGACTGGCATCCCTATATCCACATGCCGGCCGGTTTCGCCAAGATGACGAAGGGGATCGCCTCCTGGGGCTGGTCGACCGTGCCGCAGAGAAACATGAAGGGCCGCGTCTTCTGGTACACGCAGGCCAAGGTGGTCGGCGGCGGCTCGTCCATCAACGCTCAGATCTACACGCGCGGCAACGCCCGCGACTACGACGCCTGGGAGAAGGAAGAAGGCCTCGCCGGCTGGGGCTATCGCGATGTATTGCCCTATTTCAAACGCGCTGAGAACAACCAGCGCTACGCCAACGATTTTCACGGCGACCAGGGCCCGCTCGGCGTCTCGAACCCGATTGCGCCACTGCCTATCTGCGAGGCCTATTTCCGTGCCGGCCAGGAGATGGGCATCCCCTTCAACCCGGACTTCAACGGCGCTGCCCAAGAAGGCGTCGGCTATTACCAGCTGACCCAGAAGGATGCCCGGCGCTCGTCCGCTTCAGTCGCCTATTTGAGGCCGATCCGCGCCCGCAAGAACCTGACCGTCCGAACCGATGTGCTGGTGACGCGCATCGTCGTCGAGAACGGCCGCGCCGTCGGCGTCGAGGTGGTCGACAGGCCAGGCGGCGAGAAGAAAATCCTGCGCGCCGAGCGCGAGGTGATCGTCTCGTCCGGCGCCATCGGCTCGCCAAAACTCCTGATGCAGTCGGGCATCGGCCCCGCGGACCATCTGAAGTCGGTCGGCGTCACGCCGGTGCACGACCTGCCCGGCGTCGGCTCCAACATGCAGGACCATCTCGATCTGTTCGTCATCGCCGAATGCACCGGCGATCACACCTATGACAACTACGCCAAGCTGCACCGCACGGCATGGGCCGGCCTGCAATATCTGCTGCTGAAGAAAGGGCCGGTGGCCTCCAGCCTGTTCGAGACCGGCGGCTTCTGGTATGCCGACCCGACCGCCGCCTCGCCCGACATCCAGTTTCATCTCGGCCTCGGCTCCGGCATCGAGGCCGGCGTCGAGAAGCTGAACAACCCCGGCGTCACCCTGAACTCGGCCTTCCTGCGGCCGCGCTCGCGCGGCACGGTGCGGCTGAAGAGCGCCGACCCGGCCGACCACCCGCTGATTGATCCGAATTACTGGTCCGATCCCTACGACCGCGCCATGTCGATCAAGGGGCTGCGGCTGGCCCGCGAGATCATGCGGCAGAAGGCGCTTGCCCCTTACGTGCTGCGCGAAGTGCTGCCCGGACCGTCTCTCGCCAGCGACGACGAGCTGTTCGACTATGCCTGCCGCAGTTCCAAGACCGACCACCACCCGGTCGGCACCTGCCGCATGGGCCATGACGAGATGGCTGTCGTGACGCCGGATCTGCGGCTGCGCGGCATCGAGGGCCTGCGCGTCTGCGACGCCTCGGTGATGCCGCGCGTGCCTTCATCCAACACCAATGCGCCGACCATTATGGTCGGTGAAAAGGGCGCCGACCTGGTCCTTGGCCGCGAGCCGCTGCCGCCGGTGGTGTTTTCCGGAAACCGGGCTGCTTAGCCACTGAGGAGTAAGACATGATCAGGCACTGTGTTTTCGTCAAGCTGCGCAACGATGTCGCCGCCACCGAGCGCACGGCGATCCATGCCGATCTCGAGGCGCTGCGACAGGTGATCGACGGCATGGACGCAGTAAAATTCAGCGCCAATGTCAGCCCGGAGCCGTTCGCACGCGGCTTCACCCACGGCTTCACCATCGATTTCCGCGATGCTGCCGCGCGCGATGCCTATCTTGTGCATGAAGCGCACCAGCGCGCCGGCGCGCGCCTGGTCGCTGCCCTGGAAGGCGGCACGGACGGACTGATGGTGTTTGATCTCGAAATCTAGACCTCACCCTCAAGCCACGATCGAGTTCATGGACAGATGGCACCTGTCGCTCTCATCGCACCTTCCGCCATTCCAGCGGGCGTTCGATCAAATGAGCCACGCGAAAACGTGACCACCGGTCTTCACTGAACTGGCCGATAATTCCCCCATTGATGATGGAGGAAGATTTGCCCCTTAATTCGCAGCAGAAGAAGACCGTCCTCGCCTCATTCCTGGGCTGGACGCTCGATGCTTTCGATTTCTTCCTTCTGACATTCCTGCTTATCGATATCGCGACCGAATTCCACGCCGACGTGCCCGCGGTCTCCAAGGCGCTGTTCCTGACCTTGGCGACACGCTTCATCGGCGCGTTCTTCTTCGGCATGCTTGCCGACAAATACGGGCGCAAGCCGATCCTCATGCTCAACATCGTCAGCTATTCGGTGATTGGCGCGCTGGCCGCCTTCTCGCCCAATCTCGGCATATTCCTCGCCCTGCGTGCTTTGTTCGGCATCGCCATGGGCGGCGAATGGGGGCTTGGCAGTTCGCTGGCCATGGAGTCCATTCCGCCGAGCGCACGCGGCATGGTCTCCGGCATCCTGCAATGCGGCTATCCGGCCGGCTATCTGCTGGCGGCGGTGGTCTATGGTCTGCTCTATCAGCAGACGATCGGCGGCTACACGATCGGCTGGCGTGCCATGTTCCTGCTCAGCTTCGTGCCGGCGCTGATCGTGCTCTTCATCCGCTCGCATGTGCCGGAATCGCCGGCCTTCGTCGAAGCGCAGAAGACCGCGAGACCGGGCATGTGGGAAACCCTGCAGAAACACTGGGGCGTCGCGCTCTATGCCGTCGTGCTGATGATGTTCTTCAATTTCTTCAGCCATGGCACGCAGGATCTTTATCCGACCTTCCTGAAGAAGCAGCATGGCTTTGATCCGCACACAGTGAGCTGGATCACCATCGTTGCCAATATCGGCGCCATCGTCGGTGGCCTGGCATTCGGCGCGCTGTCGGAGAAGATCGGCCGCGTCAACGCCATCACGCTGGCATGCCTGATCGCCTTGCCGTCCATCCCGCTATGGGCCTACTCGACCACGCCGTTCATGCTCGCCATCGGCGCCTTCGTCATGCAGGTCGCGGTCCAGGGTGCCTGGGGCGTCATCCCCGTGCACCTCAACGAGCTTTCGCCCGGCGCGGTGCGGGCGACCTTGCCCGGCTTTATCTATCAGGCGGGCAATCTCGCCGCGTCCTATGGCGGCCCCTATCAAGCAGGAATCGCTGAAAGCGCCGGAGGCAGCTATGGCTATGCCCTGGCGCTGTTCGCAGGCGTGGTCGCCGTCTGCATCATCATCGTCATCCGCTTCAGCCCGGAACGACGTGGCCAGGTGATGACGGTCCTGACCTGAGCGGCGCCTAACCAAGCCTCAGCGCGACGACGCCGGCCACGATGCTGAGCGCGGCAGCACCGCGCCAGCCGGTCATTTTTTCGCCGAGAGCGAAGACCGAGATCATCATGGCAAACAGGATCGAGGTTTCACGCAGCGATGCCACCGAAGCGATCGGCGCCTTGGTCATCGCCCACATGACGATCCAGTAGGCGGCACCGCTGAGCACGCCGGTGAACAGCCCTGCCTTCCAGTCGCGCGCCAGCACCGGCAGCGCCTTCGGCCCGCGGAAGATGAGGCACAGCACCAAGGCGCCAAAAGCATCGCAGATGAACAGCCAGGCTGCATAGCTCTGCGCGGTTGCCGCCAGCCGCGCGCCGCTACCGTCGGACAGCGTGTAGCTGGCGATGAAGATAGAGGTGCCCAGCGCGAAGCCGACCGCGCGCAGATTGAGCTTCTCCAGATGCGCGCCGCCGCGAAACGACATCACCAGCGTGCCGGCCGACAACAGGAAGATGCCGAGCATGGCGAACGGGCCGGGGATTTCGGCAACGACGAACATGCCTCCAAAGGCCGAGAGCAGAGGTGCTGTGCCCCGCGCCAGCGGATAGGTCTGTGCGAAATCGCCGGCCTTGTAGGCGCCGATCAGGAACGTCCGGTAGCCCATGTGGAAAATGACCGAGGCGATGATGTAGGGCCACACTTCCGCCTTCGGCACTTCGACGAAAGGCAGCACCACGAGGGCCGCAGCGCCCATGCCGAGCGTCATCAGCGTGATCGACAGGAAGCGGTCGAGATGGACCTTGACCAGCGCGTTCCAGATCGCGTGCATGGCGGCGGCGGCAAGCACTGCGAAGAAGACGAAAAGCGTCATGTGGCAATTCCGGGCGTTTCCAGGTCGATGTCGACCCGCAGCGGAAAATGATCCGACGCAACCTCGCCGATGTCGGCACTGATCGAACGCACCCGCCCGGCGAACATGCCGCCGACGAAACAATGGTCGAGCCGGCGCTTTGCCAGCTTGCCGTCGATGGTCTTCACATGGGTGTGGAAGTCCGGAACCGGCTCCCCGGCAACGGCGGCGGCATCGACGAAACCATCAAGATAGGCGGCACCCCGATGGTAGGGCGTGCTGCCGACGATGCGGCGATATTCGGCGCTGCCCGGCTCCATGTTGAAATCACCCATCCAGATCGCCGCCAGCGGGTTTTCCGGTTCCGCTTCGCCGCTGGTCCAGTTGCGCGTGGGCTCGTCGTCGACGCCGCTCCACGGCCCGCCATCGGACGGTGCCCGGCGATGCTCGGCCAAGAGATAGTCGATCTGCTCCAGCCGCTCCTCGGCCGCGATGTGGGCGAGATGCAGCGACAACACCCGCACCGGCCCTGCCGGCGTGCGGATCATGCATTCAAGCGCGGCGTTGCGGGTGTTGAGCGGCCGCTGCGTGCGGCGCATCGGCAGCGCATGCAGCCGCGACCAGACGATCGGCAGTTTCGACAGCACCATGGTGCCGAACTGGCGGCGCCGATTGACCAGACGGCCGTCGCGCCTTTCGCTGGCATCCATGTCGAAGGCCGGGCCGTAAACCCAGTGATGTTCGGGCAGCAGACGGGAAAGCAGCTCCGGCTGATCATCGAAATTGCTGCGCTGCCAATTCCGCTCCACCTCTTGAAGCGCAATGATGTCGGCGCCGGCAACGATGCGCGCGGCGCGCGAAAGATCGTAGCGGCCGTCGCCGCCGAACCCGTACTGGATGTTGTAGCTGACCAGCTTCATTGCTTATCCGGCTCAATTTCGTGTTGGCAGTAGCGGTTCGATGCCACGGTTGCAATGTGCAGGAGAATGGACGTGGCTTGGACCAGCCTTGCTTCACCGGGATCATGCACCGATCCCGAAGCACTTCGGTATCTTCCGTGCGCCGGAAAACGGCGTGCGATGCCTTATGTATTCAGCGGCTGGAACCGGCCGGGTGGCGACGCCGCCAGTTCGGTCCAGTCGATCTCTTCCTCAAGGCGATGATAGGCTTCGTCGCCAATCGTCCCGTTGCGGCGCAATTCCTCCAGCGCGTCGCGCTGGCTCTTGATCGCATAAAGACGCAAGCGGTCATATTCGGTCGCTGCCTGGGCATCGTCGGGATTTTTGGCGATCTTGCGTTGAGCGGCATATTGCTCGCGCACCGCGGCCGCCGCGTCCGATGTCTTGCCGCCCAGTATGTCGAGCGCGGCCTGCATGACCACGACGCGTGCCTGCGCAACCTCGCGGTCGACCGTTTCGTCAGGGTCGAGATTTAGCAGGCGCAGCAGCGGCTTCAGGCTCATGCCTTGCAGCACCAGCGTGCCGAGCACGACCGTGAAGGCAGCGAGCACGATCGGGTCGCGGGCCGGGAATTCAGCCGGCAGGGCGAATGCCGCCGCAAGCGTCACCAAACCGCGCATCCCGCACCAGCCGATCAGCACGCCGCCCCGAAACGACGGAGCGTCACGCTGACGATCAGCTCCGCCGGAACGGTCAAACCACCTGATGATCGCGCCGCACCCCAGCACCCAGATGAGGCGTGAGACGATGACGATGGCAAGCACTGTCCCGGCCAGGACGAACGCATCGGTCTGCCCCTGCCCGGCAAGCCGGCCGACGATCGTACGCGCCTGCAGGCCCATCAGCACGAAAGCCAGGACATTGAGCACGAACACCGCCGTTTCCCAGACCGAATAAGAGCTGATGCGGTTTCTGGCCGGCATGCGGCGCGGCGCGGTGCGGGCGATCGTCATGGCATAGACGACTATGGTGATGATGGCCGACAGTCCGATCCTGTCGGCCAGGATCCAGACCCCGAATGTGCCGGCAAATTGCACCACGGTGCCGCTCGCCGGGTCCTCGATCCGGCCCAGCGTTATCAGAGACACCCGGCCAAGCAGGTAGCCGGCCGCAAGACTGCCGAGCGTGGACAGCAGGATCATCGGAACGGCGCTGCTCAGCAGAATGGAACCTGCTGCCGCCGAAATCGCCATCCGGTAAATCAGCAACGCGGTGGCGTCGTTGAGCAGGCTCTCGCCCTGCAGAATGGCAGTGATGCGGTGCGGCACCTTGAACTGGCCAAGCACGGCCGATGCCGCAACCGCATCGGGCGGCGCCACGATGGCGCCAAGCGCTATGGCTGCGGCGATCGGCAGGCCTGCCATCGCCCAGCCGGCCAGCGCAACCGTCGCTGTCGTGAAAAGGACGGCGCCAAGCGCCAGCAGCACAAGCGGCACCCTGTAGCGGTTGAGATCGCGCAGCGAGGTATCATAGGCGGCATCGAGCAGCACCGGCGCGATGAACAGGGCTAGCGCCAGTTCCGGATCGATCTCTATGGTCGGGACGCCAGGCACGAAGGCGATGGCCACCCCTGCCAGCGCCAGCAAAGAGGGATAGGGAACCTGCACGCGCCGCGACAGCGCCGTCAGCGCAACGGCGATCAACAGCAGAACGAGTGTCAGTTCGAAAAGCGCCATGGCCTGTTATAGCCGGGAAGCGAGACGCTGGCAGTGGCAAAGCGGCTGGAAACTGTTGATTGGCCAGCACGCTCGGGCCGGCAGGATATGCCTCGAATTGCCTTTCTGCTAATTCGACAAATGCGCCGACCGCACTGACATCGAAATCACCGATAGAGGGCTCGCTTAAACACGGACTTCCCTGCATTGCAGCCCATGCCACGCGGACGGAAGCATCCTCCCGTCTTCGCAGACCGGGATGCAGCCATTCATTTTGAACAAGCGCATCAGCCTAGTGAAGCACCAGCATGTCGCTCGACGAAAACGAGATTTCGGCCTTTTCACCGACTGCGGGGGGCGGGGTTGCCGGGCTGTTGAAGGTGTCGAGCGAGACCGTGTTGCCACCGATGCCGACGCGAACCCGGATGACCGAGCCGAGAAAATGCACTTCGGAGATTTCTCCGGACAGGCTGGAGTCGCGGCCGGGCTGACGGCCCAGCGAAATCGCTTCCGGACGCAGCGCCAGCGACAGCGTGTCGCCTGACTTGGAACCATTGAGCTTGCCCTTGAGCGAGACCTGTTCGGAATTGACCCGCACCGTTCCTGCAGCGGCGTCGGTGACAGTGCCTTCCAGCACGTTCAGTGTGCCGACGAAATTGGCGACGAACTTGGTCGCCGGGCGGTTGTAGATCTCGAACGGCGTGCCGACCTGCTCAGCCTTGCCGCCATACATGACGGCGATGCGATCCGAGATCGACAGCGCCTCTTCCTGGTCGTGCGTCACGAAAATGGTTGTGATGCCGAGCTTCTTCTGGATCGAGCGGATTTCCTCGCGCAGCGACACGCGCACCTTGGCATCGAGCGCCGACAGCGGTTCGTCGAGCAGCAGCAGCTTCGGCTTCGGGGCGATGGCGCGGGCCAATGCGATGCGCTGCTGCTGACCGCCCGAAAGCTGGTAGGGATAGCGATCGGCCATCTGCGGCAGCTTGATGATGCCGAGCATCTCGGCGACACGAGCATCGATGTCCGCCCTGGGCATGCCGGCGACCTTCAGGCCGAAGCCGATGTTCTGCGCCACGGTCAGGTTCGGGAACAGCGCATAGGCCTGGAACACCATGCCGACATTGCGCTGGTTGGGCTTCAGCCGCGTAATGTCCTTGCCGCCGACGACGATCGTGCCCGCGCTCGGCTCCTCGAAACCGGCGACCATGCGCAACACGGTAGTCTTGCCGCAACCGGACGGACCGAGGAACGAAACGAACTCACCACGCTCGACGTCGAGATTGAAATCCTCCACCACCGTGGTGGCGCCGAAGGATTTTCGAACGTGCTGGATGGAGAGGAATGGGTCGGCCATGGCGTTGTTCTTTCGATCAGTACTTTTCGATCAATTGGGACGGTTCGCCGATCTCGGCGCGAAGCGGGACAGGATCTGGATCAGCGACATGCAGCCCCAGGTGATGGCGAAGGCGATGATGGCGAGTGCCGCCGGCTCATAGGCGCGGTTGGCGCCGATGTTCTGCAGATACGGGCCGAAGGCGGGCCGGTTGAGCAGGCTGGCCATGGTGAACTCGCCAATGACGATAGCGAAGGTGAGGAAGGCGCCCGAAAGCACCGCGATCAGCACATTGGGCAGGATGACACGGGTGATGATGGTGCCCCAGCCAGCCCCAAGGATCTGTGCCGCTTCCGTCAAGGTGCGCACGTCGATTGTGCGAAGCCCGGTGTCGACGGCGCGATACATATAAGGCAGCGCCAGTGTCGCATAGCCGATGACCAGCAAGGCATTGGTGCCTGTATCGGTCGCCAGGAACGGCAGCGGCGAATTCGACCCGTACATTCTGATGTAGCCGAAGACGATGACGATGGCCGGGATGACCAGCGGCAGCAGCGTGATGAACTCGACGATCGGCCGCAACTGCGGCAGGCGAAGCCGGATCCAGTAGGCGGCGGGCACCACTATGAGCACACCGAGAATGATGGTGAAGACGGCGGCCAGTACCGAATAGCCGAAGGTGGCCTGGAAACGGGCATCGCCCAAAACGACCTTGTAGGCGTCGAAGGAGTACTCTCCGCGCCGCATGCGCATCGAGAACTCCACGGTCGCGATCAGCGGAATGAAAAAGTAGGCCGCGCCAAGAGCGAAGACGAGCCAGGCCCAGAACTTTCCTGACTTCATTTCAGCCACCTCTCGGAACGGGTCCGGAACCAGATGTAGAACACATTGGCAAGACCGGTGATGACGATCATGCCGAAGGCGATGGCATAGCCGAGATGGGCATTGTGCAGCACATCTCCACGGATCTGTGCATAAAGCAGGATCGGCACGATGTTGAGCGACGAGCCGGTCAGCGCATAGGCGGTGGCGATGGCGCCGAAGGCGTTGGCGAACAACAGGATCACGGTGCCGAGGAAACTCGGCCAGATCACCGGAATGACCACCATGCGCCAGTACTGCGACATCGTCGCGCCCAGCGTCGCGGCGGCCTCGCCCCATTCCTTCTTCAGCCCGTCGATGGCTGGCACGATGATCACCACCATCAGCGGTATCTGGAAATAGACATAGGTCAGTGTCAGGCCCCAGAATGACAGGATGTTGAAGCCATGCGCATAGATGTTAAGGCCGAACACGGTGTTCAGGATCACCGTCGCAAGGCCGAGGCGGCCGAGCGTGGCGAGGAAGGCAAAGGCCAGCGGCACGCCGGCAAAATTGGAGGCCACGCCGGAAAACGTCAGTGTCGCCGAACGTATCCAGTCCGGCAGGCCACCACGCACGATGGCAATGGCAATCGCCAGGCCCGCGAATGCGCCAATCAGCGATGAAGCAAGACTGATCTTGATAGAAATCCAGTAGGCGGCAACGATGGACGGTTGCGCCAGCGCTGCGATGTTTTCGAGAGTGAATTCGCCGGCATCGTTCTGGAATGCACCCAGCATCAGATAGAGCGTGGGCAGGATGAGGAACATGATGGCGAAGATGAAGAACGGTGCAACGCCAAGCCACTGGGTCGGCAGCCGCATGCTGCGTGCCTCGGCGGGAGGCGCGGTCTTCCCGGTAACAGCGTGGTCGGACAATGAGATATCGGTCATGCGCCGGCTACCGTCTTCGAGAGAAGGACCGGGCGGCCGCGAGGCCGCCCGGCATGGTGTGAGTTACTTGACGTTGGCGCCGACGACGGCATCCCAGTTCTTGGTGATGGCTTCCTTGGACTTGCCCTGCTCGTCAAGCGTCGGGAACACGGCGGAAGCATAGGCTTCGGCCGGCGGCAGCTTGGCGAGGATGTCAGCCGGGATCTTGCCGTTCTTGGCGAGATCGTTGAAGCGGATCGGGTGGCAATAGCCTTTCAGCCAGCCGATCTGGCCTTCGTCCGAGTAGAGGTATTCGAGCCAGAGTTTGGCTGCATTCGGATGCGGCGCGTAGGCGCTGATCGCCTGCACATAGACACCGGCGACAACACCGGTCTTCGGCACGACGACGTCGACGGGCGGATTGCCCTTCAGCGTGTCGCGGCCGGCGAGCGCGTTGTAGTCCCAGGTGACGAGGATCGGGGTCTGGCCCTGGGCGAGCGTCGCGGCCTTTCCGATGACCGGCACGAAATTGCCGGCGGCATTGAGCTTCTTGAAGAAGTCGAGGCCCGCGGTGCCGGCAGCCTCACCGGCGGCGGCGCCTGACGACAGGCCGGCGGCATAAACCGCCTGGATCGCCTGGTTCGAGGCACGCGGATCACCGGCAAGGGCTACCGAGTTGGCGAATTCCGGCTTCAGCAGGTCGGCCCAGTCGGCCGGAGCTTCCTTGACGAGGTCCTTGTTCACCTGGAAGGAAAGCACGCCGTAATAGTCACCGGTCCAGAAGCCTTCGGCATCCTTGGCGCTGTCGGGGATCGAGTCCCAGGTAGACACCTTGTAGGGCTGGATCAGGCCATCGGCCTTGGCGGTCGGACCGAAGGACAGGCCGACGTCGATGACGTCAGGCGCCTGCGGGCCCTTGTTGTCTTTGTTGGCCTTGATCGCCTCGATCTCGTCGCCGGAACCGGCATCGGGATTGAGTTCGTTGACGGTGATTTCCGGATACTTCGCCTTGAAGCCGGCGATGACGTCGCCGTAACCGCACCAGTCATGCGGCAGCGCGATGGTGGTGAGCTGGCCTTCCGCCTTGGCGGCCTTGACGAGATCGTCCAGCGAATCCGCGGACGAAATCACCGTCGACGCGAAAAGCGCCGCGGCCGAAAGGGAAAGCACTTTCCCCGTGAATTTGAACATGTGTTCTCTCCGTTGAACTGACGCCGTTGGACGCCTGCGATGCGGTATCGTTTTCATGTGACAGCCAGATGAAAGCTTTGTGAAAGCGGCTGCTCGCAGTGCGAAAAAGTAAACTCTTTTTAACCTGATGTAGCAATCGCTTCGGGATTCTTTTTCCGGCTAATTAATTTCTGCCTTGCCCGTCATCCTCCCCCTTTGTTTTCATAGCCCCTTTTCAGATCACTTTGCGTGCGGAAAACGCCTCAGACCGTGCCGGCGATGGCGTTTTCGAGCAAGGTCAGCGCCGCCTTTTTGGTCAGCTTGACCGGGTTGCCGCCGGCAGTCGGATCTACCACCGCCATATCGGCGATCAGCGTCTTACGCTTCTTGTCCATGTCGAGCCCCTTGATAAGGCCGGGCAGTGCATGCGGCACCTTCAGTTCCTTGCGAAGCTTGATGATGGCTTTGGCGAAGCCGTCGAAGCCTCCCTTGATGCCGCAATAGGCGGCGAGCCGGCCGATACGCTCCTCGATGGAGTCACGGTTGAAGGCGAGCACATACGGCATGAACACCGCATTGGTCATCCCGTGATGAGTGTCGTAGAGCGCACCGACCGGATGCGACAGCGAATGGATGGCGCCGAGGCCCTTCTGGAAGGCGGTGGCTCCCATCGCGGCGGCGCTCATCATATGCGCGCGGGCGACGAGATCCTTGCCGTTGGCATAGGCCTTCGGCAGGTTCTCGAAGACCAACCTCACACCTTCGACGGCGATGCCGTCGGCCATCGGATGGTAGCCGGGCGCGCAATAGGCTTCGAGGCAATGGGCCAGCGCATCCATGCCGGTACCGGCGGTGATGAAGCCCGGCATGCCGACCGAAAGCTCCGGATCGGCAATGACGATAGCCGGCAACAATTTGGGATGGAAGATGACCTTCTTGGTGTGCGTGGCCTCATTGGTGATGACACCGGCGCGGCCGACCTCCGATCCGGTCCCGGCGGTGGTGGGCACGGCGATGATCGGCGCGATGGCATCCGAATTGGCGCGCGTCCACCAGTCGTCGACATCCTCGAAGTCCCACACCGACCTGGTCTGCCCGGCCTGGAAGGCGATCAGCTTGCCGAGATCGAGCGCCGAGCCGCCGCCGAAGGCGATGACGCCGTCATGCTTGCCCTTCTTGAACACGGCGATGCCGGCGGTCAGGTTGGATTCGACCGGGTTCGGCCTGACCTCGGAGAAGACGCCGTACGGAACCTTCGCATGGTCGAGGATCTTCAGGGTCGAGGCGACGACCGGCAGTTTCGCCAGACCAGGATCGGTGACGAACAACGGCCGCTTGATGCCGGTGGCCGCCAGCACCTCAGGCAATTCCTTGATGCGCCCGGCGCCGAAGCGGACGGTGGTGGGGTAGTTCCATTTGGAGATCAGCTTGGACATTTTTTCTCGATTTCAGAACAATGGTTGATGGCAGGCTATTGGGTGAAGGTATTTTGAACGCGCAGGGACTTCTGCATGTATAGAATCCAGATCACGAAATACACGATCGAGCCTTGAATACTCCTTGCCGTCTCCCCACCGAACAAAGCCAAGCCTTGCGCTTCGAAGATATCACCAAGCAGGATTTTTGCGGCGGCAAGATCGACCAGGATAGAGACAGGACAGACGGCGGCCCAGACGATGTAAAGGCGCGGAAAGGCCCGCTTCTTGCCAAACAGCAGAATAAGTAGCCCAAGCGGGCAGGCGACGGCGATCGCCAGGTATCCAAAAATCTCCGCCATGACGAAGGCCTTCTGCGGACCGGTTAGTAGGCTAAAATACTCGGACAGGCCGATATGGTGCCCGAACGCAACCAGGCCAGCCAGAGGCATGAAAAAGAGGCCAAGCATCGGCACGATGAGGTAGCCGCCAATACCCTCCGGCCTCTGACGGGCCGATGGTAGGGACGGCTGTGTCTCAGACATTTCTCCTCCTTGGGCGGCTTAGCGTCGGTGCTCAGATGGCTTCGCGCAGATGGAATGATTTCGGCCTGGTGAGATTGTCATAGCCGATGGCCGACAAGCCCGCACCCTTGCCGGTGTCCTTGACCCCGGTCCAGACCAAGGCCGGGTCAAGATAGTCGCAGCGGTTCATGAACACCGTGCCGGTTTCGACGCGGTTGCCGATCGCCACCGCATGCTCGGTATCGCGCGTCCAGATCGAAGCGGTCAGCCCGTAGGGACTGTCGTTCATCAGCGCGATCGCTTCTTCGTCGTTGCGCACCTTCATGATGCCGACGATCGGGCCAAAGCTTTCCTCGCGCATGACGCTCATCTGATGGTCGACATTGGTCAGCACTTCCGGCGCCAGGTAGGGCGAGCCGGCCTTGTCGTCAGCAACCTTCATGTCGGTGTGCGCCACGGCGCCCTTGCGCAGTGCCTCGGCCTTCTGTTCGCGGATCAGGTCGGCGAAGCGCGCCTGCGCCATCGGCCCCATCGTCGTCGCCTGTTCCAGCGGATTGCCGACGACATAGTTCTTCGTCTCGGCGATGAAGCCTTCGACGAATTCGTCATAGACCTTCTCGTGCACATAGACGCGCTCGATGCCGCAGCAGCACTGGCCGGAATTGTAGAAGGCGCCGTCGACCAGATTGGCGACCGCATGATCCATCTTGGCGTCCGGCAGGACATAGGCTGGATCCTTGCCGCCAAGCTCCAGGCCGAGCGTCATGAAGGTGCCCGCCGCCGCCTTTTCGATGGCGCGGCCGCCGCCGACCGAACCGGTGAAATTGACATGGTCGATCTTGCCCGAGCCGAGCAGCCTTTCGGTCTGGGCGTGATTGAGCACGACATTTTGGAACACGCCTTTGGGCAGGCCGATCTTGTCGAAGGCCTGCTGGAAGCGTTCGCCGACCAGCAGCGTCTGCGCCGCATGCTTGAGGATGACGGTGTTGCCGGCCATCAGCGCCGGCACGATGGTGTTGACGGCGGTGAGATAGGGATAATTCCACGGCGCGATCACCATGACCACGCCAAGCGGGTCCTTCTTCACATAGCGGCGGAAGCCGTCCTTCGGGTTGGAGGCAGGCACCGACTTGAGCGCCTGCTCGGCGATCTCGACCATATAGGTGGTGCGTTCCCTGACGCCGCCGAACTCGCCGCCGTAGCGTACGGGCCGCCCCATCTGCCAGGCGATCTCCGGCACGATCTCGTCGGTCATCGCAACCAGCGCTTCCAGCATCGCCAGCATGTACTTGCCGCGCTCGACAATCGGCGTCTCGGCCCACTTCTCCTGCGCCGCCTTGGCGCGCTCCACCGCGGCGTTGATCGCCTGGTCCGTTGCCACGGGCCTCTCGGCATAGATCGAACCATCGACGGGGGATATGAGTTTCACGGTTTCCAATTAAACGTCTCCAAATCAACAAGGAACTGTTTTGACGAAGCCAGCCGAGCCATAGGCAAGGATCGCGCGATCGCGGGTGATAATTTCCAAATTCTTCGAGCGCGCCGTAGCTATGATGATCCGGTCTGTTGGATCGTTGTGAACGACGCCGGGCAGGAACGAAGATTCGACCAAGAGCTCACTGTCGATCCCTTCAACACTCGTTGCACCAGCCTGCACGAACCGTTCAAACCATGCGAGCGGTGACTTGATGAACGGAAGCCGGCCTTTAGAAACCAGCATTCCGATTTCCCAGGCGGACATGACGGAAACGGCGATCACGTCGCCATTTTTCCGCGCGCTTGTCACCCTCTCAACCGCCGCTCTCGCGACCGGTTGTTCCGTCGAGAGCCATAGTATGAAGCATGTGTCCAGGAGCACCCCATCAGTCGTCATACACTTTGCCCCAGTCCGGATCCGCGGGTGCGGTGTAATCGACGTCCGGAAGAAGCGTGAGCGTCCCAGCCATGCATCCAAACAACGGATCGCCGCCTCGAGGCGGCACGATGTATTCTCCAACGGTGTCGTTTACGTCTAACGCATTCTCGAAATCCACCTGCCCCTCCATGAAGCCGGGACGACGCTCCGCCGCCTTCGCATCCGAAGAGCCCAGGTGGACCAACACCTCGCTTTCCGGCTGGCCGAAAATTTCAGCGATCTTGCGTATTTCATCAACTTGCATACGCCGCTCGCCGTTCAGCGTCCGCGACAGGGCGCTGTAGTGCATGTTCATTTGGGTGGCCATGCGGCGCACCGTCAGGTTGCGCTCCTTCATCTGACTGTCAAACCATACCTTGTCGACGTTGGCTTTGCCTTGGGGCAATCCTGCCTCCCATATGTTGTGCTGCCATAATCACAACATAGTGAGAAAAACGCAACACTGTCAATATCGCTCGAACCCTCTGTGCAGTTCCCAATCTGTAATGCGGCGGTCGTATTCGAACTGCTCCCACTTTGCGGTGTGGACATAGTGTTCGAGCACATCCTCGCCGAGCGCCTGCTTGAGCATCTTCGACTTCGCCAGCGTCTCGGTCGCATCGCGCAGCGTCTTCGGGATCTCCGGCAGGCGCGATGCCTGGTAGGCATCGCCGACGAACGGCTTCTGCAATTCCAGCTTCTCGTCGATGCCGGCAAGGCCGGCGGCGATCAGCGCTGCGAAAGCAAGATACGGGTTGAGGTCGGCGCCGCCGATGCGGCATTCCATGCGGATGCCCTTGGTGCCCTCACCGCACAGGCGGAAGCCGGCGGTACGGTTGTCCTCGCTCCACATGATCTTGGTCGGCGCGAAGGTACCGGCCTGGAAGCGCTTGTAGGAGTTGATGAAGGGCGCCAGGAACCAGGTGAATTCCTTTGCGTATTTCAACTGCCCGGCGGCCCATTGCTGACCAAGCGTCGACAGCGTCCAGTCGGCCGTCTTGTCGAAGAACAGCGGCGTCTTGCCGTCGGCACTCCACAGCGAATTGTGGATGTGGCTGGAATTGCCGGCGAGCCCGTAATTATACTTGGACATGAACGAGATCGCCTTGCCCTCGGACTCGGCGATTTCCTTGGCGCCGTTCTTCAGGATGACGTGGCGGTCGGCCATGTCGAGCGCCTCGGCATAGCGCACATTGATCTCTTCCTGGCCTGGACCCCACTCGCCCTTGGAGTTCTCGATCGGGATGCCGGCCGCTTCCATCTCGTTGCGAAGCCGGCGCATGACGCCTTCTTCCTTGGTGGTGATGCCGATCTGGTAGTCGCCGATATAGGGCGATGCGGTGTCGAGACCCTGCCAGTGCTTCTTGCGGGCGGAATCATAGGTCTCGTTGAACAGATAGAATTCAAGCTCGGAAGCGAAATAGCCGATATAGCCGCGCTCGCTCAGTCGCTTGACCTGCTTCTTCAGGATGGCGCGTGGCGAATGCGGCAGGTCGTCATGGGTGTGGTGGTCGAGCACGTCGCAGATCACCAGCGCGGTCTTTTCCAGCCAGGGAATGCGCCGCAGCGTGGCGAGATCCGGCTTCATGACGAAGTCGCCATAACCTTTCGACCAGCTTGCCGCCTTGTAGCCCGGCACCGGCTCCATATCGATGTCGGCCGCCAGGAGATAGTTGCAGCCATGCGTTTCGTCATGCGCGGAATCGACGAAGTACTGCGCCAGGAAGCGCTTTCCCGCCAGCCGGCCCTGCATATCGACGATGCAGGCCAGCACGGTGTCGATCTCGCCGCTGGAGACCGCTTTCTTCAACTGATCGAACGAGAAATTTCCGGCCATTCCTTTGGCACTCCAGCGCTTGGGCTTTGAATGAGTTGAACAAAACCATGGCCGGCACGATGCCGGCCATGGCCATGATGGTCGATATCAGTGGCCGGTTTCGCCGACGGCCTGTTCGGCTGCCTTGATGGCCGCCTGACGCGCCGCGATGATGTCGCCGAGCGGCGGGCCCTGGAAGCGACGCTTCTCAAAGCCGAACCAGACGACCGCCGTCAGGATGAAGAAGCCGACGGTGATGTAGAGCGCCCAATCGTTCGGCGGCTGAATGCCGATGATGAAGATCAGGATCATCGAGACGATCGACAGGAAGGCGAACAGCATGAAGACGCCGCGCCCCATGTTCCACGGCCCCATCTTGTCCCACTTCGGTGTGCCCCAGGCCAGCATGCCGAGCACGATCGGCACGGTGAAGGACAGGAACAGGAAGATGACGGTGCAGGACACGACGATGGTGTAGGCCGAAGTGCCGGCGACCGAAACCAGCGTCGACCCCCAGACGAACAGCACCGACAGGATCGAGGCCGTCCAGATCGCCGCCACCGGCGTGCGGTAGGTCGGGCTGACCTTGGCGAGCGCCGATGAGCCCGGCAGGCCGCCGTCACGCGAGAAGGCGAAGATCATGCGCGAAGCCGAGGTCACGGTTGCGAGACCGCACAGCAGCTGCGCGATGAACACGACGAGGTAGACGAACTCCTTGATGCCGGGGCTGACGCGCTGGTCGAAAGCCCAGAAGAACACGTTCCAGCCCTGCTTGGCGGCATCGTCCATGTTCGGGATCATCAGCACGAAGGCAGCCAGGAACAGGTAGCCGAAAACGGCCGACCAGATCACCGACATGACCATGGCGCGCGGCACGGAAGAAGCCGCCTTGATGGTTTCCTCCGAGGTGTGCGCGGAAGCGTCATAACCGGTGATCGTATAGATCGGCAGCAACAGACCGAGCGCGAACACCCAGGCATTCGACACCGCTGGCCAGACGCCGCCGCCGGCATCGCCGGAGTAATTGTGGAAGGTGAAGAGACGGCTGAAATCCCAGGTCTCGGCGGAGATCAGGCAGACGACGGCAATCAGGATCGCGCCAAAGAAGATCAGATAGCCTGAGAAATCGGTCAGCTTGGCCGTCAGCTTGATGCCGAGATGGTTGATCAGCGCCTGGGCGCCGGTGATGATGATCAGGAAGATCATCTGGTTGGTCAGCGTGCCCTCGATGCCGAGCGTCGGTCCGAAGGCGCCGATGAAGAACGTCCAGGTGCCGACATTGATGGCGCCGAGCACGGTGATCAGGCCGAGCAGATTGAGCCAGGCGGTGACCCAGCCGGTGCCGCGGTTGCCGAGGATCGAACCCCAGTGGTAGAGGCCGCCGGCCGTCGGATAGGCCGAGCTGATCTGCGACATGGCGACCGCGAAGGTCAGCGAGACGAAGCAACCGACCAGCCAGCCGATGCCGATGCCGATGCCGCCAGCGCCGGAGGTGCCTTGCGCCAGCGAATTGATGCCGCCCGACAGGATGCAGATGATCGAGAAGGAAACGGCGAAATTCGAAAAGCGGCTGAGGCGCCGCTCCAGTTCCTGGGCATAGCCCATGCTGTGGAGGGCCTTTACGTCCTCCGCCTTGTCAACTTCAGTATAACCCGGTGCTGCCATTTTGGTGTCCCCTGTTGGTTCTCGGGTCGGGATGACATCCCGCCCTAGCTGGCCGATTGAACTGACTTCCCGACTGAATGCGATCTGGTGTGTCCGGCCTCCTCTGGCTCCAGATCCGAAAAAATGCCCGTGAGCAGATCCGCCCATTTCCGCTGCCCGGTCTCGCCGGCGATTTCGTCGTTGCGGATTTCGATCATCGCGCAGGGCAGGCCACGCGAGCGCGCATGCCGTTCCAGCGTGAAATAGACGCGGTCATCAGGTGAATACGGCTCGTTGACGCCGACGGTGACGCCGGCAAGCCGCTTCAGCGCCGATATCAGCGGCGCCGCCAGTCGGCGATCCTCGTCATGGATGATGCCTATATGCCAGGGCCGGTTTTTGGACTTGTATACCGGCGTGAAGGAATGGACCGAAACCAGGCGGGTCGTCTGTCCACGCGCCAGCCTGTCGTCGACAACATGCTCGATGGCGGCATGAAATGGCTGCCATGACAGCGCGACACGCGCCGCGCGCTCAGTTTCCGACAGGCCGGCATTGCCCGGTATTGCCGTTGTCTCGCTGACCGGCGGCACCAGGTCGGGCGCGTCAAGCGGCCGGTTGCAGTCGATGACAAGGCGCGAAATGCGGGTTTCGACCAGCGTCGCATCGAGCGCCTGCGCCATGCGGCGGGCAACCGGCAGCGCGCCGGGATCCCAGGCGATGTGGCGCGACAAGTCCTCGACGGCAAGGCCGAGCGTGCCGAATTCGGCGGGCAGGAAGTTCGAGGCGTGATCGCAAGTCAGCACGAAAGGGCTTGATCCGCCGGGGTTCGTCACCCTTACGGTATCAGACGATGCAAGGCTGGCGGGCCGTGCTTTCTCCATACTCTGCCGTCCCCGGGGAGCGCTGTATCGTATGTTACGTATTTTGCCTCATTGCGTCCCTGTGGATGATTTCATACAGTTTGTCCGGCTTTGTCAAATGCGATCTCGGAAAAGTCCGTCGACCGAGCCAGGGGTGGGGACAACATGATTTCCAGCATTGCCGAATTGATCGCCGACCGCATCGGTACCATGCCGGCCAGCGAACGGCGCGCGGCCCAGACGCTGATCGCCAACTATCCGATGATCGGCCTGAAAACTGTTGCAGAATTCTCGGCCGCGGCGGGCGTCTCCTCACCGACAATCCTGCGTTTCGTCGCCCGGCTGGGCTTTCAGAACTATCCGGAGTTCCAGTCGAGCCTGCAGGACGAACTGGCGGCGCAACTGCAATCGCCGGCGACAAGGACGCTCAACCCGCCCTCGCCTGGCGGTGGGACGGTGTCGCCGATGCTGGAAGCGACGCTCGACAATATGCGCGAGACGTTCAGGCACCTGTCCGACAAGCAGCTTGCCGACATCGCCGCCCGGCTAGCGGACCGGCGCGGCAAGACCTTCCTGATCGGCGGCCGCTTCACCGATCCGCTGGCGCGCTACATGGCCGCCCACCTCGCCATCATCCAGCCGGATGTCTTTCACCTCGCCGGGCAGGAAAGCATGTGGCGTGACCGCCTGATCGACATGGGCAAGCGCGACGTGCTGGTGATTTTCGACATCAGGCGCTACCAGGACAGCCTCCTCCGCTTCGCCGAAAAGGCGCATCAGCGTGGCGTCCAGATCGTGCTGTTCACCGACCAGTGGCTGTCGCCGATCGCCCGCTTTGCTCGTCATGTTATCGCCGGACGAACCGCGGTGCCGTCGGCATGGGACTCTTCGGCTGCCCTTTTCGTCGTCGCCGAAACGCTGATCGGCGCCGTCACCAGGCAACTGGAAGCAGAAGGCGCCAAACGCATTCGCGAGATGGAAAGTCTGCGTTAGTGCCTGTGCGATGATCCAAAGCGTTACGCATATTTTCTCAAACGTTACATATATTTAATGTGCGCAGCCCCCGGAGAATTGTCATAAAGACGCGATATCGAGGCGGCTTCTTTGCCTTACAATAGCCTCGCTGCGTCTGCTTCATTTCGGGAAACTGGTAGACGGAAGGATTGTTTTACCAACCGGAGTGCCGATGGCCGCCTGGAAACAGATACTTTTTGCACTTGTGGTGCTGGTGGTGGCGGCAGCCGCCTGGCTGCGCTTTTATCCCGGCGCGCCGGACGTGCTGGCACGTTGGGGCATCGACTGGGCCTACGCGGCAACGCCCCCGGCTGCAAGCGGCGCCGCGAACGCGAGGCAGGCAGACGGCCGCAACGGCAACCAGCCGGTGAACGTGGTTGCCCTGGCGGCCACTTCGGCTGTTATCAACGACCGCCTGCAGGCGATCGGCACCGGCCGTGCCAACGCCTCGGTGACAGTCAATCCCTACAGCTCCGGCCGCCTCGCCGAACTGCTGGTCGAATCCGGCAGCCATGTCGATAAGGGACAGATCCTCGCAACCCTCGATTCCGAGACCGAAGTGATCTCTCAGGACCGTGCCAAGCTGGCCTTGCAGGACGCGCAATCCAAGCTTGACCGCGTCAAGTCGCTTCGTGCCTCCAATGCCGCGACCCCGGTGGCCGTGGCTGATGCCGAGGTGGTGCTGGCGGGCGCTAAGCTGGCGCTTCAGGATGCGGAACTTGCACTGCAGCGCCGGTCGATTCTGGCGCCGATCGCCGGCACCGTCGGCATCCTACCGATCTCGGCCGGCAATTATGTCACCAGCCAGTCGGCCATCGCCACGCTCGACGACCGGTCCTCTATCCTGGTCGACTTCCTGGTGCCCGAGCGCTTCGCCGCCGCCGTCAAGGTCGGTGCGCAATTGACGGCGACGCCGATCGCCAATCCCAGCAACGCCTATAGCGGCACCGTTTCGGCCATCGACAACCACATCGATGAAAAGAGCCGCACCCTGCTGGTCAAGGCCAAGATCGCCAACCCGGCCGATTCGCTGCGCGCCGGCATGTCGTTCGGCATCATCATGAAATTTCCGGGGCAAACCTATCCGGCCGTCAGTCCGCTGGCGATCCTGTGGGGGTCGGACGGCGCCTATGTCTGGCAGATCGAGGACGGCAAGGCCAAGCGGGTCCCGGTGCGCATCGTACAGCGCAACACCGAGACCGTGCTGATCGACGCCGAGATCGACAATGGCGACATGGTGGTCACAGAGGGCACCCAGAGCGTCAGCGAGGGCGGCGCGGTCCGCCTTGCCGGCGAAGAGCAGCGCGCCGCGGACGCCGCCGCAGGCACATGACCAGCCCCGCCAACACTGCCAGCGAGACCGGCTTCACCGCCCTGTTCATCCGCAGGCCGGTGATGGCCTTCGTGCTCAACACACTGATTGCGGTCGCCGGCCTGGCCGCCTTTTACGGCGTCGAGATCCGCGAACTGCCGGACGTCGATCGCGCGGTCGTCACCGTTTCCACCACCTTCGAGGGCGCGGCGGCCGAGACCGTCGATCGCGAACTGACCGACACTATCGAGGGCGCCGTCGCCCGGGTCTCAGGCGTCAAGTCGATCTCGTCGTCTTCCTCGTTCGGCTCGAGCCGCGTCACCATCGAGTTCAATGATGGCGTCGATCTGAATGTCGCCGCCTCCGACGTGCGTGACGCCGTCGGCCGCGTCGCCAACCAGATGCCGGACACCGCCGATCCGCCGCGCATCGTCAAGGCCGACGCCAATTCCGACGCGGTGATGCGACTGGCGGTGACCTCGGACAACATGTCGATCCAGGACATGACCGTGGTGGTCCAGGACCAGATCGAGGACGAGCTGGCCGCCGTGCCCGGCGTTGCCGACGTCCAGGTCTATGGCGACCGCGACAAGATCTTTCGCATCGACGTCGACCAGAACAAGCTGGCCAGCCTCGGCTTCACGGTCGCCGACCTCAGGGCCGCCCTTGCCTCGGTCGCCTTCGATTCGCCGGCCGGTTCGATCACCACGACCAACCAGGACCTGATCGTCCGCACGACTGCCGACGTGACCACGCCGGAAGAGTTCGAAAACATAATTGTCGGCGGCACGACGCGCATTCGCGACGTCGCCACCGTCACGCTCGGCCCCGACGTCGGCCAGACCACGCTGCGCTCGGACGGCAAGACCGGCATCGGCATCGGCATCATCCGCCAGGCGGAATCGAATACGTTGGACATCTCGACCGGTGTCCAGGCCGCCGTCGCCAAGCTGCAGGAAAACCTGCCCAAGGGCATGTCGATCAAGATCACCAGCGACGACGCCGTCTTCGTCAAGGGGGCGGTGCACGAGGTCGAGATCGCGCTCGGCCTGTCCGTCACCATGGTGCTGATCGTCATCTATATGTTTCTCCTCGACTGGCGTGCGACGCTGATCCCCGGCCTGTCGATGCCGGTCGCCATGATCGGCACCATCGCCGCCATCTATCTGGCCGGCTTCTCGGTCAACATCCTGACCTTGCTCGCTCTGGTGCTGGCCACGGGACTGGTCGTCGACGACGCCATCGTCGTGCTCGAAAACATCGTGCGACGGCGCAACGAAGGCATGGGGCCGCGCGCCGCCGCCGTGCTCGGCGCGCAGGAGGTGTTCTTCGCCGTCATTGCCACCACCTTGACGCTGGTCGCCGTCTTCGTGCCGATCTCGTTCCTGCCTGGCCAGACCGGCGGCTTGTTCCGCGAATTCGGCTTCGTGCTTGCCATGTCGGTGCTTTTGTCCTGCGTGGTGGCGCTGACGCTGTGCCCGATGCTCGCCTCGCGCATGCTGACCAGCGCATCGCTCCACCACGAAGGTGGCCATGGCATCGGCGCCCGCATCGGCGGCGCGCTCAATACGGCCTACAAGCGCAGCCTGCACGCCTGCCTCGACGCGCCATGGATCGTGCTTCTGGTCGCGGTGCTGTTCGCCGGCACCGCCTTCACGCTGTTCGGCACCATCCGCCAGGAGCTGACGCCGACCGAGGACCGCGCCGCCGTGCTTCTGCGCATCAGCGCCCCGCAAGGCGTCAGCCTCGACTACACAACGCAGCAGATGCAGAAGATCGAGAGACTGATCCAGCCGATGCGCGATTCCGGCGAGATCCGCAGCACCTTCGAAAATGCCGGCCAGAACGGCTCCTACAACTCCGGCTTCATGGTGATGACGCTGGCGCCGTGGAACGAGCGCAGCCGCAGCCAGCAGGAGATCATGGCCGAGATCAGCCAGCTGACCAGGCAGGTGCCGAGCGTGCGCATCTTCCCGGTGCAGCCCAACAGCCTCGGCATCCGTGGCGCCGGCAACGGCTTGCAATTCGCGCTGGTCGGCAACGACCGCAAGGCGCTCGGCGACGCGGCCGTGAAGATCATCGCCGAGATGCAGAAGGACCCGCGCTTCCAGACACCGCGCCTGTCGATCGACCCGACGCAGCCGCAGCTCGCCGTGGCCATCGACCGCGAGCGCGCCTCCGACCTCGGCATCGACATATCAGGACTGGCCAACACCTTGCAGGCCATGCTCGACGGCAACGATGTCGTCGACGTCTACATCGCCGACCGCAGCTACGGCGTGAAGCTGGTCTCGACCACCAATCCGATCAACGATCCGACGGATCTGGAAAACATCTTCCTGAAAACAGCCGACGGGCGTTTCGTGCCGATGTCGACCATCGCCACGCTGACCGAACGCGCCGTGCCGCCATCGCTGTCGCGCGAACAGCAGCAGCCCTCTGTGGCGATCACCTCCAACCTCAGCGGCGACTTCGCGCTTGGCGACGCGCTCACCCGCGCCGAGCAAATCGCCACACCGCTGCTGCCGCCAGGCAGCCGCATCCTGCCCCTGGCCGAGGCGGCGACGCTGGGCGAGACCAACAGCGCCATGGTCACCATTTTCGGCTTCGCGCTGGTCATCATCCTTTTGGTGTTGGCCGCCCAGTTCGAGAGTTTTGTCAGCGCCGTCATCATCATGGCGACGGTGCCGCTCGGGCTGGCCTGTGCGATTTTCGCGCTTCTCCTCTCGGGCACCAGTCTCAACGCCTACAGCCAGATCGGCCTGGTGCTTTTGGTCGGCGTCATGGCCAAGAACGGCATCCTGATCGTCGAATTCGCCAACCAGTTGCGCGACCGCGGGCTTGGCGTGCGCGAGGCGATCGAACAGGCCTCGATCATCCGCGTGCGGCCGGTGATGATGACGATGATCTGCACCGTGCTCGGCGGCCTGCCGCTGGTGCTGGCGAGCGGCGCCGGTGCCGAGGCGCGCGTCGCGCTCGGCTGGGTCATCGTCGGCGGCCTGGGGCTGGCCACCGTCTCGACGCTGTTCCTGACGCCGGTCGCCTATCTCCTGCTTGGCCGCTTCGTCACGCCGAAGACCCACGAGGAAGCCCGGCTGAAGCGCGAGTTGGAGGAAGCCGCCTACACCAATGTGGAGCCGGCAGAATAGAAATTCCAGGAAAGTGTGTAGCGGTTTTTCGTCCGGAATTTCGTAAGAAAAATAATTCCGCCTATCTCAAGAACCGGCCTTCGATCGACCAGCGCGCGGCGAGGAAATTCAGCACCGCCGCCACCACGACGCCCCCGATTTTCGCCGGCCACACCCCGATGATGCCGGCGAATAGCGCGATCGAGAGGCTGGAGACACCGAGCGAAATCAGCGCTCCAAGCGTGGCGAAACGAAGGAACGCATCATGCAGCCGGATGGCTCGATTGCGCTCGAACGACCACAAGCCGTTCGCCGCGAAGGAAAAGGTGACGGCGACGAACCAGGCAGCGATGTTGGCCGGCACCGGCGGAACCCCGAGCTTGAGCAGCAGGAAAAAGCTGGCAAGGTCGATGGCCGTGTTCGCCAGTCCGACAATGGCGAAGCGGACGATCTTGTTGCCGGTCGAACGCGGGGGCCGCTCGGCGTCGCTCATCCCCTGCCATCCATGATTGCGACATTGGCGCGGGCCAGACCAGCGCCGAATTCGTCCGATGCGAGGGCCGCGAATTCCACCTCGCGCACATCTTGCATGGTGTCGCGCGCGCGCAGCGTCTCGTCGACATGGCCGGGATGACACATGAACACCCCTCGCTCCGGCAACCCTTCGACGGCCGCCTGCAGAACCGCAGCGAACTTTTCGGGCTGTCGCCAGTCATAGATGCCGGCGAGCGGCTGGAAAACGATGAAGCCCGCGCGCTGCATCGAGCGGTTGAACCCGGCAGCCAGCGCGGCAATCGCGGCGACTTTCGCTCCCGCGGCCAGCGCCGGGGCGCCGCGCAGGGCCGGCCTGTCGGCGCCTTCTGGAAAACGCGTGCGCAGCCATGTGCGCACGACGGGAAGGAAATGCACATGCTGGTGCCCATCGACGAAATCGGGGCGGCGGCCAAGCGCCTCGACGAAGCGGCTGTACTGGGCGTCAAGCTCGGCATGGACATGGCGATCGCCGATGCGGCCGCGCAGAACAGGCAAGGCCAGTGCGCGGAGCGGTGGCAGCCGGCCTTCCGGCGCCAGGGCCGACCGGCCGGTGACGGCCAACTGGTCGGTCAAGGTGAGGTGCAGCCCGACAGCGGCCCGGCCGCACAGCGGTTTTATGCGCTCTGCCTGCTTTGCCCACTCGGGAAAGCCGGTCATGCAGCTGGTGCCGGTCAGGCGCCCCCGATCGAGAAGATCGAGAATCCCGGCGGAAACGCCAGGCGCCAGGCCGTAATCGTCAGCGATCAGGCGAATGCGCCGCGTCATCTGTTCGAAGTGCCCGACTCCGGCCGGTCGGCGGGGGCCTCGCTGCGCACGACATCGCGCACGAGATAGACCGGCCGATTCTTGCTCTCGCTGAGCGTCACCCAGACATATTCGCCGATCAGGCCAAGCAGGGTCAGGTTGAGGCCGCCGAGCAGAACGACGGCAACCAGCAGGCTGGGGTAGCCCGGAACGGCAATGCCGTAGAAGATCACCTCGAAGAACACCTTGGCGCCATAGAGCGCGCCGGCCACCGCCGCGAGCAGCCCGCTAAGACTGATCAGGCGTAGCGGAATGACGGAGAACGAGGTGAACCCCTCCAGCGAGAAGGCGATGAGGTTGAGCCGGCTCCATTTCGATGTGCCGCTGGCGCGGCCTTCCGGCGAATAGGGCAACGCCTTCTGGCGAAAGCCGGCCCAGGCAAACAGGCCCTTGTTGAAGCGACGCTTGTCACGCAGGCTGGTCAGTGCGCGCGCCACGGCGCCGCGCATGACGCGAAAGTCGCCGGCATTTTCGGGAATGTCGAAACGCTGGCTGCTGTTGATCAGGCTGTAGAAAAGCCGTGCAAGCTGGCTGCGCCGCCAGCTCGCCTCGCGGCGGTCGTTCTGCGCAAAGACGACGTCGATGTCCAGATGGTCCACCAGCTCGGCGATCAGCTTCAGGCTGATGTCCAGGGAATGCTGGAGGTCGGCGTCCATGATCAGCACCATGTCGCCGCGCGACTGGTCGAGGCCGGCGAGCACCGCGACTTCCTTGCCGAAATTGCGGCTGAGGCGCACGATCTCCCACGATCCCGTCAGCGCTTGCGAAAATCGTCCAGCGCCATCGTCACGGCTGCCGTCATCGACCAGGATCTTGTGCACGGTCATGCCGAAGCGCTGTGCCACGGCCGCTTCGAGCTCGCCTAGCAGGCGCGCGAAGGCCGATGCCGATGCCGCCTCGTTGAAGAATGGCGCAACGATATCGAGGCTCTGTCGCAGCTCAGCCATTCGCGACTCCCGCATTCACCACCTTTTCCCGTGCCTTGGCCCAGAACCACCAGATCAGCGAACCGGCGATGAAAGTGACGGCGACCGGCCGGAACCAGGGGAAGAGGAAATCGTGCACATGGCGCTCGACGCCGCTCAGCCCGGTCACGAACAGCGTCATCGACAGCACCGAGGCGAGGACGCCGCCCCGTTCTTCGCGCCACAACAGGGCGATGGCAAGACCGGCTGGTACCGCGATCATGGCAAAGGTGTTGGGTTCGACGCGCGGGTTGAAGACGCACATGTAGAAGGTGGCCGTCAGGAAGATCGCCAGCGCCGCCTTTCCCTGTTCGAGCCTGCGGTCGAACCAGATGACGGCTGAAAGCGTAAGCAGGGCCATGACCATGCGCACGATCG
Organism: Mesorhizobium sp. M1066; assembly: GCF_040318635.1. Lineage (NCBI taxonomy): Bacteria > Pseudomonadati > Pseudomonadota > Alphaproteobacteria > Hyphomicrobiales > Phyllobacteriaceae > Mesorhizobium > Mesorhizobium sp. M1066. The sequence continues at coordinate 45,908 of NZ_JAMYMR010000002.1, forward strand.
TTGCGCCGAATTCCGGTATCGGCAGCCCTATCGTGGTGAACGGTGCCGTGAAATCGGTGGACACGAAATGGCTGGTGTTCTCGACGGCCATGGAGGTCAACATCTGGGCGAAGACACGATACTGATCGTTGAGATAGCCGGCGGGAGCAAAAGCGTAAGGCAGTGCGAGCACGAACAGCACCGCCAGCACCAGCACCGGCATCAACCGAAGCCGAAGGGCTCCTACCAACAACAGCATTATGATCGCGGTCGGCTTGGCGATGATGGCGAGCGAAGCCCAGAAGAACGTCTCCGCCCGTCGGCCCTCCAGCGCCGACAATGTGAGAAGCCAGCAAGCGCCGGTCAAAAGGATCGTCGCCTGGCCGTTGCGGATCGCGCCGAGCGCCATCGGCAAAGCGAGGAAGAGGCCGAAAGAAAGCAGCCACATCAACTCGTCACCACCGAGTTTGCGCACCTGCCGCATCGCGGCATAGGTCAGCACCGCAAACCCGAGGGAGTGCCACATCACGCCGCCCAGATGCGGACCGAGCTTGACTATTGGAGTGTAGAGCGCGGCGAAGGCCGGCGCGTAGAGATACCCCATCTCGGATTGGGTGTCGTAGAGTGGCAGACCGGCCAGAAGCGCCTCGCTGCCATCTATATAGGCCTTCCATACCGTCCGCGTGTACGGCGACCACAGGACCATGGCAAGAACAACCAGGAACGCTCCGATCCACAGGCCAAACCCCAAACGGTCGAAAACCGGCTTGGAAATCGTCATCAAGGCACCCCACACAATCCCGGAACAGGCTCAGTCCAGCCTGTCCCGGCATTCGATGGCGGCGGCATATCACGGACGCAGCGGCGTGGCATAGGGGGCTTGATGGACGCGGATATCGGCCTGACGGTCCCGCGTCGGCGGATAACCGGCAATCTCTGCCCGCAAAGCCCTCCGAGGCCCCCCGCGTCCAAACTTCTCGAATCTTTCGAATTGGCCTAAGGCCGGATGAACACCTTGCCGTTAGGCTTGGCCAGTTCCGCTGGCACCCGCGCCATCGCCTCGGCGAGCGGCACCACCGCCGTCACGTCGGTCGACCAGCGCCCATCGGAAAAACGCTTCTGCGCTTCCAGGATCGCCGGGCCGCGGCGGTCGCGGAACTGGCGCATCCACTCGCTCAGCCAAAAACCTTCGATATGCTTATGCTGGAAGATCAGTTGACCGGGCTCGCGGATAACGGTGGCTTCGGGATCGAGCCGCCCATAGATGATCCAGCGCGAACGCTTCGGCATGACGTCGAAGATGGCGGAGGCAAGTGGCCCGGTCACCGCGTCCAGGAAGATGCGCGGCTGTTCGGCCTTCATCACCTCGCGCAATGCCGCCTTGAAATCCGGCGCCTTTTCATTGAGGACGTGCGCCGCGCCAAGCGCTTTCAGCGAAGCGATCTGATCGTCACGCCGCACGGTGACGATTGGCCGGAAACCCTCTTCCTTGGCCAGGCCGATGATCAGCTTGCAGAGCTGGCTGGCGCCGGCGGTCATGACGAAGGCCTTTTCGCCTTCCTGTTTGACGATGTCGAACATGGCAAGCGCGGTGAGCGGGTTGACGATCATCGCCGCGCCATCCTCGTCGCGGACCGTGTCGAGCAGTGGAATGCATGCAGCAGCTTCAGCGACGGCATAGTCGGCCCATGAGCCCCAGTTGGTGACGCCCGTGGCAAAGGCGACGCGCTTGCCGATCAGGCTTTTGGGATAGGGCTCGTCGCCGCTGGCGACGACGATGCCGACACCCTCGAAGCCGGCCGGCTGGCCCTTGGCGCGCGGCTGGCCGTACTGACCCTTGATGAAGGCGATGTCGGACGGATTGATCGAGGCGAGGCTGACCTTGATCAGCACCTGTGTCGGTCCGGGTGTCGGCACGGCAATGCTGCCCGGCTCGAGATAGGGCTCCACCGCCTCCAGCACGCTGCCGCTCGGCGTCCTGGTGTAGCCGTCGCCGACCAGCAGCAGCGCCTTCATTTCGGAGGGGACGGTCATCGGAACACTCCTCGCCTGGACCCGTCGGCGTCGCCGGATGACGATCCCGGCGCTCAGACCTTTTCCTGCGTGTACTTCTTCAGCTCGGTGCGCGCCACCTGACGGCGATGCACGGCGTCAGGCCCGTCGGCAAGGCGCAAGGTCCGCAGATGCGTCCACGACCGCGCCAGCGGCGTGTCCTGGCTGATGCCTTGCGCGCCGAACATCTGCACAGCCTCGTCGGTGATCCTCAGCGCGACGCGCGGTGCGATCACCTTGATCTGGCTGATCCAGGGGGCGGCGGCCCGCGCATCGCCATGGTCGATCATCCACGCCGCCTTGAGGCAGAGCAGCCGGGCCATCTCGATCTCCATGCGGCATTCGGCGATGATGTCGAAATTGGCGCCGAGCTTTGCCAGCTTCTGGCCGAAGGCCTCGCGGCGCATGGAACGCTGGCACAGCATCTCGAGCGCCATCTCGGCCTGCCCGATGGCGCGCATGCAATGGTGGATGCGGCCGGGACCGAGCCGCCCTTGCGCGATCTCGAACCCCCTGCCCTCGCCCAGGATCAGGTTCGACGCCGGTACGCGCACATTGTCGAAGCGGAGATGCATATGGCCGTGCGGCGCGTCGTCATCGCCATAAACCTGCATGGCCCGCACCTTGGTCACGCCTTTCGTGTCTGATGGCACCAGGATCATCGAATGACGGCGGTGCTGCGGCTCGTCATCGCCGCCGGTCCTGACCATGACGATGTAGATGGCGCAGCGCGGATCGCCGGCGCCAGAGGCCCACCATTTCTCGCCGTTGAGCACATAGTCGTCGCCCTGACGCTCGCAGCGCATGGCAATGTTGGTGGCGTCGGACGAGGCGACGTCCGGCTCGGTCATCAGATAGGCCGAACGGATCTTGCCATCGAGCAGCGGTTCCAGCCATGCTTTCTTGTGGTCGGCCGAGCCGTACCGCTCCAGCACCTCCATGTTGCCGGTGTCGGGCGCCGAGCAGTTGAAGGTCTCGGCGCCGAGATGCGCCTTGCCCATCTCCTCGGCCAGATAGGCGTATTCGACGGTGGAAAGGCCGTAGCCGCGCTCCGAGCCGGTCAGCCAGAAATTCCACAGGCCGCGCTCTCGTGCGGTCTTCTTCAGCCCTTCGAGGATCTCGCTCTGGCGCGCACTGTAGACCCAGCGGTCGCCTGCCTTGCCCACCTCGCTGAGGAATTCATGGTCGAGCGGCATGATCTCGTCGCGCACCATGGCCGCGACGCGCGCGTGGATCGGCTTCAGCCGCTCGGTCATGCCGAGATTCATCTCCGTCATCGGTCGCTAACCCTTCATACACGCCAGGCATTTTGTCAGTGGCAAGGATGACCGTATTTCGGATAGCCTTGTCAACGCGAACTGTTTGCCCGCATGCCGAGCGCGGAGGATTGTGATGAGCTATCTAGACGAGCTGTTTTCGGTGGCTGGCAAGACCGCGCTGGTGACGGGTGCCGCGACCGGTATCGGCCGCATGGCGGCAACCGCGCTGGTCAGGGCCGGCGCCAGCGTGATGATCGCGTCGCGCAAGGGCGATGACTGCATCAAGGTGGCCGAAGAACTGAACGGTCTTGGCGCTTCCGGCCGGGCCGAAGGCTTTGCCGGCGATGTCTCCAGCGAAACCGGCATTGCCGCACTCGTCGCCGAGGTCAAAGCGCGGACCGGGAAACTGCATATTCTGGTCAACAATGCCGGCGTCTCCTGGGGCGCACCGCTGGAAAGCTTCCCCTATTCGGCATGGGCGAAGGTGCTCGGCATCAACGTCACCGCGGTCTTCCATCTGACCCGCGAATTGCTGCCGCTGCTCGAGGCCGCCGCCAGCGATGCCGATCCGGCCAGGGTGATCAACCTGGGATCGGTGATGGGCACGCAGCCGCTGGCCGACGACGCCTATTCCTACACCGCCTCCAAGGCCGCGGTTCATCATCTGACGCGCACACTGGCGCTCGAGTTCGCCGCCCGCCGCATCACCGTCAACGCCTTTGCCCCCGGCCCCTTCCAGAGCCGGATGACGGCATTTGCCACCGCCACAGAGGAACAGGCCACGCACGTCGGCAACCATGTTCCGATCGGCCGTATCGGCGCACCGGATGACATTGCCGGCGCAACGCTCTATTTGTGCAGCCGTGCAGGCAGCTATGTCACCGGCGCCATCCTGCCGATCGACGGCGGACAGTCGGTGCAGCATGGGCTGACGCTGTTCAAGGAATGACATTTTCCGGCCATGGAAGCCGGGGGTGAACTGGAGGACATCCGCGTGGAACCGATCAGTCTCGATGTGCTTCTGGCCAGTGTCGGCAAGGAGGTTGGCGTATCGCCGTGGCGGGTGGTGACGCAACGCATGATCGACCAGTTCGCCGACGCCACCGACGACCACCAGTTCATCCACTGCGATCCGGAGCGGGCCATGCGCGAAACGCCGTTCGGCGGCACCATCGCGCACGGCTTTCTGTCGCTGTCGCTGTTGTCGGCGATGACCTTCGAGACCATGCCGCCGCTGGAAAACGGCAAGATGGGCGTCAACCACGGCTTCGATTCGCTGCGCTTCCTGGCGCCGGTGAAAACGGGCGCGCGCATCCGCACGCGTTTCGTGCTGGCCGACGTCAAGGTCAGGCCGTCGGGCTGGGTGCAGACCGCGCATGACGTGACGATCGAGATCGAGGGTTCGAAGAAGCCGGCACTGACCGCGCGCTGGCTGACGCTGACCTTGATAGAACGCCAGCCCGAGACCGCATGAGTGATCCCGTTCTCGACCAGGCAGCGCTTGCGCCTTACCTGGAGGCGAACATACCTGGCTTTTCCGGGCTTGCTGCGGTCGAAAAATTCAAATCCGGCCAATCGAACCCGACCTACCTTTTAACGGCGGCAAGCGGCCGTTACGTGCTGCGCGCCAAGCCGCCGGGGCAATTGCTGAAATCGGCGCACCAGGTCGACCGCGAATTCAGGGTGATGAGCGCGCTTGCCGGCACCGCCGTGCCTGTGCCTGCCATGCTGCATCTGTCGGCTGAGGACTCACCGATCGGCCGCATGTTCTACGTCATGGATTTCCTGGACGGCCGTATTTTCTGGGATCCGGCCCTGCCGGAGGCTCGCGACAACGAAGACCGCGCTGCCATCTACAATGCCATGAACGATACTCTCGCGGCGCTGCACGAGGTCGATGTCGAAACAGTGGGTCTCGGCGATTTCGGCCGGCCGGGAAATTATTTCGAGCGCCAGCTGGCGCGCTGGACGAGCCAGTACCGTGCCTCGGAAACCGGCACCGTGACCGATATGGACCAGCTGATTGCCTGGCTGGAAACGCATATGCCCGCCGATGACGGCCGGATCTCGCTGGTGCATGGCGACTACCGGCTGGACAATCTGATCTTCGCGCCGAACCGGCCAACGGTGCTGGCGGTGCTCGACTGGGAACTGTCGACATCAGGCCACCCCTTCGCCGATATCGCCTATCAATGCATGCAATGGCGGCTGCCGCATGCTTCCGGCTTTCGCGGCCTGGGCGGCATCGACCGCGCGACGCTCGGGCTGCCCTCCGAAACGGACTACGTCGCCAGCTACTGCCGGCGGCGCGGGCTCAGCGGTATCGGCAACTGGACGTTCTTCCTGGCCTTTTCCTTCTTCCGGCTGGCCGCGATCTGCCAGGGTGTCTTCAAAAGGGCGCTGGACGGCAACGCCTCCAATCCGGAAAAGGCGAAAACCTATGGCGAGGCGGTGAAACTGCTTTCGCATCTCGCCGCAAGACTGATCGACAAGAAGGCGTGACGATGTGCGGCTGGGCGAGCAACAGTGCCGATCACGGGTGCCGCCAACTTCGACAAGCGTCGGCACGATCCGAAGCATACCGTTTGGGAACTTCCCGTGCCCTTGTCCGTTTCCGTACAGCGTATATAATTTAGCCAGGCACCAACCCAACCAAAGGCACCAGATCTTGCCGCAGAGCGTCCAGACACGCCGCGAGAAACAAAAGGCAGAACTGCGCTCCGAATTGCTCGAGGCCGCGCACAAGCTTGTCCATGAAGAGGGCTATGAGGGCCTGACCATACGCAAATTGGCCAAGCGGGTCGGCTATGCTCCTATGTCGGTCTATTCCTATTTCGCCGACAAGCAGGACATCCTGTTCGCTCTGGCCGAGGATGCGTTCGAGACGCTGGCCCGCCGCATCGAGGAGCATCCCTCCGACGATCCGATCGAGGCCTTGCAGGCGGTGATGACGGAATATGCCGCCTTCGGGCTTGGCAATCCCAACGAATACCGCACCGTGTTCATGACCGAAAAGACCAAGCTGCCGGAAGGCTACAACGAAATGGAAGAGAGCAACCCGGCGATGAAGGCGCTGATCAGCCGGGTCGAAGCCTGCGTCGCCGCCGGCAAATTGCAGGGCGATCCGCGCGCCATCGCTACCATGCTGTGGGCGGTCGGCCACGGCACGATCTCGTTGCTCATCACCTTTCCGTTCTACCCCTTCGGCGATCCGCAGGCCTTCGTGAAGCGGATGTGCGATTTCACGCTTGCAACGCTCAGCACGCAAAACGTGCCGCCGCTGACCGAGACCCCGGTCAACTGCTGAACGCCAGCTCCGTTCGTTTCCATATTTCCTCCCCACCCTTCCCCACCAAAACGGGGCGAATTTCTTGGTTAACAAAAAATTTACCGTACGCGTACGGTTTTGCCTTGAACTTCGCGACTGGCGGACGTATCTGTACAACGTATCGTACATGTACGAGAAAAATTCACCCGCCGGTACGAATTGAATTCGGCCCCGGAAACCGGAGACTGACGATGAAAAAGACACTTCTCACCCTCGCCGCAGTGCTGGCACTTTCGGGCTCGGCCTTCGCCGCCAACACCACCCACCCGGTCAAGCATGCGCCGGTGGCGGCCTGCGTGGACACCAAGACCAACGTGAAGCTCGATTGCGCTTCGACCGGTTCGGTCGAGAAGAAGGGCGCCACGGAAAACACCGCTGAAGGCAAGGGCCCGCGCCTCGGCATCAGCATCAATCCGTGGATTGTGCCGAGCGCATTCTGATTATCTGCAGAAATTACGTCTGGCCGGCGCAAGCCGGCCAGTTTCAAGCGACCATGATCGGCCGTTTGCCCGCTGAACTCTCGAAGGCGGCATCAATCAGCTTCTGCATGTCTGCGGCGCGCCGAAACGACGGATCGCCGTTACGGCCTACATCCAGCGCGTCGGCAAAGCGCCGGGCATTGCGCTTGACATCGGGCAGCGCCAGCGTTCGCCAACGCTGCAGATCGACATCCCCACCGAGACAGGCCGACAGGCTCGATGCCTTGCCGTCGGTCTCGGCCTTGATGGCGCCCTTGGTGCCGTGCAGGGCCAGCGACAGATCGTTGGCGTGGCCGGTCATGTAGCGGCTCGCCACGATCGTGGCGAGCGCGCCGGAACTGAGCCGGGCCGTCATCGCCACGCTGTCATTGGCGTCCAGCACATAGTCGCCGATGCGCTCGCCCTCGGCCTTCGGAAACGTCACCAGATCGGCGTGGAGGCTGACGATGTCCTGGCCGGCGCCATAGGTCGCAAAGTCCAGGATATGGATGCCGACGTCGCCCAGCACGCCGGTTGAACCGTGCCGGCTCGACAAGCGCCACAGCCATTTGTCCTCGACCCGCCAGTCACCCCATGATTTGCTGACCGCCAGCTTTGCCGATAGCTCGCCTCGACATGGCGCAACGCGCCGATCTCGCCGGCCTGAACCATGCGCCGTGCCTCGCGGATCGCCGGTGAATTGCGATAGGTGAGGTTGACCATGTTATTCACCCCGGCTGCCTCGGCCGCTTCGGTCATAACAAGCGCGTCGGCGTGGTTCGGCGCCAGCGGCTTTTCGCAAAACACATGCTTTCCCTGGGCAAGCAGCGCCAGCGTCGTCGCCATATGCGCACCATCCGGCGTCGCGTTGATGGCGGCATCGAACTGACCCCAGGCGATCGCCGCTTCCAGGCTCTCGAAAGAATCGCCGATCTTGCTGGCCGCGGCGAACGCCGCCGCGCGACCGGGCACCTGGTCGACACAAGCGACGATGCTGCAGCCGGGAATCCCGGCAAACTCCTCGACATGATGCCCGGCGATACCGCCGGTGCCGAGCAGAAGAATTCGATGCATTAGCCCCAAGCCCCCAAATCAACTCACGCCTTAGGCAACTCAGGCCCCGATCAGCTCAGACCCAATCAACTAAGGCCCTTGTCGCCGTCGGCATGCAGGCGCAGCCCCTTCTGCACGATCTTCTCCTTGGCCGCATCCGTCGGCACGTTCGGCGCATTGGTGATGCCGGACCATGCCGGCGCCGGGTTGTGCGCCCAATGGACGGCGTTGCGCAGCACCTGCTGCACGCCCTCATTGTGATAGATTGGATAGGTCTCGTGGCCGGGCGAGAAGTAGAAGATCCGTCCCGCGCCGCGCTGGTACGTCAGCCCGGACCGGAACACCTCGCCGCCCTCGTACCAGGAGACGAACACCGTCTCCAGCGGCTCCGGCACCGCGAACGGCTCGCCATACATTTCGGTCTCGCCGATCTCCAGGCATTCACCGATGCCTTGCGCGATCGGGTGGCCGTGGTTGATCGCCCAGACACGCTCGCGTTCGCCAGCCTCGCGCCATTTGAGCGAACAGGGTGTGCCCATCAGCCGCTTGAAGATCTTCGAGTAGTGGCCGGAATGGAGCACGATCAGGCCCATCCCTTCCCACACCCGCTTCTGCACCCGCTCGACGATCTCGTCCTTGACCTCGCCATGCGCCGCGTGGCCCCACCACAAAAGCACGTCGGTGGCCGCCAGACGCTTTTCGCTCAGGCCGTGCTCGGACTCCTGCAAGGTGGCGGTGGTCGCCTCGATGCCCTTGTCCTGGTTGAGGGCGGCGGCAATGGTGCCATGCATCCCCAACGGATAGAGCTCGCGCACGGCTTCATTGGTCTGCTCGTGGACGTTCTCGCCCCAAACGATCGCTTTTGTCGGCATTTTCATCTCCCAAAGCGCTTTAAATAGCACGCCCAAAGGGATTGAGAAGGTCCGATGCGATCTGGCCCGATGGAATACTAGGTCTTGCGCTTCTTGCGCCCGGGCACGGTCTTGGCTTGGCCCGGTTTCGCCGGTGCGCCGGGGATGGCGGTTCCGGTTATGGATATCGGATCACTGGCCGGGAACGTGTCTTCGAGGCCTTCCTCGAGTTCCTCTTCGGCGCTCGGCGCTTCATGCCGCTCATGTTCGAGCGAGCGTACGGCCGATGTCTTTATGACCGGCGACTTCGGTGCGGAATTCGACGGCATCGGCATTCTCCCTCGGCGTGCGGATGCAGAACGAGCGTGCCCTGCAAACGTTCCGCGTTCAGACCGCCGCGTCGCCCGATCCCTCGGACAGGAAAGTAAAGACATAGTCCGAGAAGGAACGCCAGCATTCGACCCGGAAGGCATCGGCGGCTGTGCGCAGCAGCACGATCTCGGTCTTGCCCAGGATGGTGCGCGACGCTGCACCCACCGGGAAGGCGTCGAGCGACAGGTCCTGCGGGCAGCCCGCATTGATCGCCGCCGCTGCCCCAGTGCCCGTCACCGATATCGCGATGTTGCGATGCGAGACGCCGACCGCCGAATGCAGCGCGGATACTTTGGCACAATCGACGAGCGGATCATTGCCGGCCTCATCGATAACAAGCCATTCGTCGGGGCCGAGCCACAGTGCGGTGCGCCCGCCCTTCGCGGCAGAGGTTTTCGGCTTGTTCGGCAAGGTCAAACCAAGCGCCTTCGAAAGCGCTGCAACCGAGGCTTCCGGCGCACGCAATGACATGCGCTCGGCCGGCGGCAATACCTCGACCTTGACGCCGGCAGCAGTGGTGCTGCGTCCAGTTAGCGCCGGACGGCGTTCCACCGAAGGCGATGCAGCCGGAGCCGTCTTTCTTGCAGCGGCCTTAGCCATTGAGGCGCCCTCCCGTTTCGTCGAAGAACACCATGCCGGTAACCTCCACCTCGATCACCCCGTTCGGCATCGGCACATGGAGGGTCTCGCCCATCCGGTCGCGGCCGCCGGCAACCAGCGCCAATGCGATCGAGCGGCCGCAATTTTCCGACCAGTAGCTCGAAGTGACATGGCCGATCATCTTCATCGGGATCGCCTGTTTCGGATCCTCGACGATCTGAGCGCCCTCTTCCAGAACCACTTTGGGGTCCTTGGTCTTCAGACCGACCAGCTGCTTGCGGCCCTTGGCGACAAGGTCCGGCCGCGTCAAACCCCTGATACCCACGAAATCGGTCTTCTTCTTGCCGACCGCCCAGTCGAGCCCGGCGTCGTTCGGCGTCACCGTGCCGTCGGTATCCTGGCCGACAATGATGTAGCCCTTTTCGGCGCGCAACACGTGCATCGCCTCGGTGCCATAGGCGGCGGCGCCATGCTTCTGGCCTTCGGCCCACAGCGCTTCCCAGACCGCCTGGCCGTAGTCGGCCGGCACATTGACCTCGAAGCCGCGCTCGCCTGTGAACGACATGCGAAACAGCCGCGTCGGCACGCCGCAGATCTTGCCTTCGCGCACCGACATATGCGGCAGCGCCTCGTCCGACATGTCTATGCCTTCGACCAAGGGCGCGATGATGTCACGCGACTTCGGTCCCTGCACCGCGATGACCGCCCACTGCTCGGTGATCGAGGTCAGCCAGACATTGAGATGCGGGAACTCGGTCTGGAGATAGTCCTCCATGTGGTTCATGACACGCGGCGCGCCGCCGGTCGTCGTCGTCACATGGAATCGGTCCGGCGCCAGCCGGCCGACGACGCCGTCGTCATAGATGAAGCCGTCCTCGCGCAGCATGATGCCGTAACGGCAGCGGCCGGGTTCCAGCTTCTCCCATGGGTTGGTGTAGAGCAGTTCCATGAACTTGGCCGCATCCGGCCCGACCACTTCGATCTTGCCCAGCGTCGAGGCATCGAACAGGCCAGCCGTCTTGCGCACGGCGACGCATTCGCGGTCGACCGCGGCGTGCATGTCTTCGCCTGCCTTGGGGAAATACCAGGCGCGCTTCCACTGGCCGACATCCTCGAACACGGCACCTTGCGTCTCCGCCCAGGGATGGATCGCGGTTCTGCGTGTCGGGTCAAACAGCGGACCGCGCGCATGGCTGACGATCGCGCCGAAGGTCACCGGCGTATAGGGCGCCCGGAACGTGGTCAGGCCGACTTCCGGGATTTGCTTGCCCAGCGTCTCGGCGGCAATTGCCAGGCCGTGCATGTTGGAGGTCTTGCCCTGGTCGGTCGCCATGCCGTTGGTGGTGAAGCGCTTGACGTGCTCGATCGAGCGCATGCCTTCGTGCACCGCCTGGCGGATATCCTTGGCGGTGACGTCGTTCTGGAAATCGACAAACGCCTTCACCGTCGTGTCCGGCCCGGCGCCGGGCGCCGCGCCCAACATACCGCGCGACCAGCTCTCCGACGCATCGACCTTCGGCTTACTGCTCTTGGCGGCTTTGGCGCCGGCATCTTTCGCCGCCTTGGCGCCCGCCGCATAGGCCTCGTCCACCGTCGCCGACAGCCCATCGGTGCCGTTGCAGGCGCCCACCGAGACGCAGTCCTGCGCATAGGTGCCCGGCACGAAGCGCTTGGTCTCGTCGTTGAAGGCGACCTTTCCGCGCGACTGCGAGAACAGATGCACCGACGGTGTCCAGCCGGCCGACATCAGGACCGCATCGACCGCGATGGTGCGTTCGCCGCCGCCATTCTTCGGCTGCACGGTCATCGAGGAGACCCGCAATTTGCCGCCGGCGCGGATCACCGCACGGCCGAAATTGATTTCGATGCCGAGCGCCCTCGCCTCGTCGATCACCGGACCGGTCGGATTGTCGCGCAAATCGACGATCGCCGCCACGTTGACGCCGGCCTTCTTCAGGTCGATCGCCGCTGCATAGGCGGAATCATTGGCGGTATAGACGCCGACATTCCTGCCGACCGCGACGCCATAATGGTTGAGATAGGTGCGCGCGGCACCCGCCAGCATGATGCCCGGCCGGTCGTTGTCGGCAAACACCATGTGGCGCTCGATCGCACCGGAGGCCAGCACCACGCGCTTGGCCCGGACCTGCCAAAGCCGCTCGCGCGCCAGATCGTGGCCGGGGGTCCTCAGATGTTCGCTGACACGCTCGACCAGCCCGATAAAATTCTGCGCATAGTAGCCGAACGCCGTCGTGCGCGACAGCACGCGGACATTGTCCATCGCGGCGAGCTTCGCCACGGCAGCTTGCGCCCAGGCAAAACCGTCCTGGCCGTCGATTTTCGCGCCGCTCTCGAAACGCAGGCTGCCGCCGAACTCGGCCTGCTCGTCGGCGAGGATGACGCGCACGCCGGTCTCGGCCGCCGCAAGCGCTGCCGCGATGCCTGCCGCGCCGCCGCCGAGCACCAGCACGTCGCAATGCGCATAGCGCGATGAATAATGGTCGGGATCCGGCTGGTCCGGGGAAACGCCAAGACCGGCCGCGGCGCGGATCTTTGGCTCATAGAGCGTCTTCCACGCCGCTTTCGGCCACATGAAGGTCTTGTAGTAGAAGCCGGCCGAAAGCAGCGGCGAGGCGATATCGCTGACCGCACCGAGGTCGAAGGACAGTGACGGCCAGCGGTTCTGCGACTGCGCGTCAAGCCCGTCATAGAGCTCCTGCACGGTCGCCCGCACGTTCGGCGTCTTGCGTGCCGCGTCGCGCCTGATTTCGACCAGGGCGTTCGGCTCCTCGGCGCCCGCCGACAGGATGCCGCGCGGACGGTGGTACTTGAACGAACGGCCGACGAGATGGACGCCATTGGCGAGCAGCGCCGAGGCCAGCGTGTCGCCCTCGATGCCGGCATAGGACTGGCCATCGAAGCTGAACCGCGCGGTCTTGGCTTGGCTGAAGCGGCCGGCGCCGGAAATGCGGTACGACGCGCCGCTCATTTGCCAACTCCCGGCAGCTTGGAGGGTTTGGGCTCGCCGGCCTTGTAGGTCATGACGAATTTGTCGGTGACGGTGTCGCGTACGGCGTTGAAGAAGCGCGCACAGCCATGCATGTGCCGCCACCGCTCATAAATGATGCCCTTGGGGTTAGAGCGGATGAAGAAGAACTTTTCAAAATCGTCGTCGCTCTCGCCGGCCATATTGGCCGAGCGCGCGATGTGCGCCTCGCCAGCGTTGCGGAACTCGAGTTCCGGACGCTCTTCCTCACAATAGGGGCAGCGGATGAGAAGCATTGTCCTGGTTCCTACAATTCGCCGTGGCCGACGCGGGCGCCCGCCGGTTGATCGCAAAGCTTCTGTCCCAAGGTCGCGAACGGTGCGACGAGCCGGATGCGCTCTTCCACGCTTGCAGCGGGACGAAACAGATCGCGGGACGCCATGTTGCCGAGGGTGAGCTGTATCGGATCGGTGGTGACGATGACTTGACGCGGCTGGAATGTCTCGTCCTCGTCTAAATCGGAAGGCCTGTTTTCGAAGAAGACAACCACCCTCTGGCCGCCGCTCCAGACGCAGGCCAGCGTGCCGTCGTCGACCGAAAACGGCCAGACGGTTTCGTTGCCGGTGCGGCTGATCGGCTGCGTGCGCACTTCGTCCGCCGACGGAAAATGGAACATGCCCCGTTCCCCCGCCAGCACTTGTTCCCCCGCCAGCATCAGCGGCATCGCGACAGCCATCTGCGCCATCATCAGTGCGCCACCGCCGCCGCCGCCGCCTCGTCGATGAGGCGGCCGGTGCGGAAGCGCTCGATGGTGAAAGGCGCGTTGATCGGATGCGGATCATCCTTGGCGATGGTGTGGGCAAAGACATGGCCCGAGCCCGGCGTCGCCTTGAAGCCACCCGTTCCCCAGCCGCAATTGACATAGAGGCCGGGCACCGGCGTCTTGGCCAGGATCGGCGAGCGGTCGGGCGTGACGTCGACGATGCCGCCCCACGAGCGCAGCATCTTCATGCGCGTGAAGATCGGGAACATCTCGCAGATGGCGTCCAGCGTATGCTGCAATATGTGCAGGCCGCCGGTCTGCGAATAGGAAACATACTGGTCGGTGCCGGCGCCGATCACCAGCTCGCCCTTGTCGGACTGCGAGATATAGGCGTGCACCGTGTTCGACATCACCACGCAGGGCACCACCGGCTTGACCGGTTCCGACACCAGCGCCTGCAGCGGATAGCTTTCCAGCGGCATGCGCACGCCGGCCATGTTCATGATGACGGAGGAATGGCCGGCGGCAACGACGCCGACCTTCTTGGCGCCGAGGAAACCGCGCGTCGTGTCGACGCCCATGACCGCGCCATTGGCCGCCCGCTTGACGCCGGTGACCTCGCAATTCTGGATGATGTGAACGCCACGCGCCGAGGCACCGCGCGCATAACCCCAGGCAACGGCATCGTGGCGCGCCGTGCCGCCGCGCCTCTGCAGCGCCGCACCGACCACCGGATAGCGCGCGTCCTTGGAGGTGTTGAGCGGCGGGCAGAATTCCTTCGCCTGCTCCGGCGTCAGCCATTCATTATCGATGCCGTTCAGCCGGTTGGCGTGCACGTGGCGCTTCAGCACCTGCACGTCGTGCACATTGTGCGCGAGCATCATGACGCCGCGCGCCGAATACATGACGTTGTAGTTGAGCTCCTGGCTCAGCCCATCCCACAGCTTCAGCGCGTGGTCATAGATGCCGGCGCTCTCGTCATAGAGATAGTTGGAACGGATGATGGTGGTGTTGCGGCCGGTGTTGCCACCGCCGAGCCAGCCCTTTTCCAGCACCGCGACATTGGTGATGCCATGCACCGTGGCGAGATAATAGGCGGTGGCCAGGCCATGGCCGCCGGCGCCGACGATGATGACGTCGTATTCTTTCCTGGGCTCTGGCGAGGACCACTGTTCCTCCCAGCCCTTGTGGCCACGCATGGCTTCCCGGGCGATGGCGAATACCGAATATTTCTTCAACGTCCCAACCTCGCCCCAAAAAGGCTTCGCGAATGGCGGCCGGCGTTCATTCGGTCCCGGCGCGCGAGGTGTATCACTAGCGAAACAGCGCTTCCACCCTTGCGCTGTTTGCGACGGCGCTTGCCGTTTTGCGCCGTGGTGAAAAAGACGCATCCGGTGCGTCGGCGCTTTCCAGCATCTTGGCACGTATCGGGTGGCTCGCCTTGCCTCGATCTGCGACCAAGCACCCCAACTGCCGGTCAGGCCGGCGCGAAGAAAAGGATGCAAAAATGTTCGCACTCGCAAACAAGATCGCCATCGTCACCGGCGCCAGTTCCGGCATCGGCCGGGCCTCGGCAAAACTCTTTGCTGAGGAAGGCGCCAAGGTCATCGTCGCCGCCCGCCGTCAGGCCGAACTCGATACGCTCGTCGCCGAGATAGAAGACAATGATGGCGCGGCCATCGCGCTTGCCGGCGATGTCAGGGAGGAAGCTTATGCAAAGGCCCTTGTCGATCTGGCGGTCGAAAAGTTCGGCGGGCTCGACATCGCCTTCAACAATGCCGGCGCCGTTGGCCGGATGGGGCCGATTTCGGACCTGCCGCTGGAGGGATGGCGCGAGACGCTCGACACCAACCTCACCAGCGCGTTTCTCGGCGCGAAATATCAGGTGCCGGCAATGATCGAGCGCGGCGGCGGTTCGCTGATCTTCACCTCCACCTTCGTTGGTCACACAGCCGGGATGCCCGGCATGACCAGTTATGCCGCGAGCAAGGCCGGCCTGATCGGACTGACACAGGTGCTGGCCGCCGAATACGGCCCGAAAGGCGTGCGGGTCAACGCGCTGCTGCCCGGCGGGACCGACACACCGGCGGCAACCTTCAAGACCCCGGAATCACGGGTTTTCGTCGAAGGCCTGCATGCTTTGAAGCGTATCGCGATGCCGGAGGAGATCGCCCGCTCGGCACTCTATCTCGCCTCCGACGCCTCGAGCTTCACCACCGGAGCGGCTCTGTTTGCCGATGGCGGCGTGTCGATCAACCGGACGTGAAGATTCCAGCGGCGGGACGCATGTTCATAGCCGCCAGGCAAACGGCCGCTCTTGATTTTTCGCCGCGATTTGGCGATTCCGTTTATGTCCAAAAGCGGGGTCTGGAACCATGATGCTGATCAGAACCTATGTGACTGCGAGTGCGATCGAAGGTGTCGGCGTGTTCGCCGCGGAGCCGATCAGGAAAGGCGCTTCGATCTGGCGGCTCGATCCGGATTTCGACCGGCTGATCCCCATGGACAAATACGAGACGGCACCCCCGCATCTCAGGGAGCTGCTCGACCGCTATGCCTATCCGAGCCCGGACCGGCCGGGTTTCATGGTCTATGAAGTCGACAATGGCCGCTTCATGAACCATTCCAGCAATCCGAACACGGATTTTTCGCAATATGGCGGGGCCACCGCGACCCGCGACATCGGCGTGGGCGAGGAGATCACCTGCGACTACGGCGAGTTCTTCGAGGATTTCGAGTTGCTGCACCTCGCGACGGCCTAGTCGGCTCCTTATATCAAGGCAAACAGACGGCGGCTGGCCCCGCAAATTCATTTCCGCTGTGGACAGCGCGGCATGATTCTGCTATCAGCCGCCACAATTCGTGGTGTAAACCGCCGCGGAGGCTAGTGGCTATGGCCGCTTGCCTGTTGATATCAAACCCGAAAGACAGGATTGCCCGTGCAGGTACTCGTCCGCGACAATAACGTTGATCAGGCGCTTCGCGCTCTCAAGAAGAAGATGCAGCGCGAAGGCATTTTCCGTGAAATGAAGATGCGCGGTCACTACGAGAAGCCGTCCGAGAAGCGCGCCCGCGAAAAGGCTGAAGCCGTTCGCCGCGCCCGCAAGCTGGCCCGCAAGCGCGCCCAGCGCGAAGGCCTGCTGCCGATGACGCCGCGCCCGGTCGCTGCTGGCGCCGCCGGCGGTGCAGGTGGCGCTCCGCGTCCGCCGCGGTTCTAACGCCAATTTTTCGTCCTTTTCGAAGGATATCAGAGGTGGCGCGATGTGGAATCGCCGCCACCTTTTTGTTTTGATGTGACCGGTCCGGAGGGGGAGCCGGACCTGAACGACGCGGCTTGAAGTGAGGACAGGGCAGACATGAACGCAACAAGCGTGGAGCGCGGGACCGCATTGCGTGGTTTCGCCCTGACAGCAGCCCTGCTCTCCGGACTGGCGCTCGCCGGCTGCCAAACGGCCGGCCCGACCGGTGAATTCAACAACATCGACAAGGCGCAAGGGTCGAGCGAGAACATTTCCTCGCTGTCGGCGGTCATCCAGCGCAATCCCCAGGATCCCGAAGGCTACAATGTGCGCGGCTCGGCCTATGGCCGTGGCGGTCAGTACCAGGCGGCGCTCAAGGATTTCAATCAAGCCATCCAGCTCAACCCGAATTTCTTCCAGGCCTATTCGAACCGCGCGCTCATCCAGCGCTTCCTCGGCAACCAGGAAGCCGCGCTGGCGGACTACAACCGCTCGATCCAGATCAACGGCAACTACGACGCCGCCTACATCGGCCGCGGCAATCTTTACCGCAAGGCGGGTCGCACCCAGGACGCCTTCAACGACTTCCAGAAGGCGATCCAACTCGATACGACCGACGCGCGCGCCTACCACAATCGAGGCCTGATCTATCAGAGCCAGGGCCAGCACAAATTCGCCATCGAGGACTTCTCGACAGCCATCTCGCTGGCGCCGGACGCCGCCGAGCCCTACAACGGTCGCGGCCTCTCCTATCTGGCGACCAACGACGAGGACAACGCCTTCTCCGATTTCAACATGGCGATCAAGCTCGACGGCAGGAATGCCGAGGCCTGGTCCAACCAGGCGCTGATCTATGAGCGGCGCGGCGACAAGGCGAAGGCCGCGAAATCCTATAAGGAAGCCGTTCGCCTCGACCCTACCTACCAGCCGGCCAAGGATGGCCTCGCCCGCGTCAGCTGATCTCGGTTTCGGCTTTCCCTACAAATCCGCGTGACATCCAAGTGCCGCGGATCCTTTGCGTGTCCGAAAGGACGCACTTCGCAACCGCGCATTAACCCCGGCAGGAGGCTTTCGGCCCCTGCCTTGATCGCGCCAAGTTTTCAGCGGAACGGTCTACCCACCCAAGCCGTTGTTGAAAGTATTTTGCGAAAGGACCCTCCCATGATCAAGAAACTCGCCTGCGCCGCTGCCCTCGCCACGACGATGTTCGCGGTGGCTCCGGCCAGCGCCGGCAAGCTGCAACTCGGCACGCTCGATTGCACCATCGACGGCGGCACCGCTTATATCGTCGCTTCCAACAAGGGCGTGTCCTGTGTCTTCCGGCCTCATCATCACGGGCCGTCCGAGATTTACACAGGCGTCATCTCCAAGATCGGCCTCGATGTCGGCCAGACGCATCAGGGCCAGCTCGTCTGGGCCGTGCTGGCTGCGACCCGGGATCGTGACGGAGGCGATCTCGCCGGCAGCTACTACGGTGTCAACGCCGAGGCGAGCGTGGTGACCGGCGGCGGCGCCAATCTGCTGGTTGGCGGCCTGGACAGCGCCTTCATGCTGGAGCCGCTCAGCGTCCAGGCGCAGACCGGCGTCAACCTTGCCGTGGCCGTGACTTCGCTCCAGCTGATCCACTCATTCAAGTGATTGCATGGAGCCGTGCGCTCCATGACCCCTCACCCCGCGGCGCGGAACCAGATAGGATGGTTTCGCGCCGTTTGATTTTGGAGGGGAACCATCATGCTGAAGACAGCCATAGCTGCCGCCATGTTCACCACGCTATCCGGAGCGGTGCAGGCGCAGGACCGAGGCATGGAAGTCGGTACGCTTGACTGCGCCATAGGCGGCGGCACCGGCTTCATCTTCGGCTCGAGCAAGGATCTGAGCTGCACCTTTAACCCCGCCGACAAAAGCTTCGCGCCGGAAGCCTATTTCGGCGCCGTCAACAAATACGGCCTCGACATCGGCACGACGAAGCAGACGGTCATGCAGTGGATCGTGCTGACGCCGCTGAAGAACATCTATGCGCCGGGTGCGCTGGCCGGCGACTACATCGGCGCCTGCGCGGAGGTGACGGCCGCCGTCGGCGCCGGCGCCAATCTACTGGTCGGCGGCTTCTCTCAGGCCTTCACCTTGCAGCCGCTCAGCTTGCAGACGCAGACCGGCATGAACCTCGCGATCGGCGTCAGCCAATTCCAGCTGCGCAGCACCGAGAACTGATCGCGCAACGAACCCGCAACCGGAAAGGCTGCCGCGCGAACGATCTTCAAAAAAACCGCTTGAGCTCAACCCCGGTTGAGGTTTTACAAGCCTGCCCCGAACGCCACAACGCCTCGATCCGGCGCTGTCAATTCGCATGGTCCTGCCGGAAACCCGTACTGGCTTCTGGCGTGCTGCGCTGGCGTCGAGATATGCAAGACAGGGGTGGAAATGACCGAGATCAGCACAAACAGGGTCGACTGGCGCTTATTGTGGGCAAGCGGCGACCTGGCGCGCTTCTGCTTCATCAGCCTCGGCATCCTGCTGCACGCCACCAACGAGACGATGGTGGCAACGGTGATGCCGGCCATGGTCGGCGAACTGGCGGGCGTACAGCTCGTCGGCTGGTCGCTGGCCATCTACGAACTCGGCGCCATCGTTGCCGGCGCGGCCGCCGGACGACTGGTGAGTTATGTCCCCTTGCGCACCAACATGGTGGTCGCCGCGCTGCTTTACGCAGCAGGCGCCCTGATCTGCGCCACCTCGCCTTCCATGCAACTGTTCCTCGCCGGCCGCCTGATCGAAGGACTTGGCGGCGGTGCGCTGGTGTCGCTGGCCTTCGTCTCGGTCGAACGACTGTTCTCGCGCGCCATCTGGCCGCAGCTTTTCGGCATCATGTCGGCGATCTGGGGCGTCGCCGCCTTCAGCGGACCATTGCTCGGCGCGATCATGACCGAGCTTTTGTCATGGCGCTGGGCCTTCGGCATCTTCACCCTCGGCGGCGCCGCCATGGCGCTGGCAAGCTTCCTCGTGCTCAACACGCCGGAGGCGACGAGGCCGAGGGCAAGCACAGGCGGGGCGCCGCCCTTCCCGTTCGCGGCCCTTGGCTGCCTTGCCGTCGCCGTGGTGCTGATCGCCTCGGCCGGCGTCGACATCGCCTTGCTGCGCTCTTCGCTGCTGATGGCCGTCGGCCTCATCGGCCTGGTGCTGTTCTTCACCATCGACGCGCTGAAGCCGCGTTCGCGGCTGTTCCCGGCGCGGCTGTTCTCATGGCGCACGCCGGTCGGCGCCGGCATGACCATGGTTGCCGCCTTTTCGGTGGCGACCTGTTCCTTCGGCGTCTACGGGCCGCTGCTGCTGACCAGCCTTCACGACATTCCGCTGCTGACCACCGGCTACATCATCGCCGCCGAATCGATCGCCTGGTCGATCCTGTCGATCCTGGTCGCCAACGCGCCGCCGCAGCGCGAGCGGCTGATCATCATCGGCGGCGCGGTGATGATCGCGGCCGGCATCGCCGGCTTTGCCTACACGATACCCCTGGGCTCCATCCCGCTGATCCTGATGTGCGCCCTGTTGCAGGGCGGCGGCTTCGGCATCGCCTGGCCGTTCCTGACACGCGTCATCGTCGCCTCAACGCCGGAGAGCGAGCAGACCATCGCCTCGGCGGCGGTGCCGACCATGCAGCGCATCGGCTATGCCGTGGGCGCAGCCCTTGCCGGCATCGTCGCCAATGCCAGCGGCTTTTCGCAAGGTCTGAACCACGACGCGGCGGCGAATGTCGCGTCCTGGCTGTTTCTCGCCTTCGTGCCGCTCGGCATTGTCGGCTGCCTGGCGGCCTTGCGGGTTTCCAGACCGTTTGGTCGGCAGCTGGAAGCGACCGGCTAAAATCCAAACCGCTTACTCGACCTCACGCAGGCGGTAGCCGACGCCCGTCTCGGTGGTGATGTAGCGCGGCTGGTCGGGGCTCTTCTCGATCTTCTGCCTGAGCTGCCGCACATAAACCCTGAGATACTGCACGTCGGTCGAGTCGCCCCAGACCTGCTTCAACAGGAAATGGTGGGTCAGCACCTTGCCGGCGTGCTGCACCAGCATGCGCAGGATGTCGTATTCCTTCGGCGACAGCTTTACCTCCTTGCCCTCGACCTTGACGATGCGCTTGACCAGGTCGACGCTGAGATCGCCGGTCTGGAAAATCGGCTTCTCGCCCTGCTGCTGGAACTTGTGGCGAAGCGCCACCCGAATGCGGGCGACCAGCTCGTTCATGCCGAAGGGTTTGGTGACATAGTCGTCGGCGCCGAGTTCCAGGGCCTGGACGATACCGGCCTCGTCGGTCCGGCTGGACAGGATGACCACTGGAATGTCGAGACCATCGTCGCGCCATTTGCGCAGCAGCTCATGGCCGCTCATGCCGGGCAGGCCAAGGTCGAGCAGGACGAGGTCCGGCTTCTCCGCCTCCATCAGTTCGATCGCCACTTTGGCGTTCGGCGCCTCGCTGATCGCGTAGCCCTGGCTGCCGAGCCCGACGCGAAGCAGCTTGCGGATCGGCGGCTCGTCATCGACGACCAATATCCTGACGTTCGAGTTTGTCATGCCAGGTCACCCACATCGTGGTCGTCGGTATTCGAAGCGTCGAAATTGGGCGGATTTGCCGGCCTGGGCATTTTGATGGTGAACACCGCGCCCGAACCGTCGGTCCGGTTTGCCGCCATGATCGTGCCCCCCATCGCTTCGACGAAGCCGCGGCAGATCGACAGACCGAGCCCCGTACCGGCGCGGATCTGGTCGCGCTTGCGCACCCGGTAGAACGTGTCGAAAATCCGTTCCAGATCGCCGGGAGGAATGCCTGGCCCTTCATCCATGATTTGCAGCAGGACGGAGCCATTGTCGGTCCAACCCTGCATGCGAATCGTCGAGCCTGCCGGGGCATATTTCGCCGCATTGTCGAGAAGATTGAACAACGCTTGCTCGAACAGCACCGGGTCGACCTTCAACATCGGCAAATCCTTGGGGATGTCGGTCTCGATCTTGTGCTCGCCAATGATTTTCCTGGCCCTTTGCAAGGCGGAGCCGACGATATCGCCGACATAGTGAAAGGCGTAGTTCGGCTCCATCGCGCCGGACTCGATCTTGGTCATGTCGAGCAGATTGGCGATGAAGCGGTTCAGCCGCTCGGATTCGTCGAGCACCGTCGACAGCAGTTCGGCCCGGTCCGGTTCGGGAAGTGCTGCTGAAAAATCCCGCAGCGTGCCGGCCGCGCCCATGATGGCGGCGAGCGGCGTTTTCAGATCATGGGAAATGGAGGTGAGCAGCGCCGAGCGCAGCCTGTCCGCCTCGGCCGCGAGCTTGGCACGGTCGACGTCGGCAACCAATTGAATACGTTCGATGGCGACCGCCGCCTGGTCGACCAGTGCGTCAAGCAGCCGCTGCTGCTCGGGCGTCAGCAGCGGACCCTGCTTGTCGTTGTCCAGGCCGACGACCCCGATGGCCGTGCGCCCCGTCCGCAAGGGCAAATAGAGGCGCTTGGCGCCCGGAAGCGTGTCGGCGCCGCGACCCGCGGCACGATTGTGCTCCCAGGCCCAGCGGGCGGCGGCGATGTCGGCCTCGGCCAGCGTGTCGTCGGGCGGATAGCCGGCCTTGACGGTGATGGTCCCGTCCTCCGGCAAAAGCAGCACCACCCGCAGCTTCAGCATCGACGCGATCTGGAAGGCCGTGGCCCAAAGGACGTCGTCGAGCGTGCCGGCGCCGGCGAGCTTTTTTGAAAAGAGGTAGATGTCTTCCGTGGCCCGCGCCCGCGAGCGGGCGGCAACCGCCTGGCGCTGCACGCGCGCCGTCAGATTGCTGGCGATGACCGCAACGACGAGGAAGACGCCGAGCGCGACGATGCTCTCCGGATCCCGGATCGTCAGCGTATAACGAGGCTCCAGGAAGAAATAATTGAAAGCAAGGGCACTGGCGAAACAAGCGTATAGAGCGGGCCACAGACCGCCGGTTACCGCCGATGCCAGTACGCCGATGAGAAGAATGATCGCCAGGTTGCGAACGTCGAGAAACTGGTCGAGAACGACGGCGAAGGCGAGCGAACCGATGACAAAGGCCGTGGCCTTGAGATAGGGCCAGATCTCGAACTGCCACTGCTCGTCCGCCGCCTTGACACTCCTCGACGTCACCTCGGCGTTGCGTTCGGTTCCTGAAATGACATGGACGCTGATGTCGCCGGCATTGCGGATGAGATCGTAGGTGAGCGAGCCTTCGATCAATTCCCGCCAGCGCGACCGGGTCGGCCTGCCAACCACGATATGGGTGAAATTGTTCGCCGTCGCATGGCGAACAATGTCCTGCGCGATGTTCTGACCGGGAATGGTGGTCACCTCGGCGCCGAGCTGTTCGGCAAGCCGCAGGTTCGTAGCGAGCCGATCCTTGTCCGCTTCGGGCATGCTGGCCGCGCGAGGGCTGTCGACATGCAGCGCCGTCCACGGGGCACGGAGCCGGTCGGCCAGCCTGCGCGCGTAGCGAATACGCGCCGCCCCGCCCGGACGCGCGTCGACGCAGACGAGTACCCTTTCCCCCGCGGCCCACGGTCCGGGAATGGCGTGGGCCTGCATATGGATCAGCAACTGGTCGTCGACGCGCTGCGCGGTGCGGCGCAGCGCCAGCTCCCTGAGCGCCGTCAGATTGCCCGGCGAGAAATAGTTCTCGATCGCGCGCTGCGCGGTGTTGGGGAAATAGACCTTGCCTTCCTCGAGCCGCTTGATCAGGTCGTCGGGGGTGAGATCGATGATCTCGACATCGTCGGCCTGGTCTATGATGGAATCGGGAACCGTCTCGCGAACCCTGACCTTGGTGATCTGGGCGACGACGTCGTTCAGGCTTTCGACATGCTGGATGTTGAGCGTCGTGTAGACGTCGATACCGTGCGTCAGGATTTCCTGGACATCGAGATAGCGCTTGGGGTGCCGGCTGCCAGGCGCATTTGTGTGGGCGAGTTCGTCGACGAGAACCAGCGCCGGGCGCCGGGCGAGGATGGCGTCGATATCCATCTCGTCGAGGGTGCGCCCCTTGTAGTCGACCTTGCGGCGGGGAATGACCTCATAACCCTCGACCAGGGCCAGTGTCTCCTTGCGCCCATGCGTCTCGACGACACCGATCACCACATCCACGCCGTCGGTCAGCCTGGCGCGGCCCGACATCAGCATCTCGTAGGTCTTGCCTACGCCGGGAGCGGCACCCAGGAATATCCGCAGCCGGCCGCGACCTTCCCGCTCGGCATGGTCAAGCAGTGCGTCGGGAGAAGGTCTGGCGTCGTTGCTTCTGTCGTCCGGCATTGGGACCGATCATGGATGGCGCCGGGGATACTGTCGATCCCCGGCCCGCACCATTCACTGTTTCGCGGCGTCCAGCGCAAGGTTGAGACCGAGCACATTAACCACCGGTTCGCCCATGAAGCCGAGTTCCCTGCCCTCGACCTCGCTGTCGACAAGCGCCTTGACCTTGGCTTCATCGATCCCCCTGGTCTTGGCCACCCTGGCGACCTGGAAGTAGGCTGCTTCGGGACTGATATCGGGATCGAGGCCACTGCCGGACGTCGTCACCAGGTCCATCGGGACGGGCTGGTTCGGATTCTCCGCCTTCAGTCTTTCCACGTTGCCCTTGATGCGGTCGATCAGCTTGGGATTGGTCGGGCCGAGATTGCTGCCGCTCGAGGCGGCGGCGTTGTAGCCGTCGCCGGCGGCCGAGGGGCGGCCATGGAAATACTTGTCGCTGGCAAAGCCCTGGCCGATCAGCTCGGAGCCGATAACCTTGCCATCCTTCTCGATCAGACTGCCATTGGCCTGGCGCGGGAAGATCGCCTGAGCGATGCCGGTCATGCCGATCGGATAGATCAGGCCGGTCAGGACCGTGAAGAAGACGATCATGATGATCGCGGGTCTTATCTGGGTGAGCATGGGTATATTCCTTAAGCGAGGCCAAGCGCGGTGACGATCATGTCGATCGCCTTGATGCCGACGAACGGCACGATGAGGCCGCCGAGGCCGTAGACGAGAAGATTGCGGCTGAGCAGCGCGCCGGCGCCAATGGCGCGGTATTTGACGCCCTTCAGCGACAGCGGGATCAGCGCGATGATGATCAGTGCGTTGAAGATGATGGCCGACAGGATGGCGCTTTGCGGCGTCGCCAGATGCATGACGTTGAGTGCCTGCAGCGGGCCGGTCGTTTGTCCCGGTGCGACGTAGAAGACGGCGAACATCGCCGGAATGATGGCGAAATACTTGGCCACGTCGTTGGCGATCGAGAAGGTCGTCAGCGAACCTCGCGTCATCAAGAGCGCCTTGCCGATCTCGACGATCTCGATGAGCTTGGTCGGATCGCTGTCGAGATCGATCATGTTGCCGGCTTCCCGGGCGGCAACCGTGCCGGTGTTCATGGCGACACCGACATCGGCTTGTGCGAGGGCTGGCGCATCGTTGGTGCCGTCGCCGCACATGGCCACCAGCTTGCCCTTGGCCTGTTCGTCGCGGATCAGCTTCAGCTTGTCCTCCGGTGTGGCCTGCGCGAGGAAGTCGTCGACGCCGGCTTCCGCGGCGATCGCCGCCGCCGTCATCGGGTTGTCACCGGTGATCATCACCGTGCGGATGCCCATGCGGCGCAGTTCGGTGAAACGCTCTCTGATGCCGCCCTTGACGATGTCCTTGAGGTGGATGACGCCGAGCAGCCGGCCATCGCGTTCGACCGCCAGCGGCGTGCCGCCGGACTTGGCGATCTCGTCGGCGATGGACTGGAGATCGCGGATGGATTCGCTGCTTGGGCGCGTGCCATGGGCGGCGGCTGCCGACTGGTTGACATGGGCAAGCACGGAATCGACGGCGCCCTTGCGCACCGATGAACCATCGATGTCGACGCCGCTCATACGGGTCTGCGCTGTGAAGGGAACGAATGTGGCGTGCAGCGTTGCCATGTCGCGGGCGCGGATGGCGTATTTCTCCTTGGCCAGCACGACAATCGAGCGGCCTTCCGGCGTTTCGTCGGCCAGCGAGGCAAGCTGCGCCGCGTCGGCCAGTTCCTGCTCGCTGACGCCCTTGACCGGGCGAAACTGCGTCGCCTGGCGGTTGCCGAGCGTGATCGTGCCGGTCTTGTCGAGCAGCAGCGTGTCGACGTCGCCTGCGGCTTCCACGGCGCGACCCGACATGGCCAGCACGTTGAATCGCACCAGACGGTCCATACCGGCGATACCGATGGCCGAAAGCAGCGCGCCGATCGTGGTCGGGATCAAGGTGACGAACAACGCCACCAGAACGGTCACCGAGATATAGCCGCCCGAATAGGAAGCAAAACTCGGGATCGTCGCGGTGGCCAGCACGAAGATCAGCGTCATGCCGACGAGCAGGATGTTGAGCGCGATCTCGTTCGGCGTCTTCTGGCGCTCGGCACCTTCGACAAGCGAGATCATGCGGTCGAGGAAGGTATGGCCGGAGGCGGCGGTGATGCGGACGCGGACCCAGTCTGACAGCACCTGCGTGCCGCCGGTGACCGCCGAACGGTCGCCACCGGATTCGCGGATGACCGGCGCCGATTCGCCCGTGATCGCCGCCTCGTTGACCGAAGCGACGCCTTCGATCACCTCGCCGTCGGACGGGATGATGTCGCCGGCCTCGACCAGCACGGCATCGCCGACCTTGAGGCTGGTGCCGGGCACGAGTTTGTATTTGGTGCGGTCCTCACCGGTCAAAAGCTTGGCCTGGGTCTCTGTGCGTGCCTTGCGCAGCGAATCCGCCTGCGCCTTGCCGCGGCCTTCTGCGACCGCTTCGGCGAAGTTGGCGAACAGCACGGTGAACCAAAGCCAGATGATGATCTGCAGCGTGAAGCCGAGATTGCCGCCACCGGTGACCAGGTCCTTGACGAACAGCACCGTGGTGAGCGCCGAGACGACGGCAACGACGAACATCACCGGGTTCCTGGCCAGCGTGCGCGGATCGAGCTTGCGGAAGGCGCCGCCGATGGCGGGAAGCAGGATGCTGGCATCCATGATGCTGGCCGATTTCGAGTTGCTCATTTTGAAGCTCCGGCTTCGGTGTTGTTGGACGGCACCGGATGATCGGATGCCGAAAGGAAATGCGGCGGCCCGT
This sequence comes from Mesorhizobium sp. M1066, assembly GCF_040318635.1. Classification (NCBI taxonomy): domain Bacteria; kingdom Pseudomonadati; phylum Pseudomonadota; class Alphaproteobacteria; order Hyphomicrobiales; family Phyllobacteriaceae; genus Mesorhizobium; species Mesorhizobium sp. M1066. Next base: position 72,942 of record NZ_JAMYMR010000002.1, read on the forward strand.
AGGCCAGCAGCCAGAGGACGAGCATGACTGCCGCAAGGCCGAGAAACGTCGACAGGGTCGGGAAAGGAGGAGGTCTCTCCTCCTTTCCGTGATCGTCCCTTTGGCCGACCTTGCGGCGCATGGCATTGAACCAGGACATGACGGTCTCAGAAGGTCTGCCCGTGAGCCATCGCCAGGTGCTCGATGATCGGCCCGACGGCGAGCGCCGGGAAGAAGGTGAGGCCACCGACGATCAGGATGACGCCGACCAGCAGCCCGACGAACAGCGGGCCATCGGTCGGGAAGGTGCCGGCGGAAGCCGGAACCGTTTTCTTCGCCACCAGCGAGCCGGCAATGGCCAGCGCCGGGATGATGACCAGGAAGCGGCCCATCAGCATGCCGATGCCGATCGTGATGTTGTACCAGGGCGTGTTGCCGCTGAGGCCGCCAAAGGCCGAACCGTTGTTGGCCGCCGCCGAAGTGTAGGCATACAGAACCTCGGAGAAGCCGTGCGGGCCGGCATTGCCCATCGACGCCACGCCGGTCGGCAGCACGACGGCGATGGCCGTGAAGATCAGCATCGCCAGCGGCAGGCATAGTATGGCCAGCATAGCCATCTTGACCTCCTTGGCCTCGATCTTCTTGCCGAGATATTCGGGCGTGCGGCCGACCATCAGGCCGGCAACGAAGACGGCAACGACGATGTACATCAGGATGCCGTAGAGACCCGCGCCGACACCGCCGACGATGACTTCGCCAAGCTGCATGTTGATGATCGGGATCATGCCGCCGAGCGCGGTGAACGAGCCGTGCATGGCGTTCACCGCGCCGCAGGAAGCGGCCGTGGTGATGACGGCAAACAGCGCCGACAGGGCGGTGCCGAAACGCGTCTCCTTGCCCTCCATGTTGCCGCCGTCGATGCCCAGCGCATGCACCAGCGGGTTGCCGGCGGCTTCCGCCCAATAGCAGGTGGCGACACCGGCGATGAACATGACGCCCATGGCCGAGAGGATCGCCCAGCCCTGGCGCTGGTTGCCGATCATGCGGCCGAAGACATTGGTCAAGGCGGCGCCGATGGCGAAGATCGACACCATCTGGATCAGGTTGGAGATCGCGTCGGGGTTCTCGAACGGGTGCGCGGCATTGGCGTTGAAGAAACCGCCGCCATTGGTGCCGAGCATCTTGATGGCCACCTGCGAAGCGACCGGGCCGACGGCGATGGTCTGCTGCGCGCCTTCCAGCGTCGTGGCGTTGACGTAGGCGCCGAGCGTCTGCGGCATGCCGAGCCAGACATAGACCAGCGTCAGCACGATGCAGAACGGCAAAAGCAGATAGAGTGTGGAGCGGGTCATATCGACCCAGAAATTGCCGATCGACTTGCCGGAGGCCCGCGCAAAGCCGCGGATCAGCGCGATGGCGATGGCAATGCCGGTGGCCGCCGAAACGAAGTTCTGCACCGTCAGCCCGGCCATCTGCACGAGATAGGACATCGTGCTCTCGCCACCATAGTTCTGCCAGTTGGTGTTGGTCATGAAGCTGGCGGCGGTGTTGAAGGCCAGCCCTGGTTCAACCGCTGTCATGCCGGCAGGGTTGTAAGGCAGGCTGCCCTGCAGGCGCTGCAGGGCATAAAGCACCAGGAAGCCGGCGAGGTTGAAGAGCAGCAGGGCGACCGCGTAGGTGGTCCAGTGCTGTTCCTCGCGTTCGCTGGTTCCGCAGATACGATAAAGCCCGCGCTCAAGCGGGCGAAGGACCGGCGAAAGCAGCGTGCGGTCGCCGTTGAAGACGCGGTGCATGTAGCCGCCGAGCGGCTTCACCAGCAATATGACGATCCCGCAGTAGACGAGGATCTGTATCCAACCGTTCAGTGTCATGGCTGTGGGCTTTCCGTGCCTTCAGAAGCGTTCTGGATGAACGAGGGCGTATGTCAGGTAGGCGAGCAGGAACAGCGTAACGCCGCCACCGAGAATATAGTCGACGATCATTTTTTCAGCCTCGCTCTAGAGCGCGTCACAAGCTTTTATGTAGGCGAGACAAAAAGCGAAGAACAAAATTCCGATCCCGATAACGGCTATATCCACTGTGTTTATTCCCTTTGTTCTTTTGTGCTTTGCGGATTTGACAGGAGAGTTCGCAATATATCGAAAGTGGCCCGTCGCATCTTTGGTGACGGAACCGGTTGTGTTTTCTGAAGGGAATATGGACCCAATCGCCATAAAGGTTCGAGACAGGGCGCAGTGGAAAGAAATAGGAATGTCATAAAGATTTTTGCGCGGGCTCTTCCCAACACTCCACCCAGGGATTGTCGCCCAAGGCACGGCCAACCACAGGATTGCGATTTCCTTGCGAGCTGCCGGAAACGGGAAAGCCCGGCTGGGGGCCAGCCGGGCTTTCTATGGTGGTGTGGCTTCAGCCGCCACGGGGAACATCAATCTTCAGGCGGCGTAGCCGCCATAACCACGCGCAACGGCGTGCACGCCCGCCACCGGCTCGAGGTCCGGCCACAAGATGCCGGCGGCTTGCGCGAATTCGAGCAACGCCCGGCGCGCCTGCTCGACGCTCACATAACCTGGAACGGCCAGATCACATGCCTTCACCGCATTTCGGTAGAGCGGGCCGCGGCGGGAGGTGGTCCAATTGGTGAGGAAATCGTGCATTTCGGCCAGCGAGGCAATCTCGCGCTTGAAGCCGAGGCCGACCGACAGTGCGACCGGTGAATGAAACAGCTTGTCGTGCATGAAGCGGGCTCCTGGTTTTTTTCGCGCGCTTGGAGAGATATCCGGGCGGGTCCGCGAACGGGACGCCGTGAAACGCGCGGAGCGGCAGGAGGTTCCAGACTTAGGTCTTGGCGGTTTTTTTGTGCCTGGTCGGCGAAATCATCAATTTTACAGCGCAACTGTCGGGTGCCGAACGCTCAACGGCTCCGCGACCCACTTGGCGACGGCAGGCCTTCCGGAATCCCGAAGGAGCCATCGAGATCGCTTGCCGCCTTGAGGCTTACGCCTTCTTCACGAACTCCGTCTTGAGCACCAGGCCTTTCACTTGCTTGGTGTTGCATTCGATCTCGCCGGGATTGCCGTTCAGCCGGATGGCCTTCACCAACGTGCCGCGCTTGATCGTCTCCGAAGTGCCTTTGACTTTGAGGTCTTTGATCAGCGTGACGGAATCGCCGTCGTTCAATTGAGCGCCATTGCTGTCGCGCACGATTACATCGTTCGGCATGCCATCTCCTGTGATTTGGATCCCACTACCAGATCAGGTGAGAATCCCAAAACCGATGACGACCGCCGACAACCTCCTCGATCTCCGCCACCATGCGTGAATCCATCGCCTGCCGCATCTCGGCTTCCGGTCTGCACCATCTAGCGGATTGGTATTTCGATAGCTACGCTCGCTCGTCGTCCGGATGGCCAAGCTCGCAGAACCACCCGCCCAGATACTTCACCGATGGCGCCTTTGGATCCGGAATCTGCGTCTTCGCCTCGACCGCTGCGCGGAACGGCTCGGCACTATCCTGCGGAGAAAACCCCAGATGGTTGGCGCCGCTGTTGTCGACCGTTTTCACCTTGTTGTCGGAAAGGCCGAAGGAGATCGTATGGCCGACGCGCGGCGCGGTGAGAGCTGCCTCGACCAGACGCACACAGTCGGCGAAGGAGAGGTATGACCATAGCATGCGACGGTCCGCCGGTTCGGGGAAGGACGAAAAGATGCGCAGGCACGCCGTCTCGATGCCGAACTTGTCCCAGTAAAGCCGGCTCAGGCTCTCGACGAAGTTCTTCGACACGCCATAGAGGCTGTCGGGACGGACCGGCGCGTCGACGCCGATATGCGCCTCGACCTCGTGATAGCCGACGGCATGTACGGAGGAGGCATAGATGACTCGTTTCACGCCGTGTTTCCGGGCGCCCTCATAGATATGATAGGAGCCGCGGATGCTGGAATCCAGGATGGTTTGCCATTCGCATTCGAGTGGTGCGCCGCCGAAATGCACGATCGCGTCGCAATCCTTGGTGGCGGCAATCGTCGCCTCCATATCGGCGAGGTCGAAGACCGCTTCTTCCTCGTGTGGAGCAAGATCGCCGAACGGTTCGCGGCCTGCCAGGCGGATCGTTTTTGCCAGCGGCACCAGCCCCTTTCGCAGTTCCGAACCGAGGCGGCCGGCCGCGCCGGTGATCAGGATGCGTTCGTAATGCGGCATGATCTACTCCACTTGCGCGACGGCGGCGTTGATGCGCGCGATCGCTTCGGTCAGCACCTCTTCGCCGGTCGCGGTCGAGATGCGGAAATAGGGTGAAAGTCCATAGGCGGCGCCCGGCACCGAGGCCACGCGCCCTTCGTTCAGGAGATAATTCGCCACTGCCGTGTCGTCCTCGAGCACGACGCCTTTTGGGGTCCTGCGGCCGATCAGGCTGGCGCAGCCGATATAGGCATAGAAGGCGCCTTCCGGTGGCGAAAGCGTAAGACCGTTGATTCGCCTGATGCCGTCGACGACAAGGTCGCGGCGCGCCTCGAACGCCTGCCGAAAGCGTGCCACCTCGTCCTGGGGGCCGTTGAGCGCGGCCACCGTCGCCGCTTGCGCGATCGAGCAGACGGACGTGCAGGACTGGCTCTGGATGGTCGCCATCGCCCTGGTGAGCGGCGCCGGCCCGGCGGCATAGCCGACACGCCACCCGGTCATCGCATAGGATTTGGAGACGCCGTTGACGATCAGGGTGCGGTCCCTGAGTTCCGGGCAAGCCTTGCCCAAGGAGACGAAGTCGCGTCCGTCGAACAGGATGTGCTCGTAAATCTCGTCGGAAAGCACCAGCACCTGCGGATGCCTTGCCAAAACCGCTCCGATTGCCCGCAGGTCCGATTGCGAATATATCGCGCCGGAGGGGTTGCCGGGCATGTTGAGGAACAGCCATTTCGTCCTTGGCGTGATGGCTTTTTCGAGCAGCTCCGGCGTCAGCCGGAAGCCCGAAGTTTCCGGGCACTCGATAACGACAGGCGTGCCGCCGAGCAGCTTCACCATCTCGGGATAGGAGACGAAGTAGGGCGCCGGCAGGATCGCTTCGTCACCAGACTCCAGCGTCGCCATCAGCGCGTTGAAGATGATCTGCTTGGCGCCATTGGCCACGACGACGTCGTCCGCCGTGTAGTCCAGTCCGTTTTCGCGGCGGAACTTGCCGGCCACGGCTTCGCGCACCTCGGCCGTGCCGGCGGCACCCGTGTATAGCGTCTGGCCGGCCTTCGCGGCGAAATGCGCCGCTTCGATGATGTGGCTCGGTGTCGGGAAATCCGGCTCGCCCAGGCCAAGATCGATCACGTCGACGCCCTTGGCGCGCAGGGCCTTGGCTGCTTGCGAAGCAGCCATGGACGCCGAAGGCTTCACCGCAGACAGGCGCGAGGCAATGTAGCTCATTTGCCGTTCTCCGAAATGTATTCCTTGGAGCGGTCGTTCGCCCGCGCCTCGGTGCTGCGCTTGGACGGATCGCCATAGCCGCCGCCGCCCGGCAATTGGAGGATCAGCCGACGGCCGGCCGGAACATGCTGCCAGCCTTTGGGCCGCATCTGCGTGCCATCGTCCAGCCTGACCACGCCGGCCACTCCAGGCCCGCCGCCGTTGCGCCCGTGGGCGGGATGATTGACGCGGTCGAACATGGCCGAAAAGTCGAATTCATGGCCCTCGATCGCCTCGATTTCGATAACCTGCCCGAGCCCGCCGCGGAACTCGCCGTCGCCGCCGGAATCGGGCCGCAGCTCCTTGCGCCAGATGACGATCGGGCCGGTGTGCTCCGTTGCCTCGATCGGCATCGTATGGACGCCGGAGGGGAAGGCCGTCGCCGACAATCCGTCGAGGCCGGGGCGCGCGCCCATGCCGCCGGAATTGAACATCAGCACCTCGGCGCGGCGGCCCGAACCGCCGGAGACCGGCCGAACCGAGATATGGATGTTCCACAGTGCGCCGGCGCCCTCGGCAAGGATCTTGCCGGGCATCGCCTTGGCAATCGCGCCGAGCACCAGATCGGGAACCATGTGGCCGAAGATGTGCCTGAGCGCCACCGGCGCCGGCCGCACGGCGTTCAGGATGTTGACCGGAGACGACACGGTGAAGAAGGCGAGCGACGCGGCATTGTTAGGAATATCGGGCGCCACCACGCATTTCAACGCGTAGCAGGCATAGGCCTTGCTGTAGATGATCGGGCAGTTGATGCCCCATCGGCTCATCGGGTCGGTACCGGTGAAATCGACCTCGACGCCGGCGTCCCGAACCGTGACGGTTGCCGCGAGCTTCACCGGCTTGTCGTAGCCGTCGGTCACCAGCGCGTTCGACCAGCTGCCTTTGGGCATCGCCTTGATGCGTTCGACCATGGCGTCGCGGGTGCGCGAGAAGATGAACTCGCCAAGCCCGTCCAGCGATGCCAGGCCGATCTCCTTCATCATGTCGATGAGGCGTCGGTGGCCGACTTCGTTGCAGGCGGCGAGCGAATAGAAATCGCCGACGACCTGGTTCGGCTCGCGGACGTTGGCGCGCAGGATCCTGACGAGATCGAAATTGACCTTGCCCTTCTCCGCGAACTTCATGATCGGAATCTGGATGCCTTCCTCGTAGACCGACTTGCCGTCAGCGCCGAAGCCGCGCCCACCGACATCGACCACATGCGCCGTGCAGGCGAAGAACGCAACCAATTCGCCGTTCAGGAACGACGGCGACACCATGGTGATGTCATGCAGGTGGCCCGTGCCCAACCAGGGGTCATTGGTGACGTAGGTGTCGCCCTCGAACATGGTTTCGCGCGGGATTTCATTCATGAAATGCAGCACCGCCTCGGCCATGGTGTTGACATGGCCGGGCGTTCCCGTCACCGCCTGTGCCAGCATCTGGCCGCGGGGATCGAACACGCCCGCCGACAGGTCGCCGGATTCGCGCACCGATGTCGAGAAAGCCGTGCGCAGCAAGGTGAGGGCCTGCTCCTCGACCACCGAGATCAACCGGTTCCACATAACCTGCATGCGGATTTCACTGATGTCGCTCATGCCTGGCTGCCTTTGCGGATCAGAAGGATTGCGCCGTCGCTCTGGATGACGGCGTCGAAGCTCGTGGTGACGACGGTGGACGTCTCGCGTTCGACGATGATGACCGGGCCGGCCACCCGATCGCCGGTGCACAGCCCCTCCCGTTCGACGATGCCATAGGTCCGAGGCGCACCGCTGGCCGGATCGAACACCGCGCGGCTCGTTGCCGGCTGAATGGTCCGCTTGCCGGTGGTCAGCTCGTGCCTGGCGACAGCAGGCCGGACATCCGTCGCCTTCACGGACCAGGTGACGATCTCGATTTCCAGGCCGCCAAGTCCTTCGATGGCGCGGCCGAAGAAGCGTTGGTAATTCGCCTGGAACAAATCCTCGAGCGTGGTTGCGGCATCGTTGCCGAACGGCTTGTCCGGCAGCGGCACAGGGATTTCCCAGCCCTGGCCGGCGTAGCGCATGAAGGCGGTGATTTCGCATGTGATCGTACCGTTGGCCCCTGCCCGCACGAAGCTTTCGGCTGAGACTTTGAGGTCGTCGAGCAAAGCATTGGCCTCGGCCGGCTTGAACTGCGACAGCCGCGTCAGCCGGGATGCCAGGGCTTCGTAGCCGAACGGAGCCTTGAGGAAGCCGATCGCCGATCCGACGCCCGCGCCCTTGGGGACGATGCACTGGTCGATGCCGAGTTTCTCGCAAAGCCTGGCGGCGTGAAGCGGGGCCGCGCCACCGAAGGCGATCATCACGTTGTCGGAGATGTTTTTGCCGTTTTCGACGGCATGGACGCGGGCGGCATTGGCCATGTTCTCGTCCACCACCTCGCAGATGCCGAAGGCCGTCGCCATGGCATCGAGCGACAGGCGTTCGCCGACATCGCGCAGGATCGCCTGTTCGGATGCGGACGTGTCCAGCCTGATGGCGCCGCCGGCGAAATTGTCGGGATCGAGCTTGCCGAGCACCAGGTCGGCATCTGTGATGGCCGGGCGCCTGCCGCCGCGGCCGTAGCAGGCCGGGCCAGGTTCCGATCCGGCACTTTCGGGACCGGTCTGGATGCGGCCCATGGCGTCGACCCAGGCGATCGAGCCGCCGCCGGCGCCGATCTCGATCATCTCGATCACGGGAATGGAGATCGGCATGCCGGAACCTTTGCAGAAGCGATAGGTACGCGCCACTTCGAAGGTTCTGGCGGTGCGCGGCGCATAATCCTCGATCAGGCAGATCTTTGCAGTGGTGCCGCCCATATCATAGGAGACGACCTTTTCCAGGCCGAATCGCCTGGCGATGTCGGCGGCGAAGATGGCGCCGCCGGCCGGGCCGGACTCCACGAGGCGCACGGGAAATTCCGAGGCCGTCTCCACCGAGATCAGACCGCCGCCCGAATGGATCATGAAGACCGGGCACTCGGCGCCCATCTCCTTCAAGCGGGTCTGGAAACGCGCGAGATAGTCCGCCATCTGCGGCCGCACATAGGCGTTGGCGCAGACCGTGTTGAAGCGTTCGAACTCGCGCATCTGCGGCGAGACTTCGGCGCTGATCGAAATCGGGATGGCAAGCTTGCGGGACAGGATAGCGCGTGCCCGGCGCTCATGATCAGGGTTGGTGTAGGCGTGGATGAAGCCGATCGCCACGGAGCCGAAGCCGCCGGCCGCGATCCGGTCGGCAATGCCTTCCAGGGCGGCTTCGTCGAGCGGCTGAAGCTCCTGGCCTTCCGCGCCGATCCGGCCCTTTACCGTGAAACGGTGCTCGCGCGGGATTAGCGGCGCCGGCAGCTGCAGGTCGAGGTCATACTGCTCGAAGCGGTTTTCCGTGCGCATCTCGATGACATCGCGGAACCCTTCGGTGGTGACCAGCGCGGTCTTGGCGCCACGGCGTTCGATGAGCGCATTCGTCGCCAGCGTCGTGCCGTGGATGATGATGCCGATCTCGGCAAGCGCGATACCGGCATCGCGCGTGACGACGGCAATGCCGTCCAGGATCGCCTGCTCGGGCGCCGCATAATTGGTCAACACCTTGGTGGAGAAGATCGTTCCCCTGAGGTCGAGCGCGACGTCGGTGAACGTGCCGCCTATGTCCGCGCCGAGACGGATGTCGTCTTTGGAGGTCATGCCTTGGCCTTCTGGGAAGCGAGCGCGGCGTCACGCATCTGGGAAAGGGTCTGTCGGGGCGTCAGCGCTTCGGGAGATATGGCGATGTCGAGGACCGCTCCCGTCACGGATCCGAGCGCCCGATCGAACGCCGCCGCGAAATCGCGCGTCGCCTCGATCCGCTCGGCATGGAAGCCATAGGCCTTTGCCAGTGTCACGAAATCAGGGTTTTCGAGCGACGTGCCCGAAACGCGCGCCGGATAGTGGCGCTCCTGATGGGCGCGGATCGTGCCGTAGATGCCGTTGTTGAGGATCAGCACGATCGGCTGCGCGCCAGCCTGCATGGCGGTTCCGAGTTCCTGGCAATTCATCTGGAAGTCGCCGTCGCCGGCAAAGCAGACGACCGTGCGTTCTGGAAACGCAACCTTGGCGGCAATTGCCGCCGGCAGGCCGTAGCCCATGGCGCCAGACTGCGGGGCGAGCAGCCGTGCGTCCGGCCCGAACTTGAAGAACTTGTTCGGCCAGACGGTGAAATTGCCGGCGCCGTTGGTGAGAATGACGTCGGCAGGCAGGTTTTCGCGCAGCCAGGCGCTGACCTCCACCATGTCCACCGGGCCGGGCTGGACGGGCGCGCCGAATGTCCCTTCATAGGCTTTGCGGGCCGTCGCGCGCCAATCCGCCCAGCCGCCTTTGACGGGCGTCAACGCCCGGGCAAAAGCGTTCGGCCCGGCATGGATACCGATGGCCGGCACATAGATCTTGCCGATCTCGCGATCGGAGCCATGGACATGGATCAGTTTCTGGCGCGGCAACGGCACGGACAGCAGCGTATAGCCGTCCGTGGTCATCTCGCCGAAACGCACATTGACGGCCAGGATCACGTCGGCGTCGCGGAGCAGGGCTTTGACATGCGCCACCATGCCGACGCCGGCCTCGCCGACAAAGACCGGCGAATGGTTGTCGAACTGGTCCTGATAGCGAAAGGCCGCTACGACAGGGATGTCGGAAACCTCTGCGAAAGCCTGTAGCGCCGCACGTCCGTCCACGGTCCAGTTGGCGCCGCCCATGAGCAGGACCGGCCTCTCGGCCTTGGCCAGCAGCCTGAAGGCCGAAGCGATCGCTTCCGGCGACGGCGCCGGCTCGAAAATGGCCACCGGTGCGCTGAGCGGAGCCGCTTCGGTCATGGTGGTCAGCATGTCCTCGGGCAGCGCGACCACGACGGGACCAGGTCGTCCGGTCAATGCGGTCGTCCATGCCCGCGCCACAATCTCGGGCAGGCGCGCGACATCGTTGATCTCGACCGCCCATTTGGCGACCGTGCCGAACACCGCCCGGTAGTCGATTTCCTGAAACGCTTCGCGGCCCTTCATGTCGGTGCCGACCTGGCCGACGAACAGGATCATCGGCGAACTGTCCTGCATGGCCGTGTGAACGCCGATGCTGGCGTTGGTGGCGCCTGGGCCGCGCGTCACGAAACAGATGCCTGGCGAGCCGGTAAGCTTGCCGTAGGCCGAGGCCATGAACGCCGCGCCGCCTTCATTGCGGCAAAGCGTGTAGTCCAGCTTTCCCTGCGTGTCGTGCAGCGCGTCCAGGACGGCCAGATAACTTTCTCCGGGCACGCCGAAGCTCCTGGTCGCGCCAAGCCCGATCAGGCACTCGACGAGAAGGCGGCCGCCATTGCGGATCATGCTTCGACATCCTCACTTTGGCGGCAGGTCGATCGAGCCTGCCTTCGGTTCATAGGTGCACGCAGGCGGTTCGGGGCGAAATCAAGAAATGCCGTCTATTCGAAAGTTTTTCTTTGCCGAGCAGCGTGCACCAGCACGCCCGGATTCATCGTTCCCCGTGGATCGAATGCATCCTTGAGCCGCGCCATGAGTTCGCGCTCCAACGGACTGCGGTTTCGGTCGGCCGTGGCGATCTTGGCGCGGCCAAGTCCATGCTCGGCCGCGAAACTGCCGCCCATTTCCGTGGCGAGCGACGATAGCGCCTCGGCGAACCGCCCGGCCTTGCCGTCAAAGCCGGCGCGGCCTTCCGGCGGCGACAGATTGTAGTGGATGTTGCCGTCGCCGAGATGCCCGAATGGGTTTATCCGCACGCCGGGAAGAATGTCGTCGCAGATCTCTGCGCCGGCCTCGACGAAACGGGCGATAGCGCCCGGAGGCACCGAGATGTCGTGCTTCAGCTGCTCGCCTTCCAGCCTCTGTCCTTCCGGCTGCTCCTCTCGCAGCCGCCAGAATTGTGCGCGATGCGCGCCCGTCGCCGCCAATGCTCCGTCCCGCACCAGGCCTTGCTCCATCCCCCACTCCAGCGCCGAAGCCAGTATCTCGTCGAGTGGAACGCGGGGGGCGCCCGATGCCAGTTCGACCAGCACATAGACCTCGCCGCGTGCCTCCAACTGGTAGGCTAGGTCGGGCAGGTGTTTGAGGGCCAGTCCCAGCCCGATGTCGGAGAAGAACTCGAGGCCGGTCAGGAATTCCGCCGCCTCGCCCCGCAGAAAGGTGCCGAACGAAACCGCGGCAGCGAAATCGGGCATGACGACAAGCGCGCTCGCCTGCCGCCGTGGCATCGGGTAGAGCCGCAGGATCGCGCGCGTCACGATGCCAAGCGTTCCTTCCGCGCCGCAATAGAGCTTGCGCAACTGGTAGCCTGCATTGTCCTTCTGCACCGCGCGCAGCCCGTTCCATATCGCCCCGTCAGGGGTCACGACCTCCAGGCCAAGCACGAGGTCTTGCATCATGCCATACCGGAATGCCTGGCTGCCGCCGGCATTGGTGCCGACCAGGCCGCCGATCCTGGCGCTGCCTTCCGCGCCGAGATGCATCGGAAACATCAGGCCGTGCGGTTCCAGCGCCTCGTGCAGCGCGGCAAGCACGGCCCCCGCCTCGATGAGGATCGAGCCGCTGTCCAAGTCCGGTTTGCCGATCGCCGTCATGCGCGAAAGCGAAACGATCACCGCATCCGGCCGATCCGCGACGGCGCCGCCGCAAAGCCCGGTGTTGCCGCCTTGCGGCACGACCGCCAGTCCGGCCGCGTGGCATGCCTTTACGACACTGGCCACTTCGGAGGTGTCCGCAGGCCTGGCCACGCCCAGAGCCGCGACGCCGTAGCGATCGAGCCAATCGCGCTGATAGGGCCTGGCATCGCTGCCCGAAAGCCAGCCTTTCGGTCCGAGTATCTCGCGCAAGGCGGTGACGGGATCAGTCACGGACATGGCTGCGGCCTGACACGGGATCGTTGCATCGATCAGTGACCAAGCACTTGCGACAGGAACTGCCGCGTGCGCTCGTTGCGGGAGGAGGTGAAGAATTCATCGGGAGGCGCCTGTTCGACGATCTCGCCTCCATCCATGAAAATCACCCGGTCGGCAACCCGGCGCGCAAAACCCATCTCATGCGTGACGCAGATCATTGTCATGCCTTCGGAGGCGAGCGTGACTATGACGTCGAGCACTTCCGCGATCATTTCCGGGTCGAGCGCAGAGGTCGGCTCATCGAACAGCATGATCTCGGGCTGCATGCAAAGGGCACGCGCTATCGCGACCCGCTGTTGCTGGCCGCCGGACAACTGAGCGGGATACTTCATCGCCTGTTCGGGAATGGGTACCTTCTCCAGATAGCGCCGGGCGGTCGCCTCGGCTTCCGCGCGCGGCACCTTGCGCACGATCATGGGCGCGAGCATGCAGTTCTCCAGCACCGTCATGTGTGGAAACAGGTTGAAGTGCTGGAACACCATGCCGACTTCCCGCCTGATCCCGTCGATGTTGCCGACATCGTCGTTGAGCTCGGTGCCGAGCACGGTGATCCGGCCGCCATTGTGCTGCTCCAGACGGTTGATGCAGCGGATCATGGTGGACTTGCCGGAGCCGGACGGGCCGCAGACGACGATCCTCTCGCCGCGATCCACGGACAAGCTCACCTTTCGCAGCGCCTGGAATGTCCCGTAATATTTGTCGAGATTTTCGATCAGCACCGCGGGGCCGCTGGATCGGGGCGAGCTTCCTGAAATCACGTAAACGCCCCCTATCGTTCGCCGACCGACATACGGCGCTCGAGAAAAGCGCCATAGCGAGACAGGCTGAACACGAAGATGAAGTAGATGAAGGCGATGAAGGCATAGACCTCGACATAGGCGAAGCGCCACTCGCCGGTGCCGTAGGCGGCATTGCCGGAGGCCAGGATCTCGAAGAAGCCGACGATGATCACCAGCGAGGTTTCCTTGAACGAGATCACGAACTGGTTGATCGTCGCCGGCAGCGCATTGCGCATGGCCTGCGGTAGAAGAATGCGGCCGACGCGCTGCCAATAGCGCATGCCAAGCGCCATGGCTGCCTCTTCTTGCCCACTGGGAACGCCCTGCATCCCACCTCTGACGATCTCCGCCTGGTAGGCGGAAAAAAACAGGGCCGAGCCCAGGATCACCCGGTACAGCTTGTCGCCCACCAGCCATTGCGGCAGTGCGAACGGCAGCACGATGGCGAAGGTGAACAGGATCGAGATCAGAGGCAATGAACGCACCCCGTCGATGATGAGGCCGGTGGTGCGGGAAATCCATGGCAGGCCGGAGCGGCGCAACAGCGCCAGGCAGATCGCCAGCGGGAAGCCGATCAGGCAGGTGGTCACGAAGATGAACAGGGTCAGCGCCAGTCCGCCCCAGGCCTCCTCGCCGACATAGGGCAGACCAAGCACGCCGCCCTTCATCAGCACGTAGAAAAGCGCCGTTCCGGCTCCCCATACGAGGGCGATGCGGCGACCCGTCCAGAAGGCTGGAATGCAACTTAGCACCGTCATGACCACGACGGTCAGGCAAGCCAGGGCCGACCGCCACTGCTCGTCATAGGGATAGAGGCCGAACAGGATGATGCGCCATCGCGCGGCAATGACCGACCAGCAGGCTCCCGCCGCCGCCTGACAGGCTTCGGGTCCGCCGCTCGTCGTGAAGACGGCCGAGAAAACCGCCCAATTCAGGAGCTTCCAGGCCAGGAAGACCATGATCGCCAGGGAAGCCAGCGACAGCAATGCCTGCAGGGGTGTCGCAAAGAAGCGCCGCCTCAGATCCTCGATCTTTCCAAGGGCAGGAGGGGCGACAACGACCATTTCCATCCCTCACCCCCTCAACTGGTTGCCCTTGAGGGCGATTGCTTTGTTGATGCGGTTGAAGATGGCGGCGAGGCTGAGATTGATGAAGAGGAAGCCAGCCATCAGGATGCCGATCGCTTCGATTGTCTGGCCGGAATGGTTGATCGTCAGCGCCACGATCATGAAGAAATCCGTGAAGCCCACCGCAATGCCCATTGTGGTCGCCTTCATCAGCCAGACATACTGGTTGGCGAGGATTGGCAGCATGGCGCGTAGTGCCAGCGGCAGCCGCACCAGCATGAAGACCCGCCACGGGCCGAGGCCCAGGGAAAGAGCCGCCTCGACCTGGCCCTTGCCGACAGCCTTGAACCCGCCGCGCACGATCTCGGCGATGTAGGAGCCGCCATAGATGGCGATCGCGATGGCCAGTGTCGCAAACTCCGGCGGAATGCGCAGGCCGCCTCTCAGATTGAGACCTTGCAGCGCCGGGAAATCGAGCAGCGGCAAGTCGGCCAGGCGGCCGGCCACCAGAACGACGGCCGCGCAGGCAAGTGCCGCCGCCGCGCCGGCAAGCTGGATGCCGCCACGCTGGCCGACCGGCAGGCTGAGGCGCGATGTCCTGCCCAGCCAGATCGGCAGCGCGATGGCGGCAATCACAGCCAATGTCGCCGCAGCGAGCGCGGCGCTGCTGACATTGGGGAACGGGATGTAAAGCCCCCGGCTGGTGAGGAGAAAGCCCCATCCCTCATGCGCGGCGCGCGGCGTCGGCAGATGGGTGATGACGGCATACCAGAAAAAAACCTGGAGGATCAGCGGGATGTTTCGGAAGATGTCCACATAGGTGCGGCCGAGCAGCCGGGCCAATTCGTTCGAGGATGTCCGCGCCAGGCCGACGATCGTTCCCACGATCGTCGCCAGCGTCAGGCCGACGGTTCCCAGAAACAGCGTATTGGTGATCCCGATGAGGAAGTACCACCAATAAGGGTCGTTCGCCGTGGCGGGCAGCAGCGAGAAGTTCAGGTCCCAGCCCGTCGACTTGAACAGGAAGTCGAATCCGGAGGTGATCCCCTGCGCCGCCAGGTTCTGTCTGGCGATCGCAATGCCGGCAAGCACCACCGCGGCGATCGAGCCGACATACAGGACCTGCAACAGTGCGTTGCGGACTTTTTGATTTCTCAGCAGGCTGACCATTCAGAAATCCTTCCCGAATTGCCGCGCGGTCCCGCCCGATGTGAGCCGGGCGGGACCTGGAGCGGGATGCGTTCAGAACGGATCAATCGACAACCAGCGGGAACAGGACACCGCCATTGTTCCACAAATTGGTCAGTTCGCGATCCATCTTGTAGGGCGAGTCCTTGCCGAGATCGCGATCGAAGATTTCGCCGTAGTTGCCGACGTTCTTGATCACCTTGTAGGCCCAGTCGTCGGAGAGCCCGAGACCTTTGCCCATGCCTGGCGTGACGCCGAGGAATTTGGCGACCTGCGGTGAGGTCGGCTTGGCCTTTATCTCGTCGACGTTCTTCGAGGTGATACCTTCCTGCTCGGCAAAGATCAGCGTGCTCAGCGTCCAGTTGGCGATGTCGACCCAGTTGTCGTCGCCTTGCCGCATGATCATGACTTCAGGCTCGACGGCGAGCACGTCGGGCAGGATGACGTGGTCGTCGACCTTGCTCTTGGCGATGCGCGCAATGGCCAGTGTCGGACCCCACTGCGCATAAAGATCGCAGCGTCCCGAGAAATAGGCCTGCTCGAGCTCCTCGGTCTTCTCGATGAGCACCGGTTCGAGCTTGATGCCGAGCTTGGCCGTATAGGCAGCGACCTGCTGTTCCTGCGAGGTGCCGGCGGGAATGCAGATCGTGCCGCCTGCGGCATCCTTGAGCGACTTGAGGTTCAGCTCCTTGTGCGCCATCACCTTGGTGGTCCCGAGATAGTAGGACATGGAGAACTGCAGCCCAAGTTCGGTGTCGCGGCTGAGCGTGCCGCCCGAGGCCTTGATGATGATGTCGACATCGCCGGACTGCAAGGCCGGCCAGCGCTGGGCCCAGCTGATCGGAACGACCTTCAGCTTCGCCGGGTCGCCGAGGACGGCCGCGGCCACCGCCTTGCAGAGGTCGATGTCCATGCCCTTCCAGTTGCCCTTGTCGTCCACCTCGGCGAAGCCGAGATAGGAGCCGTCATGGCCGGTGCAGTTCAGCATGCCGCGTGCCTTGACGGTTTCGAGCGTCTTGCCGCCGGCGGCTTCCGCCGGCGCCGCAAAATGTACGAGGCCAAGGGCCAGGGCCGAAGCCCCCCATTTCATCATTTTCATGTTCCGTCTCCACTGTTGAGGTTGTTTGGTTTCTTGTTGTTGGAGGCCCGAAAAGCGTCTTTCAGGCCTCGGTCTCGAAGCCGCTTCTAGTCGGAAAGCGGGGCCGGTTTCGGTAACGAGGAAATCGTGAGGTCGCCGCGCCAGTCCTGCTGAGCCAGCCATCGGTGAAGTGCGGCGACCGCCTTCACGCGCAGATGTCCGCGCGGGACGACAAGATAGAAGCCCGGGACTTCCTCCGGTTTCATATCGGCAATGGCATCGCGGCCGATCGGCGCGACCAGCGTGCCCGCCCGGAAATCTTCCTCGGCGTCGATGACGGAAACCAAGCCCACACCTATGCCTTGCAAGGTCGCCCGGCGCATGGTCGCGGCGTCGTCGAAGCTGATGCTGCGGTCGCCATCCGTCAGCTCCACGCCAAGGTGGCGCAATATGTCCGGCCACAGACGTTTCGACTTGACGGTGTCGAGCAACGTGAACTGTGTCAGATCATGCGCCGACTTGATCCTTTCGCCGATCGCCGGCGTGCAGCAGATGATCTTCGGATCCGGCACCAGCAACGTGGTTTCATAGTCGGACCAGTTGCCGTAGCCCCACTGGACCGTCATATCGATATCGTCGCGCCCGAAATCGGGCAGGTCGACCATCGTCGTCAGGCGCAGATCCGCGCCCGGCAAGATTTCCCGGAACAACGAAAGCCGCGGCAGGAGATAGTGCGTGGCGAAGTATGGGCTCGCATTCAGGTTGATGCGGTCCCGATAGTTCGACTTGGTGACGCGGCGAACGCCTTCGGCAAACTCGTTGAAGCCGGCTTTGACATAGTGCGACAGAAGAATGGCCGACTCGGTCAGTTCGATCGACCGGCCCTTGCGCTCGAACAGCGTTACCTGGAGCGTATCCTCCAGAAGCTTGATCTGCTGTCCAACGGCCTGCGGCGTGACCAGCAATTCATCCGCCGCCTGCCGAAAGCTCTTGTGCTGCGCGACCGCGTGGAACACGCGCAGAGCATTCAGCGAGGGAAGGCGCAGCTTGCCGGTCATCGAAAATTCCGTTCCTTTCCCTGCTTGTGGCCCGGTCGGTCATGCACTGCCTCGGTCATGCACTGCCAGAGTTCAGTCGCCCGCGGCGAAAGAGGCTTAGGCGTATATGTAACCACCTGAAACAATTACGTTTTCACCAGTCATGTAAGTATTCTTGGGGCTGCCCGTCATCAGCACCCATTCGGCAATTTCCTTTGGCTCGGCACCGCGGCCGAGCGGGCTCGCCTTGGCCAGTTCCTCCAGGAAGCCGAGCGCTTTTGCCTTCTCCGTCGCCATGCCGGCCGGCGCCACCGAATTCACCAGAATGCCGTCCTTCGCCACGTAATGAGCAAAGGATCGGGTAAGGCTGACGACGGCGGCCTTGGTCGCCGCATAGTGAGCGTTCTGCGGATGCGCCTTGAAGGCGTCGACCGAGGTCAGGTTCACGATCCGCCCGCGGACGTGGCTCTTCGGCTCCTGCGATTGCATGTGGCGAACCGCCGCCACCATCATGTGGTAGGTGCCCTTGATGTTGATGCCGTTGGAGGCATCCCAGTCGGCGTCGGTGATTTCGAGGAGCGGGCGGCGAGGGTAGATCGCGGCGCAATTGATCAGCGTGTCGACGCGCCCGAGTTTCGAAACGATCGCCTCGAATGCGGCGTGGCACTGTGGGCCTACCTGGATGTCGCAAAGGGCGGTCGCGGTAGGCAGTCCGCTGGCCTTCGCGGTCGCCAGCGCGGACTCGGCGGCTTCCTGGTTGATGTCGATGATGCCGATCTTTGCTGCTCCGGCCTCGACAGCCATCTCGGCTAAGAGGGCACCGAGGCCGGCACCACCGCCAACGATCAGAACGGAAAGATCTTTCATCCCAGTTTTCCTTACTTGGTACCGCTTGGCGAGGTCGGCCAAGTCGGCATGATGTCGAAACGGGTAACGTCGGCCCATGCGGGAAGCCCAAGCACAGCGACGACCATCCTGGCCACGTCATCCGGTTGCACCACTTTGCTGGCGTACATGGCTGCGCGCGCGTTGGCGTCGAGGATGTCCTGGTAGAGCTGCGTCTCGACACGGCCGGCAACGATCTCGGTGACGCGTACGCCTGATGGGGAGAGGTCGGCGCGCAGCGCTGCTGCAAAGCCTGATATCGCCGCCTTGGTCGCTGAATAGACGGCAATGTTGGAGTATGCCGCGTGGCCCGCTGTGGAGCCGGTGAACAATACATGCCCGGACTGCCGCTCGCGCATTTGCGGGACGACGAGGCGCGTGAGCAGGATTGCCGCGCTGAGGTTCACCTCGAGCGTGGTGTCGATGTCAGCGATCTTCATATCGGCGAAGTTGCCGAGCGGCGGCATGACCCCGGCATTGTTGATCAGCACGTCGATGGTGAGATCCGCCAGGGCCGCTTCCAGGGCCTCGCGGTCGGTGACGTCGACGGCAATCGGCACGATGCCGGACCGCTGTGCCTGCAGCTCCTTGAGCGCGGCCTGGCTGCGTCCGACCGCATAGACGTCGTAGCCGGCGTCGCTCAGCGCGATCGCTATGGCCCGCCCTATGCCGCTCGTCGCACCGGTGATGAAGGCTGTCGTCACGTGGACTTTCCTGATTGTCTGTTTTCAGTTTGCGGCCCGGGCCGATGCCGCGAAACCAAGAAAACCAGCAAAAAGGAAAGATAAACTTTCGAAAATTTCGAACGCCTCCAAACCTCCTTGGGGTGCTCGTATAACCGCAGCAGCCGAAAACCCAAGGAAACGCTGGCAAGCTGGCGCCTTCAGCCCTTGGGAAACCCGCGCAGCCGGTGACGGAACAAAAAACACGGCTTTCGCAACGGATGTCTAATTTTCGGCCCAGGCGCGCCGATGCGATCGAATTCGCGAGGCCTCATCCGCCTGTCGAGACAGGCCTTTTCATGTCGGTGAAAAGTGAGGCCGCCGCCGCCTTCTGCTCGGCTTCGATTGCCTCCACGCCAGAGGCTCGGGCCAGGGCGCGCACCCGCCCGAGGCTGTTGTGCAGGTGCTTGCGCATGGCCTGGCGGGCGGCGCGGCCATCCTGCCTTTCGATGGCGTCGACGATCGTCTTATGTTCGCTGTGTATGCGCGCGTAGTAGCTGTCCTTGAGTTCGGGCGTGACCAGATAGCCGAGCTGGAAGCGCGGCACGATCATCGGCCCGAGATAGCTTAGGAAACCGTGGATGAATTCATTTCGTGCCGCCTTGGCGATCGCCAGGTGGAAATCATAGTCGTAGTGGATCTGGACGACGGCGGGATCGGCCTGCTGGGCGTCGACCTGTTCCATCAAGGTGCGGATCGCGCTGGCTTCCGCATCGGTGCGCCGTTCCGCGCACAATCCCGCCGACTCCACCTCGACGCTCAACCTCAGCTCGAGCAGCGCAATGGTTTCCGGCAAGGTCCTGAGCGCTTCGTCCGGTATCGAGAAGTTGCGCGGCGCCGGCGTCTCGCTGACGAACATGCCGCGCCCCTGCTGCGGCACCACCAGGCCTTCGGAACGTAGTCGCGCCACAGCTTCCCGCACCACGGTGCGGCTGACATCGTACTCGGCGCAAAGCTCCGCCTCTGTCGGCAATTGCGCGCCGGGCAGCAGCTGTCCGGAACGAATCTTCTCGGACAGGCTCTCCGCCACGACGGTGGAAAGCGGCTTGCGCTTCGTCATCAGTCTCCCTCTCGCCAGATTCGGGATGATGCCCGAACCGGCAGGACCATTCAAACCGCCGCGGTGACGATCAGTTCGACCAGCATTCCGGGCTTCGCCATCCGTCCTTCGCCCGATGAGCGCGCCGGTGCGTGCTCCCCGGGCATCCAGGCGTCCCACACCGCGTTGACTTCGTCGAAATCCCTGATGTCGTCCAGCCACATCTGCACATGAAGGATGCGGGTCTTGTCCGTGCCCGCCTTGCCAAGCAGCGCATCGATCTTGCCGAGCACCTCGCGCATCTGGTCGGCCGCGGACTGGCCGGGCCTCGCGACCTGGCCGGTGAGGTAGAGCGTGCCGTTATGGATGACGCCGTGGTGGATGCGGGTATCGAAGTCGAAGCGCTGGATGTCGCTCATTGGCCGGATATTGCTCACTGGATTATCCTTGTCAGATAGC
The DNA here is from genome assembly GCF_040318635.1 of Mesorhizobium sp. M1066. Classification (NCBI taxonomy): domain Bacteria; kingdom Pseudomonadati; phylum Pseudomonadota; class Alphaproteobacteria; order Hyphomicrobiales; family Phyllobacteriaceae; genus Mesorhizobium; species Mesorhizobium sp. M1066. Next base: position 93,514 of record NZ_JAMYMR010000002.1, read on the forward strand.
CGGCGTTTGCCGGATGGGATTTCCCTGCAGATATTGTGCGTAAGGCGCCTGAACCAGCCAGCCGGCGTCGACCGGCAAGGTGACGCCGGTAATCGAAGCGGCGCGCTCCGAGCAGAGGAACAATGCCGCCTCGGCGACATCGCGCGGCTCGACGAAGCGTCGCAGTGCCGTGGAGGCCTGTATGGCTTCGGGGTTGCGTTCACCCCTGGCGATCTTGGTCTTCAAACCATCGGAAAGTGTATAGCCGGGCGCGACCGCATTGACGCGAACGCCATGCGGGCCGAGTTCGGCGGCGAGGATCTGGGTCAGGGCCAGGACCGCATGCTTTCCCGGCGTGTAGGCCGGCAGCGACAGCGGCGCGAAAGAGGCGAGCGAGCCGACATTCAGGATCGCACCTCGCCGGGCGGCCGACATCAGCCGGCCAAACACCTGGCACCCCAACAGCGTGCCGCGATAATTCACCCGCCACATCTTCTCGTCCTCGTCCAGATCCTGATCAAGGACGTACTTGCCGCTCTGCAAGATGCCGGCGCAGTTGACGACGACGTGAGGCGTGCCGAACCCGTCGCTGACAATCCGTGCCAGAGCCTCGACTGAGCCGCTATCTGCGACATCTGTCTGGACAAACAGCGCACGCGGCGCGCCTGCCGCCTGGCAGGAGCCGGCCGCCTCATTGCCCCTCGTCGCATCCCGGCCGGAGACGACCACATGATAACCGTCTTCGGCGAAGCGCTGCGCGATAGCGCGTCCGATGCCGGACGTGCCGCCGATGACGACGGCAGTCGGTGTCTCAGCCATGGCCGCGGTCCTTGCCTTCGATGTCGAAGAATTCGGACATCGCCCGGACCTGGAAATCCATCATCGGGCGTCCCGGTTGAACGCGGCAGCCGATCCCCTTGGCCGCCCGCAGCAGAGCGGTTTCCGCAGGCTCCATGATGATGTCCACGACCGTCATATCCGGGGTCAGCCGGCTGACGTCAAGCGGCAGCGGATCGCCGGCATGCATGCCGACAGGTGTGGCGTTGATCGCCATATGCATGCCGGAAGGCTCGGCCTCTCCGACCTGGATGCGGCATTTCGCGAACGCGCGGCCAACCAGCGCCGCCAGTTTCCCGGCACGCGCCGTATCGATGTCGGTAAGGCGGATTTCGTCGGCGCCGGCTTCCGCGAGACAATAGGCGAGGGCGCCCCGGGCCCCGCCGGCACCGACTTGAAGAATGCGGCGGCCGGCGATCTGATGTCCGTTTGCCTTGAGCGCATCGATGAAGCCGACGCCGTCGAAATTGTCGGCATACCAGCTGCCATCCGGCAGCCGTCGCACCGAGTTGGCGCTTTCCACCCGCGCGGCGCGGTCATGCGCGGCGGAGCATTTGTGGTAGACCGCAACCTTGTACGGCACCGAAATGATCACGCCCCTGATATTCTCGGCTGCCGTGATGCCGGCCCAGAAGGTCTCGAAATCCTCCGGGCGGCAGCTCAAGGGCACCATGAGGCTGTCGAGGCCCTTCTGCTCGAAGATCTCGTTGAATATGCCGGGGCTCTTGGCATGGGCCACGGGATGGGCCAGCATCACGAAGATCTCGGCCTTGCCGGTTCCGCGCATCGGTTTTACTCCTTTTCTTTTGACAGTTCGTGGCCGCTGAGGATCTCCAGCGCCCCGACGAGAGACGAGTGATCGGCCTCGGCGCCGCCTGGATGGCCCGAACAGGCATTCATCAGTTGCTGCGCCATGGCGGTGTTCGGCAGCGCCACGCCAAGAACGCGGGCACTGTCAAGCGCCAGGTTGAGATCCTTCTGGTGGAGCTTGATGCGGAAGCCTGGGGCGAAGGTCCGGTCGATCATGCGCTGGCCATGCACTTCCAGGACGCGGGAAGCGGCGAAGCCACCCATCAGGGCGCCGCGCACCTTCGTCGGGTCGCACCCGGCCTTGCTGGCGAAGACAAGCGCTTCGGCCACGGCCTCGATGTTGAGCGCGACGATGATCTGGTTGGCGATCTTGCAGGTCTGCCCGGCGCCATTCTGCTCGCCGATCGAAGTGACGTTCTTGCCGAGTGTCTCAAAGATCGGCAGCGCCCGCTCGAACTCGGCGGCCGGGCCGCCGACCATGATGGTGAGGCTTGCCGCCTTGGCGCCGACCTCGCCGCCCGAGACCGGGGCGTCGAGGTAACCGGCTCCCTTCTCTCGCAGTTTCGCCGCGAACGCCGCCGTGGCGATGGGGCTGATCGAGCTCATGTCGACGACCAGCTTGCCGGCTGACAGTCCTTCCAGGACGCCGTCCTCGCCCAACAGGACGCGTTCGACGTCAGGCGTGTCGGGCAGCATGGTGATGATGATCTCGGACCGCCGTGCCACTTCGGCGGCGGACGCGACGACCGATGCGGTCAGGCCCTGCGGTAGAGGGGAGCGATTGAGAACGGTGACGATCTCATGCCCGGCATCGGCCAGGTGGCGCGCCATCGGTGCTCCCATGACGCCAAGCCCGATGAACCCGATCCTCATTCTCCAGCTCCCATTCGAAAGTCCGCACATCCCATCTTGCACCGTTTTGTAGCCATATGATATAGGACATCATACAAATTTCAATCCAGATGATTGGAGATGATCGCAAGATGCAAGAACGCCTCAACACGCTGAAAGCTGCCACAGCGGCTGGCCAGGCTCACATCGGCATCTGGTGCTCGCTGGCTTCGGCGCTCACCACGGAGATCGTCGCCGGCTCCGGAGCCGATTGGGTGCTCATCGACGGCGAACACAGCCCCAACCATCTGCGCAGCATCATGGCGCAGCTTCAGGTGATGGGCGGCTTCGACAGCGAGGCTGTCGTCAGGCTGCCCTCCGACGATCCCAATCTGATCAAGCAGGCGCTGGATATCGGCGCACGCAGCCTGATGATCCCCAATGTACGGACCGCCGATCAGGCCCGCGCCATCGTCGCGGCCATGACCTATGCGCCCGGCGGATTTCGCGGCTTCTCGGTCGGTCACCGCGCCAACGCCTTCGGCCGCATCGCCGGCTACCACGCCAAGGCGCGTGAGCAGCAGCTTCTCGCCGTGCAGATTGAGGATGAATTGGGCGTGGCGAATGCCGCCGAGATCGCGGCGGTCGACGGCGTCGACGTTCTCTTCGTCGGTCCCGGCGATCTTTCCACCAATATGGGCGCGATGGGCAATCCCGGCGCGGCACATGTCCAGGAGGCAATCTCGTCCGTGCGTCAGGCCGCAACGGCGGCAGGCAAGGCAAGCGGCATCCTGGCGCCGGCAAAGGCCGATGCCGACCGCTACCTTGCCGAAGGCTTCACCATGGTTGCCGTCGGTTCGGACCTTGGCCTTCTTGCGCGGGGCTCGGATGCCCTGATCGCTTTGTTCAACCAGTAGCTTGAAGTCGGAGCCATGGCGATCCCACCTTACAAAGCGCCATCGCGCAACGCCTACGACATCGTCATCGTCGGCGGAGCGGTTGTCGGCTCGTCCACGGCCTACTGGCTGAGCCAGGCGCTGGGCAGCGGTGCCTCGATCCTCGTGGTCGAGCGCGATAGCAGTTACGAGTTTTCATCGACAGCGCTGTCCACCAGCGCGATCCGGCAGCAATATTCCAATCCGATCAATGTGAAGATCAGCCAGTTCGGCATCGAGGTCATCCGCACCTTCCAGGAGCGCATGGCACCCTTCTACAAGGACGAGCCGGCGCCCGATCTCGGCTTTCGTGAGCACGGCTATCTCTACTGCTGCTCCCCGGACGGCATCGAAGCGGCCCGCGAGCGCGTCGACCTGCAGCGAAGTCTCGGGGCTCACACTGTCTTCCTCGAGCCGGGCCCGCTGAAGGATCGCTTTCCCTGGCTCAACGTGGATGATCTCGGCGGCGGTTCCTGGGGGGCCCGGGAAGAGGGCTGGTTCGATTCCATGGGGCTGATGAACGGTTTCCGCCGAGCCGCCCGCGCCAGCGGTGTCGAGTATATCGACAATGCCGTGACGGAGCTTGGCATCGCCAACGGGCGGGTCGTCTCGGTGCGCCTCGCGACCGGCCAGACGATCGCCTGCGGAACATTGGTCAACGCCGCGGGTCCGCGCGCGCAACAGGTCGCAGCCATGGCCGGCCTGTCGATCCCGGTCGCGCCGTACAAGCGCTACAGCTTCGTCTTCGCCAGCGCCAATCCGATCCCTGGCCGGATGCCTAACGTCATCGACCTTTCCGGTACATTCGTGCGCCCGGAAGGCGAGCTTTTTCTCACCGGCAACACCCCGCAGGGCGACGGGCCAGCCGGCTACGACGACTTCGAAATGCAGTATGAAGAGTTCGACGACTACATCTGGCCGGCACTCTGGCACCGCATTCCGTCTTTCGACGCACTCAAGGTCCAGACCAGTTGGACCGGCCACTACGAGTACAACATGCTCGACCACAACGGCATCGTCGGCTTCCACCCGCAGGTGACCAATTTCATGTTTGCCAACGGCTTCTCGGGGCACGGGCTGCAACAGTCGCCAGCCGTGGGCCGGGGAGTTTCAGAACTCATCGTTCACGGGGCTTTCCAGACGCTCGATCTGTCGCCGTTCTGTTACGAGCGCATAGAGCGCAACGAGCCGTTCCTCGAGGAAGCGGTGATCTAGGGCGAGATGATCGACCGTTTTGCTGCCATTCTCCGGTATTCGGCCCGGCATTTGTCGAATGAAATTGCATCTCAGTGGAGACGGTCGTGCAAACTGCTCGCCAAGTTCAGAATATGACAGCACCGGGGCAACACTATCACACCTTCAGCACAAGCGCCCCGGTTGTCCTCCTGGCCTCGAGATCGCGATGAGCGTCGGCAGCCTGCGCCAGTAGGCGCCGACCGGCGGGCATGCATAGGCAATGCGGTCGCCGACTGAAAAGCCTGAAACCTCCGGGCCGACCGCTGCGATGAGACCGGCGGCTTCCATGCCCGGAACGCCCGGCGGCTGCAGGAGGTCGAAATCCGGTCCTGCAATAGACGTCGATGAAATTGACCCCAATGATTGTGTGACGGATCTGGACCTCGCTACGCGATGGCTGCGCCAAGCCGATCTCCGCAAGCTGCAGAACGTCGGGTCCTCCGTGGCGCTCGACGAGGATTGCCTTGGTCCGTGTGCCCTGGGCGCCGGCTCCAGGCAACTCCGGCTGGGGTGCAAGTTGGCGGAGAGAGCGGGATTCGAACCCGCGTTACGGTCTCCCGTAAACACACTTTCCAGGCGTGCGCCTTCAACCACTCGGCCACCTCTCCGTCCATGCATGTCACGTCGGCCGGTTTTGCCGCGCGGGTTGGGGAGATGCACCTCCCTTGGGGCAAGGCGGAACTTCCGCCATCGGCGTCGCCAACCAGCAAACGCCTTCCCCGGCACCTGAGCCGTCGAAGCAACAGGCGCGGGGCTCATCTAGTCGATCCGGCGCCGAATGCCAAGCCATAACGGCAGTCTATTCGCTTTGCCGGCCACACAGTGTTTCGCAAGGCCGCCGGCATGCCCATTTTTGCGGGCGGCGGCGCTGCAATGGTGTGCACAGGCAGGACCGCGGGGCCGGCCGCCCTTGACTTCCCCCGGAGTTGCCTGTCGGGTGCCGAGGCTTTGCGGGGGCATTGTGCGGACATGACATCGAGCAATGGACAGACGCCAGTCAGGCGGCCGGACAGCGGGCTGTCCTTCGTGCCGGTGGGCTGGCTTGTCTTCGTCATGGCGTGGTCGGTCTACGGCCTGATCTCCGTCTGGCCCGCGGTCGGAGCCACCGGCCTGCCAGACAGCGTGTTTTACCTTATCTATGGCGGGCTCGTCATCGATATCGTCACCATCCTGTGGGGGCTTTACCTGCTCGGCCTCGCCTTCGGCCGCTCGGCCCGCTTCCCGCGACGGTTCATCATCTGGCAGGTCGCCACAATCGTCTGGCTGGTGACCTGGCAGGCCTGTGCACTGACGATTTCGGATTTCGTCTTTTCGGGCCAGGCGCTTGCCATCATGGCTGCTCAAATCGCCATCGGCGTTCTCTGCATCTATCTGCTGCGCCGTGGATCCGAAGCCGATGCCGTTTATGTCAATCCGGAAACCGAAAGCCCATCGGCCTTCGTCTCGGTCATCGCCGCGCTGCTCGGCATCGTCCTGGGCGCGGTCATCGGCGCCGTGGGCGGATTCGCCATCGGCTCGGTGACCGCTGATGCCACCGAGATGAGCTGTTTCGAGGGCGCCTGCGGCTATTTTGCCGTGTTCACCGGCCTGGCCGGCCTCGTGATCAGCGCCATTGGCGGCGGCATTTTCGCCGTCTGGCGTGTCCATCGGCGCAAAAGGAAGCCGGCCGCATAATTCGCGCAGAGCAAGGAATCCGGGTTCACCCGGTCTTTAAAGACTTCGCCGGCACGTCGGTTTGCAAGGCACCAAACGCAAAAACCCGCCTGTGCGGCGGGTCGTCGGCGCAAGTCAGCACCATGCCGATTGTTAGCATAGCTGCCCTCACATGTCAATGAAAAGCCACCCGACCGACTGTCGTGCGGGCTTCTGTTGACCTGAGTTTGGAGTCTGCAAATTCGCGTATGGCGATTGCGATCCAGCCATGCGCATTCTATCTCTGAAAGGCCCCTCGCGAGGGGGACCAGCCCGGAGGAGGGTTCTGATGTTTCGCTTCGTCTTTCGTCTTGCCGCAATGATCGCGCTGTCGATTTCCGTCATCATGGCGGTGCTCGACGCGACACGCACCGTGGCGGCCTCCGTTCTGGTGCTGACCCCGCTCAACACCAGTTGGCTGGCGGTCTCCCCCGACACGCGGGCCGCCTTCGAGACCTTCATCCGAACCAAGGCCAGCCCGCTGCTGTGGGACGGCGCCATCGCCTGGGTGCTGAACCAGCCAGGCTTCGCCGTGTTCGCGGTGCTGGCTTTCCTGCTCTATGCGATAGGCTACAGGCGGTCACCGCGTGCTGGGCAGTTCGCCGCCACCTAGAGCATCGGACCCAAAAGCGGTTGCCGGTTTTGGGAAATCCGATGCTCAAACAAAGCCGCCGTCATGCGGCTTCTTGCGTATCACCCGAAGAGGAGCCGCGCATGTTCTTTCTCAGCGACATGCTGAACAAGAAGCTCAATCTGCCGAAGCCCTCCGAGGCCCTGCCGGGCCGCGCCAAGGCGATCCCGACCGCATCCAGACACAAGGTCTTGAAAAGACCGCTCAAGGGTCCTTATCCCGAGAGGCTGCAGACGGCGATGTTCGGACTGGGCTGCTTCTGGGGTGCGGAGCGGCTGCTCTGGCAGATCGAAGGCGTCTGGGTCACCGCGGCTGGCTATGCCGGCGGCTTCACCCCCAATCCGACCTATCAGGAGACCTGCACCGGGCTTACCGGCCATGCCGAAGTGGTGCTGGTGGTCCATGACCCCGAGATCGTCTCCTATGCTGGGCTTCTGAAGCTGTTCTGGGAAAGCCACGACCCCACGCAAGGCATGCGCCAGGGCAATGATGTCGGCACCGCCTATCGGTCCGCGATCTACACGAGCGACGAGGCGCAATTGTCGGCGGCGAGCGCCTCGCGCGATGCGTATGAGACCTCGCTGCGCCGTGCCGGCCACGGCAGGATCACCACCGAGATCGCGCCCGCGGCCGAATTCTACTTCGCAGAATCCGATCACCAGCAATATCTGGCGAAGAATCCTTACGGCACGTGCAACCTCAAAGGCACTGGCGTCGCTTGCGCCATCCCTGCCGCCGCCTCCGCCTGACACTTGGCGCAAGGACAAGCTGCGGTGCGGCTTGCCCGCACCAAGCTTTTCCAAAAGGTCAAAATTCCGCGTGAATTTTGTTTCGGGCCATGCCAGATTGCCGCCGAGCGGGAGGGAGTACACTCCTGGCTGACGTCGTATGCCTGCCGGAGAACCGGGCCGGCATGCGGCGCGTAACGGAAAAAATAACCGACAGGGTGTGGATCACATGAAACGTATCGTTCTCGGCCTCCTGGCCGCAACCGCAATGGTTCTTCCGGCTTTCGCCGCGGATGTCCAGCCGGCCATCCTCTATGATCTCGGCGGCAAGTTCGACAAATCCTTCAACGAGGCTGCCTACAACGGCGCCGAAAAATTCAAGACGGAAACCGGCACGGCCTACGTCGAATTCGAGGTCTCCAATGCCTCGCAGCGTGAGCAGGCGCTGCGCCGCTTCGCCGAGGACGGCCGCAACCCGATCGTCATGGCCGGCTTTGCCTGGACGGACGCGCTGGCCAAGGTCGCCGCCGAATATCCCGACCTGAACTTCGCCATCATCGACGACCAGGTCGATCTGCCGAACGTGCGGTCGCTGAAGTTCAAGGAACAGGAGGGCTCCTACCTCGTCGGCGTCCTTGCGGCCATGGCTTCGAAGTCGAAGAAGGTCTCCTTCGTCGGCGGCATGGATATCCCGCTGATCCGCAAGTTCGAATGCGGCTATGTCGGCGGCGCCAAGTCAGCGGGCGCGACCGACGTCATCCAGAACATGACGGGTGACACGCCGGCTGCCTGGAACGATCCGGCCAAGGGCGGCGAGATCGCCAAGACGCAGATCGACCAGGGCTCCGACGTGGTCTATGCCGCGGCAGGCGGCACCGGCGTCGGCGTGCTGCAGGCGGCGGCAGATGCCGGCAAGCTCGGCATCGGCGTCGATTCCAACCAGAACGGCCTGCAGCCGGGCAAGGTGCTGACCTCGATGCTGAAGCGCGTCGACGTCGCCGTCTACACCGCCTTCATGGACGGCAAGAACGGCACCTTCAAGGGCGGAGTCGAGAATCTGGGCCTCAAGGAAGGCGGCGTCGACTACGCCATGGACGACAACAACAAGGCGCTGGTGACGGACGAGATGAAGGCGGCCGTCGAAAAGGCCAAGGCCGACATCATTGCCGGAAAGGTCGAAGTGCACGATTATACGGCTGACAACGCTTGCCCCTATTGAGCGGCACGAACACACAGCCATGATCTGCAAACCGCCGGGCGCCAGCCCGGCGGTTTTGTCTTTGCCGGATCGAGAGAAACGTTCGCTCCGTGCCGGACACCGTTTGGGGATACAGATGCAGCCGAAGATCGAACCCATGGGCGAGCACGACGTAGCAGCGGTAGCCCAACTGCGCCTGGCTGCCTTTTTCGAGGGAACCGGAAGGACCCTCGGGGAGATGCGGCAGGGCTTCGTGGCTTGATCGCCGGTGACGGCTTCGAGGCGGCATTCGTGGCCCGGATCGGCGACACCCCGGTCGGGACATGCCTGCTAGTCCGCCACGAGCTGGAGCCCGCACATGATCTGACGCCATGGCTGGCCGGGTTGGTTGTCGATGCAAGATATCGACGCCGAGGCATCGCCACCGCGCTGGTCAAGGCAACGGAAGCCCATGCGGCGTCACGCGGCGTCGAGACGCTCTATCTCTACTCATGGGATGCGCGTGATTTCTACGCGGCCCTCGGCTGGAATACCGTTGAGATAAGCGGCTCGGACGGCGAGACGATGGCGCTGATGTCGCGCCGGCCTCGCCTATAGCAGCTTCGCGACGACACAGCCCAGCGCGAACGCCACCATCAGCCCGGCGGCAACGACAACTCCGCGCCGGCCGCCAAGCGCGTGCACGCCAATGCCGTATGGTGGCCGGGACAGGCTTCGGATCACCGTGCGCGGTTTGACCTCATTGCCGCCGAGCTCGACGCTGCGCATCTGAGGTAACTCGGCTAGGCGTTGGGTAACCAGTTCCCAATGCCTGCCAGGCAGCAGGCCGCGTTTTCCGTAACGGTCGAAGAAATACATCTGCTCGGCAAGTCGCACGACCGCGTCGCGGAAGGCGGGATCGACCTCCAGGTCACGTTCGGCCCGTTCGCGGTCTTTGTCGTTCATAAGACCGAGCACATATTCGCCGGCCCGCGCGATGCGATCGTTTTCACTGACCACGGCGTGCACCTTCCCTTTTTCCTCACCAGTGCGGTGGCTTGGTTACCGGCACCTCATCTCCTGTCTGCTCCTCCAGCGCCAGGAAGCGATCCGTCAGCGCGTCGAGCTTGCGCTGCATGCGCTCGATCACTTTCCACTGCTCGGCGATCTGGCCGGACAGTTCCTCGATGATCTTCTCTTGCTCGGCGGCGCGTATTTCCAGCGTCGTCAGCCGGTCGGCGGGCGTGATCATGTGAATTCCCCAGTCTCATCGCGATGTCGTTGACCGCGATGTCTTGCGCCGTAATGCGAATTCCGGCGCCGTCATACTAGCGAATGTGAAGGCCCTGGCCACGTTGCAAATTGACAAGCGCACCGGGATTTGTCGAGAGTAAACCGGCTCCGCCAATTGGCACGGGCGGAGCGTCATGCTAGGCGTTTTGACCAAGCGATAAAAAAATAAGAGTGGGACAGGCTGCATGGCGCAAGCCGCAATCGAGTTGATCGGCATCAACAAGAGTTTTGGTGCGGTTCGCGCCAACCGGGACATCAATCTTGAGATCGGTCGCGGCACGATCCACGGCATTGTCGGCGAGAACGGAGCTGGCAAGTCGACGCTGATGTCGATCCTCTACGGCTTCTACCAGGCCGACAGCGGCGAGATCCGCGTTGGCGGCCAGCCGGCCTCGATCAAAACCCCCAATGACGCCATCGCGCTCGGCATCGGCATGGTGCATCAGCACTTTATGCTGGTCGACAATTTCACGGTGCTGGAGAACGTCATCCTCGGCGCCGAAAGCGATGCGCTGCTGAAGAAGAGCATCGCCAAGGCGCGCTCCGAACTGGAGCGGCTGGAGCGTGAATACGGGCTGGAAGTCGATCCCGATGCAATCATCGAGGAACTGCCGGTCGGCCTGCAGCAGCGGGTGGAGATCCTGAAAGCACTCTATCGCGGCGCCGAGATCCTGATCCTCGACGAGCCTACGGGCGTGCTGACACCGGCCGAGGCCGATCACCTGTTCCGCATCCTCGGGCAGTTGAAGGACCAGGGCAAGACGGTGGTGCTGATCACCCACAAATTGCGCGAGATCATGGCCATCACCGACAGCGTGTCGGTGATGCGCCAGGGCACGATGGTGGCGACGCGCGAGACCAGGAAGACGACTGTCGAGGAACTGGCCGAGCTGATGGTCGGGCGGCGCGTGCTCTTGCGGGTCGAGAAGGGCGAGGCGGCAGCCGGCGGCGTCAAGCTCGCTGTCAAGAACCTGACGGTGAAGGATACGCGCGGCGTCACCATGGTCGACGACATCTCCTTCGATATCAGGGCGGGCGAGATCGTCGGCATCGCCGGTGTCGCCGGCAACGGACAATCCGAACTGCTCGAGGCGATTTCCGGCATCAGGCGCGCAGTGTCCGGCTCGGTCATGCTCGACGGCAAGCCGATCGACCTGACCGGCGCCGCCGACCCCGGCGAACTGCGCGACCGTGGCCTCGCGCATGTGCCGGAGGACCGCCATCACGTCGGGCTGGTGCTGGCCTTCGAGGAGAACGAGAATTCGATCCTCGGCTATCACGATGATCCCCGGTATTTGAAGGGGCCGTTCCTCAACATCGATGCCATCCGCAACGATGCCAGGGACAAGATCGCCAAATACGACATCCGCCCGGCCGACTGCCGGCTGAAGACCGCCAATTTTTCCGGCGGCAACCAGCAGAAGATCGTGCTGGCGCGGGAGATGGAGCAGGACCCTGGTGTTCTGATCGTTGGTCAGCCGACACGCGGCGTCGATGTCGGCGCCATCGAATTCATCCACAAGCGCCTGATCGCCATGCGCGACCAGGGCAAGGCGGTGCTGGTGGTGTCGGTCGAGCTTGACGAGATCCGTTCGCTGTCCGACCGTATCCTGGTGATGTTTGCGGGCCGCATCGTCGGCGAACGCGGCCCCGAAGCGACCGAGGGCGAGCTCGGCCTGCTGATGGCCGGCATCGAGCACCAGGAGGCCGCGCAATGAGCGCGCCTTACGCCAAACTGCCGGCCTGGGCCGACTATGGCCTGATTCCGCTGATCAATCTGTTCGTCGCCTTCGTCGTCGCCGGCTTCGTCGTGCTTCTGGTCGGCGAGAATCCGTTGCGCGCAGCCGTCATCCTGGTCGAAGGCGCCTTCGGCAAAGGCACCGGCATCGCCTTCACCCTCTTTTATGCCACCACCTTCATCTTCACCGGGCTTTCGGTGGCGGTGGCCGCGCATTGCGGCCTGTTCAACATCGGCACCGAAGGGCAGGCCTACATCGCCGGCCTCGGCATCGCCATCGTCTGCCTGAGCTTCGACAGCACACTGCCATGGTGGCTGACCTTCCCGCTGGCGATCATTGCTGCGGCGGCGGTGGGCGCATTGTGGGCGCTCATCCCGGCCTATCTGCAGGCCAAGCGTGGCTCGCACATCGTCATCACCACCATCATGTTCAACTTCATCGCCGCCTCGATCATGGTTTACCTGCTGGTCGGCCCGTTGAAGCCAGCCGCCTCGCAAGCGCCGCAGACGCGTAACTTCCTCGCCGGCGCGGAATTGCCCAAGCTCAACTGGATCATCGAGCTGTTCGGCGCCAAGATCCGTTCGGCGCCGCTCAACGTCACCTTCCTGCTGGCCCTGGTTATGGCGTTCCTGGTCTGGCTGCTGATCTGGCGCACCAAGCTCGGCTATGAGATGCGCACCTACGGTCACAGCCCGAAGGCGGCACGCTATGCCGGCATTTCCGAAACCCGCATCATCATCACCGCCATGATGATCTCGGGCGGGCTGGCCGGCATGATGGCGCTCAATCCGGTGATGGGCGATCAGCACAATGTCGCCATCGACTTCGTTTCCGGCGCCGGCTTCGTCGGCATCGCCGTGGCGCTGATGGGCCGCCTGCACCCTGTCGGCATCGTGCTGGCGGCGATCCTGTTCGGCATGCTCTACCAGGGCGGCGCCGAGCTCGCCTTCGAGATGCCGGCAATCAGCCGCGACATGATCGTCATCATTCAAGGCTTGGTGATCCTGTTTGCCGGTGCCCTCGAGCACATGTTCCGGCCCTACATCCAGGCGCTGTTCGCCTCGTTCAGTCCGCGATCGGTGGGCATGGAAGCGGTCAAGGGGAAAGGTGCCTGAGATGGATGTGTTCAACGCGATCATCCAGACACTGGACTCCACCATCCGTCTCTCGGTGCCGCTGCTGCTTGCCTGCCTCGCCGGCCTCTATTCGGAACGCGCCGGCATCTTCGACATCGGCCTCGAAGGCAAGATGCTGGTCGGCGCCTTCGCGGGCGCGGCCGCCGCTTCCGTGTTCCATTCGGCCTTTCTCGGCCTCGGCATGGCGATCCTGATCTCGGTCGCCTTTGCCATGGTCCACGGCTTTGCCTCGATCACCCATCGCGGCAACCAGATCGTCTCCGGCGTGGCGATCAATTTCATCGCCGCCGGCTCGACCATCATCCTCGGCCAGGCCTGGTTCCAGCAGGGCGGGCGCACGCCGGCGCTGCAACCGGGCGAGCGCTTCGAGGCCATCACCTTGCCGGGCGCCGAGGCCATCCGCGACGTGCCGATCATCGGACCGATCTATGCCGAACTCCTGTCGGGCCACTCGATCCTGGTCTATCTTGCCTTCCTGATGGTGCCGTTCACCTGGTGGGTGCTGTTTCGCACCCGCTTCGGCCTGCGCCTGCGCGCGGTCGGCGAAAACCCGGCCGCCGTCGACACCGCCGGCATATCCGTCGCCTGGCTGCGCTACAGGGCGCTGATCTGCACCGGCATCCTCACCGGCATTGCCGGCGCCTACCTGTCGATGGTGCAAAATGGCGGATTCGTGAAGGACATGACCGCCGGCAAGGGCTATATCGCGCTGGCAGCCCTGATCTTCGCCAAGTGGAAGCCGGTCAACGCCATGTTCGCCTGCCTTCTGTTCGGCTTCCTGGATGCGGCGTCGATCCGCCTGCAGGGATCACCGCTGCCCATCATCGGCAAGGTGCCGGCGCAGTTCATGCAGGCGCTGCCCTACATCCTCACCGTCATCCTGCTCGCCGGCTTCATCGGCAAGGCGATCCCGCCACGCGCCGGCGGCGTGCCTTATGTCAAGGAACGTTGAGCGGCAGGTCGGCTTTGCGCCGGGTTTTGAACACGATCATCGGAGAGAACACCTGAATGTCGCATGATCTGTTCGAGGCCGCCAAGGCCGCCATGGCCAGGGCCTACGCGCCCTATTCGAAGTTTCCGGTCGGCGCTGCCTTGCGAACCGAAGACGGGCGCGTCTTTACCGGCGCCAACATCGAAGTCGCCTCCTATCCGGAAGGCTGGTGCGCCGAGACCACGGCGCTCGGCCACTACATCATGGGCGGCGGCGGCAAGATCGTGGAGATCGCCGTCATCGCCGAACGCATGGCGAAATGCTCGCCTTGCGGCGGCTGCCGGCAGCGGCTGGCCGAATTCTGCCGGCCGGAAACAAAGCTCTATCTCTGCGACAATGCAGGTGTGGCCGAGACCGTGACGATGGGCGACATGCTGCCTTACGGCTTCCGCGGCGATATTTTGAAGTGAACAACGGGCTCAAATGAACAGCTGGCAGCGATGACGGAAAAAGCCCTGGATCATCTCGTCGAAAGGCTGGACGGCCTGGCGCCGGCCACGGCACTGGTGCTCGGTTCGGGCCTCGGCGGTCTGGTCGACCAGATCGAGGGCCCGATCCACATCTCCTATGCCGACCTGCCGGGTTTTCCTGGAAGCGGTGTCACCGGGCATGCCGGCGAGGTGGTGGCGGGGCTGTTTGCCGGCGTGCCGGTGCTGATGCTGTCGGGCCGCGCCCATTACTACGAGCACGGCAACGCCGCGGCGATGCGGCCGGTGCTGGAAGTGCTGGCCGGCATCGGCATCACGAAACTGATCCTTACCAATGCCGCCGGATCGGTCGATCCGGACATGCCGCCGGGCTCGGTGATGCTGATATCCGACCACATCAATTTCTCGGGCACCAATCCGCTGATCGGCGAACCAAGCGACCGGCGTTTCGTCGGCCTGACTGAAGCCTATGATGCCGGCATCCGCCAGGCCATCGAACGGGCGGCAAATGCGACCGGCACCACCCTGCACAAGGGCGTCTATATGTGGTTCTCCGGCCCATGCTTCGAAACGCCGGCCGAGATCCGCATGGCGCGCATCATGGGCGCCAATGCGGTCGGCATGTCGACCGTACCGGAGGTCATTCTCGCCCGCTTCCTCGGACTGCGCGTCGCCGCCTGTTCGGTCATCACCAATCTGGCCGCCGGCATGACCGGGGCCGAGCTATCGCACCAGGAGACCAAGGACATGGCGCCGGTAGGCGGCGCACGGCTGGCGACGATCCTGCAGCGCGTGTTCCGCGACGGACTGCTGGAGATCTGATGCTTCCGCAGGAAATCATCCGCCGCAAGCGCGATGGCCTCAGGCTGTCGGAAGAGGAGATCGCCGGCTTCGTCGAGGGCGTGACGTCAGGCGCCGTTACCGATGGCCAGGCCGGCGCCTTCGCCATGGCGGTGTTCTTCAACGGCATGAGCCGCGACGAGGCCGTGGCGCTGACGCTGGCGATGCGCGATTCCGGCGATGTGCTCGACTGGTCGGACCTGCCCGGCCCGGTCACCGACAAGCATTCGACCGGCGGCGTCGGCGACAATGTCTCGCTGATGCTGGCGCCGATCGTCGCCGCCTGCGGCGCCTATGTGCCGATGATCTCGGGCCGTGGCCTTGGCCACACCGGCGGCACGCTGGACAAGATGGATGCCATCCCCGGCTACATCAGCCAGCCCGACGTCGCGCTGTTTCGCAAGGCGGTGCTCGAAACAGGCTGTGCCATCATCGGCCAGACCGCCGACCTCGCGCCCGCCGATCGACGGCTCTATGCGATCCGCGACGTCTCCGGCACGGTCGAATCGGTGCCGCTGATCACCGCTTCGATCTTGTCGAAGAAGCTGGCGGCCGGGCTGCAATCGCTGGTGCTCGACGTCAAGGTCGGCAACGGCGCCTTCATGGAAAAATCGCGCGACGCCACTGCACTCGCCAACAGCCTTGTTGAGATCGCCAACGGCGCCGGACTGAAGGCTTCGGCGTTGATCACCGGCATGAACGAGCCGCTGGCGTCGGCCGCCGGCAACGCCGTCGAGGTGCACAACGCCGTTGATTTCCTCACCGGCCGGTATCGCGACCGTCGGCTCGAGGACGTGACGCTGGCGCTTGCCGCCGAAATGCTGCAGTCGGCGGGACTGGTGTCGTCCAACCAGGATGGCATGCGGCGCGCCACCGAAACGCTCGCCGGCGGCCGCGCCGCCGCCACTTTCGCACGCATGGTGGCCGCGCTTGGCGGCCCCGCCGATTTTATCGAGAAACCGGAAAAATATCTGCCGGCGGCGGCGATCGAATTGGCCGTCAAGGCAACCGCAAACGGCTTCGTCACCGGCATCGCCACCCGCGATATCGGGCTCGCCGTGGTCGGCCTGGGAGGTGGACGCACGCGGCCGGACGACAAGATCGACCCCGCGGTCGGCATCACCAGGCTGTTGCCGGTCGGTGCGGAGGTTGGGATCGGCGAGCCGCTGGCGCTGGTCCATGCCCGCTCATCGGCCGATGCCGAGGCCGCCGCGGCAACCGTGCTTTCGGCCTATACGGTCGGCGCCTCGAAGCCGCCCGCCGACAAGTCGGTCATCCGGCGGATTCTGCCGCGCGGCTAAAGCAATTCCAGGAAAAGTGTGAAACGGTTTTCCCGGGAAAAGCGCATAGCGCTTTCCCTTGGGAATTGCGGAAACGAACAGCCTTACTGGACGAGCAGCAGCGTGCCGTTCTCGACCTGGTATTTGTCGAGCCGGTTGAGGAAGCTCATGCCGATCAGATTGGTGCGCAGCGCCCTGTCGTCGAGCACGATGGTCTGGACGTCATTGACCGTGATGTTGCCGATCTGCAGGCGGTCGATCATGGCCACGGCCGCCTTGATGGTGCCGTTGGCGGTGTTGACCTCGCGGTTGAAGTCGGAAGCGTTCAACGACAGGCCGATTCTGCGCGCCGTCGAAATGTTGATGGCGACCAGCGTGGCGCCGGTGTCGATCATGCCGTCGACCTGACGTCCGTTGAGCTTGAAGGCCGATGAAAAGTGTCCGCGCTCGTCTGCCGCGACGACGACCTTGCGGCCCATCGGCAGCGGTGCCGCGGGCTTGTTGGGCACCGATGCCAGATTGACGTCCGGTTGGGCTTCGGCCGCTTGTTTGCCCGGCACCGCCGACCGCAGCAGGTTTTCGACAAGTTGCGGATTGGACTGGTACACAATCGGTATCGATGCCGATGAACCGGCGAAAACGGCGAGGATGAGAAGTTTGCGCAGCATGGATCGGCCTCGCCGCATGACCCCGAAAATCGGGATCGATTTTCGGAAAGGCTCATGCGCAAAATCAAAGTGCTACAGCGTCCGTTGCGCGTCCGAAATGGACGCGCGGCGCCGTAGTGACAGCCGATCGTTAGACCCGGATGGTGTTTGCCGCTTTAACGCGCGCCAAAACCGCGCCTTTGCGTAAATATTTGGTAAATCGTACCAGGCGACTTTGCCTGATATTACTTGGTCCCGTACATGCGGTCGCCGGCGTCGCCGAGGCCCGGCATGATGTAGCCCTTCTCGTTGAGCTGGCGGTCGATCGAAGCGGTGAAGACGGGAACGTCCGGATGCGCCTTGATGAAGCGCTCGATGCCTTCGGGCGCCGCCAGCAGGCAAAGGAAACGGATGTTGGTGGCACCGCGCTCTTTCAGCTTGTCGATCGCCGCGATCGCCGAATTGGCGGTGGCCAGCATCGGATCGACGACGATCACCAGCCGGTCGGCGAGATCGCTCGGCGCCTTGAAGAAATATTCGACCGCTTCCAGCGTTTCGTGATCGCGGTAGAGACCGACATGGGCGACGCGGGCCGCCGGTACCAGGTCGAGCAGGCCTTCCAGCAAGCCGTTGCCGGCGCGCAGCACCGAGGCGAAGACCAGTTTCTTGCCCTCAAGCGTCGGCGCTTCCATCGTTTCCATCGGCGTCTCGATGGTCGTCGTCGTCAGTTCGAGGTTGCGGGTGACCTCGTAGCCGAGCAGCAGCGAGATTTCGCGCAGCAGCCGGCGAAAGCCGGCCGTCGAGGTTTCCTTCTTGCGCATGATGGTCAGCTTGTGCTGGACAAGCGGGTGGTCGACGACGGTGACGCCCTTCATGGTGTTCTCCTGATGCCTGCGCCCGAAAATGCGCGCATGGCCCTTTCGGACGCGCCGCGCTTCAAGCTGCCTCGGCAAACCCTAGCGGCAATGCGCCGGCCAAGGAACCGCTTGGCCCGCACCGACCACAGCTTTGTCGGCGGAAATCAGCGTGCCGCGCTGTTCAACCGGGCAAGAAGTGCCGTCTTTGTCTTTCTATCGACGAAAGCGGCTTCGATGGCGGTGCGGGTGACGGCGGCCAGCGCCTTTTCGTTCATCGAGAAATGCTCGGCGGCAATGTCGTATTCCCGCTTCAGCGAGGTCCAGAAATAGGGCGGATCGTCGGAATTTAGTGTCACCTTGCAGCCTGCCGCCCGCAGGGCCGGAAACGGATGATCGGCGAAACTGTCGAACACCTTGAGCGCGATGTTGGAACCGGGGCAGCATTCCAGCACGACGCCCTCGTCGGCGATGCGCCGGACGAGGTCCGGGTTCTCGATGGCGCGCACGCCATGGCCGATGCGGGACGGGCGGATGTGATCGAGCGCCGCCTGGACCGTCTCCCAGCCCGTCAGTTCGCCGGCATGGATGGTGATGCCGAGCCCCGCCTCGCGGGCGATCTCGAAAGCCCTGACATAGTCCTCCATATCGCCGATGCGCTCATCGCCGGCAACGCCGAAACCGGTGACCAGCGGATGCCCGCAGCGCGCCGCGAAGCGCGCCGCCTGCTCGATCGACTCGACGCCGACATGGCGCACGCCGGTGACGATCATGCGGCCTTCGATGCCGGTCTTGGCCTTGGCGCGGGCCATGCCTTCACCAAGCGCATCGGTATAGGCCTTGGGCGACAGGCCGGCCTTTTTCGCGTGGTCCGGCGAGGTGAACACCTCGGAATAGATGGCGCCATCGCGAGCGAGACTGGTCAGATAGTGGTCGGCCAGCCGCGCATAGTCCTCCTCGGTCCGGAACAGATCGGCGGAAAAATCATAAGCCGCCAGGAAGGAGGTGAAATCGTGCCAGACGAAGGAACCGTTCTGGATATAGGGCGAGGTGTCCTTGCCGTATTTCTGCGCTTGGCGGATGACGAGTTCGGGCGCCGCTGCCCCTTCGATGTGGCAGTGCAGTTCCGCTTTCAAAGGCATTCAATCATCCCGTCGGTCCGTCCAGGTCTCGAAACCCGCCACCTGGAAGCGCGGCTGAACACCGCGCCTTAAACAATAGCGCCCGCACCATCGATCGGCTATGGT
Source organism: Mesorhizobium sp. M1066 (assembly GCF_040318635.1). Taxonomy (NCBI): domain Bacteria; kingdom Pseudomonadati; phylum Pseudomonadota; class Alphaproteobacteria; order Hyphomicrobiales; family Phyllobacteriaceae; genus Mesorhizobium; species Mesorhizobium sp. M1066. The sequence continues at coordinate 112,825 of NZ_JAMYMR010000002.1, forward strand.
CCCGCCGGTTTTATGACGGATCAAAAAAATGTCAGTTGAGAGAACCACGGCCGCGGGCGGCATGGAAACTTCCTATGGTTTCAAGCGTGTAGGGGCTGGCGACAAGCAGTCCCTGGTCAACGATGTTTTCCACAAGGTCGCCAACCGCTACGACCTGATGAACGATCTGATGTCGGCCGGCCTGCACCGGCTGTGGAAGGACGCCATGGTCACCTGGCTCAATCCTCCCAAAAGGATCGGCTGGCGCGTGCTGGACGTTGCCGGCGGCACCGGCGACATCGCCTTCCGCATCGTCGATGCCAGCCACGGCAATGCTCATGCCACCGTGCTCGACATCAATGGCTCGATGCTGGCTGTCGGCCGCGACCGGGCCGAAAAGAAAGGCCTGTCCGGCAACACCGATTTCGTCGAGGCCAATGCCGAGGAACTGCCCTTTGCCGACGCCACATTCGATGCCTACACCATTGCTTTCGGCATCCGCAACGTACCGCGCATAGAGGTGGCCTTGGGCGAAGCGTTTCGCGTGCTGAAGCCCGGCGGGCGCTTCCTGTGCCTGGAATTTTCCGAGGTCGAGATACCGCTGCTCGACAAGGCCTATGAAGCCTGGTCGTTCAATGCCATCCCCAAGATCGGCAAGATGGTCACTGGCGACGGCGAACCCTATTCCTATCTGGTCGAATCGATCGCCAGGTTTCCCAATCAGCAGAATTTCGCGACGATGATTTCCCGCGCCGGCTTCGACCGCGTTTCCTTCCGCAACTATTCCGGCGGTATTGCAGCACTTCATTCGGGCTGGAAGCTTTGAGGCCGGACCGCATTTCTCACAATCTACACGTGCTATGCCGGTTCAAAGAGCCGGCAGGATTGGCGCTGCCATGAGCAATGTCAGTGCAGGATTCCGGCTCGTAAGGGCCGGCTGGGTGCTGGTCCGCGAGGGTGTCGTCGCCGCCTTGCCGGGTGAGGAGCTGTCGGGCCTGCCGAAGTTCGGCTGGCGGATGGCGCGGCTGTTCACCCGCCGCCGCGCGCTGGCCTATGAGCGCAGCGACCGGCTGGCCAAGGCGGTCGTCCGGCTCGGTCCATCCTACGTCAAGCTCGGCCAGTTCCTGGCGACACGGCCCGACGTCGTCGGCAACGACATGGCGCTGGATCTCGCCATGTTGCAGGACAAGATGCACACTTTCCCCAGGGCCGAGGCCATCGCGGCCATCGAGGCTTCGCTCGGGCGCAAGGTCGGCGATCTCTATACGCACTTCGGCGATCCCGTCGCAGCCGCCTCCATCGCCCAGGTCCATGCCGCCGATGCCATGCATGACGGCGTTGCCACCAAGGTGGCGGTCAAGGTGATCCGGCCCGGCGTGCGCCGCCGTTTCTTCCAGGATCTCGAAAGCTATTTCCTCGCCGCTCGCCTGCAAGAGAAATACATCCCCTCGTCACGCCGGCTGCGGCCGGTCGAGGTCACCCAGACGCTGGCACAGACCACCAAGATCGAGATGGATCTTCGCCTCGAGGCGGCGGCTCTCTCGGAGCTCGGCGAAAGCACCAGGGATGACCCCGGCTTTCGCGTGCCGTCCGTCGATTGGGAGCGCACCGGCCGCGACGTCTTGACCATGGAGTGGGTCGACGGCGTCAAGATGAACGACATTGCCGGCCTGGAAGCCGCCGGCCACGATTTGAAGGCGATCGCAGCCAATCTCATCCAGTCGTTCCTGCGCCACACCCTGCGCGACGGCTTCTTTCATGCCGACATGCATCCGGGCAATTTGTTCGTCGAGGCAAACGGCACCATCGTTGCCGTCGATCTCGGCATTGCCGGCAGGCTCGGCAAGAAGGAGCGCCGCTTCCTCGCCGAAATTCTCTATGGCTTCATCACGCGTGACTATCTGCGTGTCGCCGAGGTCCATTTCGAGGCCGGCTATGTGCCGCGCCAGCACAATGTCGCAGCCTTCGCGCAGGCGATCCGGGCCATCGGCGAGCCGATCCATGGCCAGCCGGCCGAGACCATCTCGATGGCCAAGCTTCTGACGCTGCTGTTCGAGGTCACCGAACTCTTCGACATGGCGACGCGGCCCGAATTGATCCTGTTGCAGAAGACCATGGTGGTGGTCGAGGGCGTGGCGCGCACGCTCGACCCGGCCTTCAACATGTGGAAGACGGCCGAGCCGGTGGTCGGCGACTGGATATCAGGCAATCTTGGGCCGCGTGGCATGATTATCGATGCGCGTGACGGCGCCAGGGCGCTGCTCACGCTGGCCCGCCAGATTCCCGAGCTTGCGGCGCGCACCGACCGGCTGTCGCGCGAGATCGACCTGATGGCCGAGCACGGCCTGCGCTGCGACGAGACCACCGCCCACGCCATCGGCAAAGCCGAGGCGCGCTACAGCCGCTCCGGCCGCTGGGCACTCTGGGTCATCGCGCTGACGCTCGTCTATATCGCCTGGAAGATCATCTGAGTGCATGCAATGACAGCAATGCTGTCATTGCATGCACGCTGCTTGTTGCCTATATTAAGCGGCATGGAGCAAGACCATGAGCACGATAACAGTCCGCAACCTTGACGACAACGTGAAGCAGGTGCTCCGCGAGCGCGCCGCCGCGCGCGGCGTTTCGATGGAGCAGGAAGTGCGGGATGCCTTGCGTGAGGCGGCAATCCCAAAAACCAGGCTTGAGAATGGGGCGTGGCGACTGAAGGCTTCCCGTGACGAAATCTTGGCGCTCGGGCGGAAGCTGGAACGCCCTTTTGATCTCAAGGCGATTACTGACCATATGTGGGACGAGGGACTTCTGTGACAGTCGCGGTCGATACCTCGGCGTTGATCGCAATCCTTGGCGCGGAGCCGGATGCCGCTGCATTCGTCGACGTTTTCGGTACCTCATCTGTTGCACTGGTAAGCGCAGCGACGCTGCTGGAGGCGCATTGTGTCGCGAGCCGGTCGAGTGATGGCGTTAACGTCAACGAACTCAAACTGCTAATCGATCTTCTCGAGTTGACGGTAGTTCCTTTTGATTTAGCGCAGCTTGAAGTCGCACGGCTTGCCTACTCTCTCTATGGCCGTGGATCTCATCATCGTGCTGATCTCAACATGGGCGACTGTTTCGCTTACGCCTTGGCCAAGACGCGAAACCTGCCGCTGCTTTTCAAGGGTAATGATTTCATCCATACCGATATCGAACCGGCGCTGAAGCCGGCATGACACTGGACAGGAACTGGTCTCAGGCATGAGCCTCTCCGGCAAGCGCATCCTGCTCATCATTGGCGGCGGCATCGCCGCCTACAAGGCGCTCGATCTGATCCGCCGGCTGCGCGAGCGTGGTGCGGCGGTGCGGGTGATCATGACATCGGCGGCACAGGAATTCGTCACCACTCTGTCGGTCGGCGCGCTTTCCGCCGACCATGTCTTCACCGAGTTGTTCGACCGCCAGGACGAGCACGATGTCGGCCATATCAGGCTGTCGCGCGAGGCCGACCTTCTGGTCGTGGCGCCCGCCACCGCCGACCTGATGGCCAAGCTCGCCAACGGCCACGCCAACGATCTGGCCTCCACGGTGCTCATCGCCACGGACAAGCCGGTGTTGATGGCGCCGGCCATGAACACCAGAATGTGGGCGCATCCGGCCACCCGCCGCAATCGCGCGACGCTGCAGAAGGACCGCGTCACCTTCGTCGGTCCGGCCAGGGGTGAGATGGCCGAAAGCAATGAAGCCGGCGAAGGCCGCATGGCCGAGCCGCTGGAGATCGTCGCCGCGATCGAGGCACTGCTCGACGTCGGCCCGAAGTCGCTGTCGGGGCGCAAGATCATCGTCACCTCCGGCCCGACGCATGAGCCGATCGACCCGGTGCGCTACATCGCCAACCGTTCGTCCGGCAAGCAGGGCCATGCCATAGCGGCAGCACTGGCCAGGCTCGGCGCCGATGTGCACCTCGTCTCCGGCCCCGTCGGCATCGTCGATCCGGCTGGCGTGAAGACCATCCATGTCGAACGTGCGCAAGAGATGCGCGACGCGGTGGAACAGCTCCTGCCCGCAGACGCGGCGATATTCGTCGCCGCCGTTGCCGACTGGCGCACCGAGAACTCGGCGGGTGAGAAGATCAAGAAGGTCGCTGGCGAAGGGCCGCCGGTGCTGCGCATGGTCGAGAATCCCGACATTCTCGCCGGCGTCGGCCATCACAGCCAGCGACCCGGCCTGGTTATCGGCTTCGCCGCCGAGACGCAGGATCTCCTGCGCAACGCCGAGGCCAAACTCAAGAAAAAAGGCGCCGATCTCATCGTCGCCAACGACGTGTCGCAGGGAAGCGGCGTCGGTTCTTCGGGCGTGATGGGCGGCGATCGCAACCGGGTGCGGATCGTGTCAAAGGCTGGCGTCGAGGAATGGCCGGAGATGAGCAAGGACGATGTGGCGGCGCGGCTCGCCTCCCTGATCGCCGAAAGGCTTAAAACGATCGTCGTTTGAACTCAAAGACGTTCTGCTGCAGTGACGCACCGCCCTGCCGCGAGACGGCATTCAGGCGGCGCGCTTTAAGTCCTGCGCTCTACATCAATTGGTCAAAAGCTCGGCGGTCCGGGCAAGCGCGCCGGCGAAGCCGTTGAGCGGAATGGAGAAGCTCACCGCTTGTCCGGTGTCTGCCGCGAAAGCGTCGATCTTCAGTGTGGTGCCTGATTTCAGCAGTGGCGTGACAGTCGCATCGAACACCACCGGCACCAGACAGCCGACGACCTGGCAGGTGTTGAACGCCAGGCTGCCGTCCAGCTTCTGATCGTCGATGGTCAGGCTGACCCCCTTGGCCAGCGCCAGGCCGAACGGCAACGCAAGCGTGCCCGTGGCATCCTCGCCGGTCTTGCTCGACAGCTCGATCGCCAGCAGCCGCTGATTGCTTTGCTTGTTGAATTGCTGATGCGACAGGCTGCAGGTCTTGGCCGTGCCCGATATCTGGCAATTGACCGTCCAGTCGCCGTGGGTTTCAGACAGTGCCGACGCGCCGCCGGGCAACTGCGGCGCATCCGCGGCAGCGGGTGCCGCGACCGCCTTGTCGCTCTTGGTTTGCGCCGCCACGGCCGCCACGCCGACGGTGCAGGCAACACCCAGCATCGCCACGAAATACGCGTACTTCCTCATCAAGATCCCTCCCGCCCGGCTCCGCCTCGGGCCAGCTAGAAACTGACCTTGAGAGACGCGCTGATCGCGTTCTGTTTAATCGTTTCGCCGAAGGCGCCATTATATCTGACGGACATGCCGACGCCATTGACGCCATTCAGCTCAAGGCCGGCGCCGACCCGATAGAGCGGCGAATCGACGGCCTCCGTCAAGTGCAATGCGGGGTTGCCAGGCAGATTCTCCGCCGCCGCGAAGCGACCTTCGGCGGTGACAAGCAGATTTGGTCGACCCGCTGGCCATGGCATCGCCGCGCAAACGTCCTATATCAGTGGGCAGAGTTTTTTACGCGGGAATGAGCGAATGTCGGCACTTCGGCCATCAACGATCTTCACAGTGGCAATGCTGGCCACGGCAGTGCTGGCGGGCGTTTGCCTGCCGGCTTCCGCACAAGCGCTCAATTCCGCTACCGGCAACAATGCGCTGATCCGGCAGAACGACCTGCAAATCCTGCAAAACAGGATACAGCGGCAGCAATATCAGCAGCAACAGCAGCAGTACCGCGCCCAGGACCGCCAGATCGTTCAGCAACCGCCCCCGGTCGTGCAGCAGCTCAAGCCAAGCTGCCAGACCCAGATAATCGGCACCACCGCCGTGAGCAATTGCCGCTGACAACAAGGCCTTTTTCATTTATTTAGCCGACTTAGATATTTCGAGTGTCTTTCGGCACATGCGAAAGTTTTGGTTTTGCAACGACGCCTTGTCGCGCTATGCGGCATTGCATCGACTGGATTGACGAATGGCAGCCACCAAGAAGAAAGCCGTACGCAAGGCAAAAAAGGGCGAAAGAATCCGCCAGGTGGCGGCTATTCCTTTTCGGCTGACCGCGCGCGGCGACATCGAGGTCATGCTGGTCACGTCGCGCACCACCAGGCGCTTCATCGTCCCCAAGGGCTGGCCGATGAAGGGCAAGAGCGGGCGCAAGGCGGCCACCATCGAGGCGCAGGAGGAAGCCGGCGTACTCGGCAAGACGCTGAAGGAGCCGGCGGGCACCTATTCCTACTGGAAGCGGCTGGCCAATCGCTTTGTCCGCGTCGACGTCATCGTCTTTCTGCTCGAGGTAACGGAGGAACTGGCCGACTGGCAGGAAGCCAAACGACGCCAGCGGGCCTGGCTGGCGCCGGCCGACGCGGCCATGCTCATCGACGAGCCGGATCTTTCAACGTTGGTGAAAACGCTGAAGCTTCCTCAGCCTATGCAGGTGGACCAGGCGTAAAGCCTCACTCGCCAGGCTCATCGCTTTCGGGAAACGGCCGCACCGGCGTGCCGGTATAGGCCCACAGCCACTCGCGCGGCAGCGGCCCTTTGTTTCGCTCGGCCTGCTGCGACTGCTCCCAGGCATGCGCCAGGATGCCGACCGAGCGCGACAGCACGAAAAGCCCTCGCGTCAGCGCTGGCGGAAAACCGAGTTCGCCATAGATGACGGCGGTGGCGCCATCGATGTTGAGCGGTATTTTTCTCCCCTTGCGGCGTTCGACATCCGCTTCGATCGCTTCTGCAATGTCGGCGAAACGTCCATTGACGGCACCGCGTGCGGCAAATTCGCGGATCAGTTCCAGCAAGCGCGGCGCGCGCGGGTCGACGGGATGGAAGCGATGTCCGAGCCCCGGCACATAGCCCTTCTCCTCGGCGAAGAACCGGTCGAGCCGTGTCGAGACCGCTTCATTCAGCGTTATCCCGGCATCGATCGCCACGGCAATGTCACCATACAAGGAAAGCGCCTGCTCGCCGGCGCCTCCATGCACGTCGCCGAGAACGTTGATGGCCGAGGCCATGGCGCTGTTGATACCGACGCCGCAGGTTGCAGCCATGCGCGCGATGGCGATCGACGGCGCCTGCGGTCCGTGGTCGACGGCGGCACCGAGCGCAATGCCGAGCAGCGCGGCCTGATCCTCGCTGGGCAGTTCGCCGCGCAGCATCAGCCAGATCATTGCCGGGAAGCTGACGCGGCCGATCAGATCCTGGATCTCGTAGCCGCGCAGCCGGATGACACCCGGCCGCATTTCGATGATATCGGTCTGCCACCATTCCTCGCCGCGCTCACGGCCAGTCTTCTTCTCCGTGCCGCTCATGCCCGTGCCTTTGCCTTGGCGCGAGGCGGCAGGTCCGCGAACACCTCGCCCATATGCTCGCCGAGCACCGGTGGCGGCTTCGTCGGCAAGGGTGCCGCGCCATCGACCATGAAGCCGCCGCGCAGAACGGTCAGCGGCTTGTCCATGCCAGCCACGTCGTCAAAATTAGCGGTCACCTGGCGTTCGAGGACTTGCGGCTCGGCCAGCACTTGCGGGATCGTCAGCACCCTGCCCGCGGGCACGCCGGCGCGATTGAGCATCTCTTCCCAGGCCGCAGCCGGCGCGCCCGCCAGGGCGTGCTCGATCTCGACTTTAAGCGCCGCACGGTTGCGCTTGCGCGTCTCGCGCTCGGCAAAGCGGGCATCCAAGGCCAGTTCCGGCCGGCCGATCAGCCGGCACAGCGTCACGAACTGCTCCTGCTTGTTGGCGGCGATATTGATGAGCCCGTCGCCGGTGCGAAACGCACCGGAGGGTGCCGCCGTCATGTTCTCATTGCCCATCGGCTTGGGGTCGATGCCTGCGGTCAGATAGTTGGAAACCGGCCAGCCAAGCGCGGAAAGTGTGCATTCGAGCATCGAGACGTCGAGAAAGGCACCCTCGCCGCTCGTCTTCTGCCGCACCAGCGCCGAGCTAATGGCGAACGCGCCGACCAGTCCGCCAAGCGTGTCGGCCACGGGATAGCCGACCCGCAGCGGCGCCGTTTCCGGTGTGCCGGTGATGCTCATGATCCCCGACAGGCCCTGGATGATCTGGTCATAGGCGGGATTGTCGCGCATCGGCCCGGTCTGGCCGAAACCCGATATCGCGCAATAGACGAGGCCTGGACGGACCGTCTTCAGCGCCTCGTAGCCAAGCCCCAGCCGATCCATCACGCCCGGACGAAAATTCTCCACCAGGGCATCGGCGCTGGCCACCAAATCGAAAAAGCGCTCGCGATCGGCTTGCTTCTTGAGGTCGAGCACCACCGACCGTTTGCCGGCGTTCTGCGCCAGGAACGATGCGCCCATGCCGGCGCTGTTCAGCTTTGGCGAGCCGCCGAGCTGGCGGGCCAGGTCGCCGCCTTGCGGCGCCTCGACCTTGATCACGTCGGCGCCGAGCAGCGCCAGCTGATAGGCGCAGTAGGGACCGGCCAGCACATTGGTCAGGTCGAGGACGCGGATACCGGAAAGCAGTTCTGTCATGGCACCATGGATCGATCAGGCATCGCCGGGCACATGCTCCGGTCCGCGCCGACGCCGATGCTCGATGAAGGCCCAAATATGCGGGCCGGCGAGGCCGATGAAGGCGAGCGTCAGCAGCGTCAGCGACAGCTTGTGGGTGTAAAACACCGACCAGTCGCCATTCGAGATGGTCATCGCCCGGCGGAACTGGGTTTCGGCGAGCGGCCCAAGGATCATGCCGATAATGACAGGCGCGGTCGGGAAATCGAACCGCCGCATCAGGAAACCGGCCGCTCCCAGCAGATAGAGGATGACGAGGTCGATGGGCGACTGCGAAATACCATAGGTGCCGACCGTCGCGAACACCAGGATGCCGGCATAAAGCTGCGGCGCCGGGATTTTCAGCAGCCGCACCCACAGGCCGATCAGCGGCAGGTTGAGGATGACCAGGATGACGTTGGCGATGAACAGGCTGGCGATCAGTCCCCAGACGAGATCGCCCTGGGTCGTGAGAAGCAGCGGCCCAGGGTTGATGCCGTAGCTTTGGAAGGCCGACAGCATGATCGCCGCGGTCGCGGAGGTCGGCAGGCCAAGCGTCAGCATAGGCACCAGCACGCCGGCTGCCGAGGCATTGTTGGCGGCTTCCGGGCCGGCGACGCCTTCGATGGCGCCGACCGTGCCGAACTCCTCCTTGTGCTTCGACAGCTTCTTTTCGATGGCATAGGACAGGAAGGTCGGGATTTCGGCGCCGCCGGCCGGCATGGCGCCGATCGGGAAGCCGATCGCGGCGCCGCGCAGCCAGGGTTTCCACGAACGCCCCCACTCGGCCGCCGTCATATAGAGCGAGCCCTTCAGCGGCACGATCTCGTCTTTGCCGGCATAGCGGCGCGAGGCCATGTACAGCGTCTCGCCGACGGCAAACAGGCCAACGGCAGCGATGATGACATCGACGCCGTCGAGCAGTTCGGTCATGCCGAAGGTGAAGCGCGGCTGGCCGGTCTGCAGGTCGACACCGATCATGCCGATGACGAAGCCGGCGAACAGGCTGGTCAGGCCGCGCACCGAAGACGAGCCGAGCACCGCCGAAACGGTGATGAAGGCCAGCACCATCAGCGAGAAATATTCGGCCGGACCGAAGGCCAGCGCGAATTTGACCACCACCGGCGCCAGGAAGGCAACGCCCATCGTGCCGATCGTGCCGGCGACGAACGAGCCGATCGCCGACGTGGCGAGCGCTGCACCGCCACGGCCGGAACGCGCCATCCTGTTGCCTTCCAACGCAGTGACGATGGTGGCGCTTTCGCCGGGCGTGTTGAGCAGGATCGACGTCGTCGAACCACCATACATGGCGCCGTAGTAGATGCCGGCGAACAGGATGAAGGATGCCTCCGGCGCCACCTGATAGGTGATCGGCAAAAGCAGCGCGATGGTCAGCGCCGGCCCAAGACCGGGCAGCACGCCGATGGCGGTGCCAAGCGTGGTGCCAAGCAGGCACCACAGAAGGTTGACCGGGGTGAAGGCGACCGAGAAGCCATGTGCGAGATGTCCGAGCGTTTCCATGGCGTCAGCCCCTCAACATGGTGATGAACGCATCGATGACCGTGCTCAGCTGGTTCTCGATGAAACCGGCACCGATGTTGACGCCAAGCGCCCTGGCGAAGCCGAAATAGGCGGCCAGCGCCAGGATCAGGCCGAGCACTGCGTCACGCAGTGTGCGCTTGCTGCCGAAGCCGTAGCAGACCAGAACGAACATAATGACCGAGGCGGCGGTAAAGCCGAGCGGCTGGATCAGCACCAGGTTTGCCACCAGCCCGATAACGACGATGCCCATCGCCTTCCAGTCGGTCGGCGTTTCCTTTTCCTCCTCCGGCTGCCAGCCGCCGCGCAGCGCTGCGAGGATGAGCAGCAGCGAAAGCACGATCATGCCGGTCATGGTGATATAGGGAAAGACGGTCGGCCCGACCTTGGAATAGAGCGGCGACACCGGGATCGCCAAGGTCTGCCAGGCTACGGCCCCGGCGCAGGCGAGAAGCCCGACGCCGATCAACAATTCGGGCATGGCAAGGCGCGGGGGCGCCGCCTGAGGGTCGCTGGTGCTCATCGGTGTCCTCCCAAGGTGGCCGGCATCCTCCAGCCGACCGCATCCGCAGTTTCGCCGCATCATATGTCCATGCGGCAGGCGAGATGGGAAGGGGGCGGCACTCTAACCGCCCCCTGAAGACATCAGGCGAGGCCGAGATCCTTGAGGATCGCGGTGATGCGGGCCGTGTCCTCGGTGAGGAATTTTGCGTAGTCGTCGCCAGTCAAAAGGATGGGCGTCCAGTTGCGGTTTTTGCACTCGGTTGCCCATGCATCGCTCTTGGCCATGGTCTCGATCATTGTGACCATCGCCGCCTTGTCGGCGTCGGAAATGCCCGGCGGTGCGAAGACGCCGCGCCAGTTGAACAGCTCGACATCGATGCCGGCCTCCTTCAGCGTCGGCGCATCGATGCCGTCCTGGCGCTTGTCTGCCGAGATGGCGAGCAGCCGCAGCGCGCCCGCCTTGACCTGCTCGGAGAACTCGCCAAAGCCGGAGATGCCGGCCGCGACCTGGTTGCCGAGCAGCGCCGACAATGCCTCACCGCCGCCGGCGAACGGCACGTAGGACAGGTTTGTAGCCGGCACGCCGACCGTCTTGGCAATCAAGCCGAACAGGATGTGATCCGAACCGCCGGCGGAGCCGCCGGCGACGGGAACTTTTGTCGGATCGGCCTTGAGCGCGGCGACGAAATCAGCGGCCGTCTTGAACGGCGACTCCGCCGGCACGACCAAGGCCTCGAACTCGCCGGTGAGGCGGGCGATCGGGGTGACTTGCGTCAGATTGTTCGCGGCCTTGTTGGCAATGATGGCGCCAACCATGACCATGCCGGCAACCATCAGGGAATTGCCTTTGCCGTTCCACTGGCTGATGAATTGCGGCAGCCCGACAGTGCCGCCGGCGCCGCCGACATTGGTGATCTGCGAACCCGAGATGAGCTTTTCACTGCGCAGCACCTGGTCGATCGTGCGCGCCGTCTGGTCCCAGCCACCACCGGGTGCGGCAGGCACGAAGAGCTGTATCTGGGGCGCGCCTTCGGCGAAAGCGGGAGAAAGATGCGACGTCATCAGCCCGGCACCCACGGCTGCGGTGCTCATCAAAAATCTGCGTCTGTTCAGCATGGGGATTCCTCCAAATCACGACACCTCCTCCGGTGCCCGCCAAAACGCGCCTGCATCCAGACCCGTCATCGATTTCAAGCAGATGTTACGGAGTTCTGTCAACGGAAACGATATTCTACTGGACAGAACGATTTGGCGGCGCGACAGAGTCGCGTGCTCGGCTTTCTTCAAACTGGAACCGCCATGGACTCGCCAAGCAAATCGGCAAATGGGGAAATAGATCGCACCTCGGCGGACGGTGTTGCCGCGCTTGATCGGGCCATTGCCATCCTCGATGCCTTCACCACGGATGACCGGTCGCTCAGCCTGGCCGAAATCGCGGCGCGCACCGGCCTCTACAAGAGCACCATCCTGCGGCTTGCGAATTCCCTTTTGCGCGGACGATTGCTCGAGCGCCTCGACAACGGGCGCTACCGCGTCGGACCCGCGACCTTTCGGCTCGGTGCGCTCTACCAGCGTTCGGTCGTGGCGGTCGATATCCTGCTGCCGATCATGCGCGATCTTTCCGAGCGAAGCTGGGAGAGCGTTGCCTTCTATGTTCGCTCGGGCGATGTCCGCACCTGTCTCTACCGCGTCGAATCCAAGCACCCGATCCGCTACACGATACGCGAAGGCGACGTATTGCCTTTGCTGCTCGGCTCCGGCGGCCGCGTGCTCGCAGCGTTTTCGGGCCAGCAGGGCGAACCCTACGAGACCATCCGCAAGACCTGCAACTGCCTCGCCGTGGGCGACCGGGACCCCGAGACGGGGGGCGTGTCGGCGCCGGTGTTCGGCCCGGGAGGCGTCCTGCTCGGCGCCTTGACCCTGGCTGGGCCCAGCACGCGCGTCGACGCGGCATTTCTGCAGCGCATGAAGCGTCCGCTGCTCGAGGCGGCGGCCCGCGCCACCCGCGCCTTCGGCGAGGACGCCTCCATGCTGGAGCGGGCAAGCCTGGCAGCGGACGCCATGCCGTAGAATGCGTCCCGGTTGGAAGGCTCGCTCAGGTCAATTTGACCAGAACCACACGGCGGTTCTTGGCGGGGCCCGCCTCGTCATCATTGCTGGCGACAGGCGCCATCATGCCGGGGCCGGCCGCGGGCAACCTCGCCGCTCAGGTCATCGCGCCAGCAGGATGGTCGGAGTGTCATGATAGGTGGTCTTCACCACTTCCCGGTAACCGCACTTGGCAGCCACCCTCAGCGAAGCGCCGTTTTCCGGATCGATGATGCAGACGGTCTTCTCGCGCCCGAAAATCACTTCGCCCCACGCCAGGACGCGGGCAACCACCTCGGTGGCGAAGCCCGCCCCGTGCACGGCCGGAACCAGCGCCCACCCGGCCTCGGGAATGCCTTCGATCGATGGTTCCATGTCGCGCTTCAGATCGTGAAACCCGGCCTCGCCGATGAAGCGTCCGGTCGCCTTCTCCTCGATCGCCCAGAAGCCATAGCCGAGCAGCGACCACAGGCCGGCGTGACGCAGGAAGCGCATCCAGCTTTCTTCGCGCGTGCGCGGTTTGCCGCCGATGAAGCGGGTGACGACGGGATCGGTCCACATCGCGGCATAGGCGTCGAAATCGTCCAGCCGGTGTGCCCGCAGGATGGTGCGCTTCGTTTCGATGACAGGGGCGCTGGTCGCTTGTGGATTGTTCATGGGATCTGCCTCGCACGGATCGCCAGCGCTTAGCAAATCGCCGGTGCGGCGCAAGGGGCCAGGGCAACACGGCCCATCATCCAGGCGCCGCTATGGGAATTTTGTGAGACGGTGTTATTTTTCACGGCAGGCTGATTCAACACCTGCCGGCGCGACCTTTTTCAGGCGCGCATTGGCGCCGTCAAACCCAGGGAAAGAGTATGGACACCACCGATCTTGCGCTTGCGATCTTCCATCATCTGCTGGTGTTTTCGCTGGCGGGAATCATCGGCGCCGAATTCGTCCTGATCCGCGGCGATCTGGGTGCTGCGACGCTCAAGAGGCTCGCCGGCATCGACCGCCATTACGGCGTCATCGCCGCGCTGATCATCGTCGTCGGCATCGGCCGCGTCTTCTATGGCCTCAAGGGCTGGGAATTCTACGTCTACAACTGGGTGTTCTGGGCCAAGATAGCGGCGTTCGGCGCTGTCGGCCTGCTGTCGATCATCCCGACCGTCCGCTTCATATCCTGGAGCAGGCAGGCGAGCGGCAATGCCTCGTTCCAGGTGCCGGCGACCGAACTTGCGTCCGTGAAGACCTATATCCGCGCCGAAGCTTTCATCTTCCTGCTCATCCCGGTCTTCGCGGCGGCGATGGCGCGCGGCTACAGCTACTAGGATAGGGCTGATCAGCAGTTTGCCGTTTGCCTCCGGTTGCAATCTGCTAGCTTGCGCTAGTTGTTGCTTCATCCGCAGGCGGTGCTGAGAGGGACCCCGCGCAGCGGTTGGAGATTGATACACTGGGAGGAGATCACGATGAGAAGATTTGTCGCCACTCTGGCTGCTGCCGCGGCCGTCACGCTTTATGGGTTCACTGCCGGCGCGCAGACCTATCCCGAACGCACCATCACCGTTGTGGTGCCGTTTGCGGCCGGCGGCCCGACCGACACGGTCACGCGCCTTGTCGCCGAAGCCATGTCGAAGGATCTCGGCCAGCAGGTCATCGTCGAAAATGTCGGCGGTGCCGGCGGCACGCTGGGTGCCGGCCGCGTCGCCAACGCCGAGCCTGACGGCTATACGCTGCTGCTCCACCATATCGGCATGGCGACAAGTGCGACGCTGTACAGAAAGCTCGCCTACGACACGCTGAACGCCTTCGAATATGTCGGCCTCGTCACCGAGGTGCCGATGACCATCGTCGGCCGCAAGGACCTGGAGCCGACCGATCTCAAGGGGCTGGTGGAGTACGCCAAGGCCAACAAGGATTCCATAACCGTCGCCAATGCCGGCATCGGTGCGGCCTCGCATCTGTGCGGCATGCTGTTCATGAGCGCCATCAAGACGCCGCTGGTCACCGTACCCTACAAGGGCACCGGCCCGGCCATGACCGATCTCCTCGGCGGCCAGGTCGACATCATGTGCGACCAGACGACCAACACCACCAAGCAGATTCAGGGCGGCACCATCAAGGCCTATGCCGTCACCTCGCCGGAGCGCCTCGATGTGCTGAAAGACGTGCCCACGACGGTGGAAGGCGGCCTTCCCGAAGTGCAGGTCGGCATCTGGCACGGTCTCTATGCACCCAAGGGCACGCCGGCCGGGATCACCGAACGCCTGTCGAAATCGCTGCAGGTCGCGCTGAAGGACCAGAACGTCGTCGCCCGCTTCGCCGAACTCGGCACCAAGCCGTCGCCCGAGGCCGATGCGACGCCCGCCGCACTGAAGGCCAAGCTGGAAAGCGAGATCGCGCGCTGGAAGCCGATCATCGAAGCCGCCGGCCAGTACGCCGACTGAGGTTTGAATAGGGGCGCCACCAGCGCCCCTATTCGCTTGGCATCCGCTACCCATTGCGGGCTTGGGAGAACCATCATGAAACCTTTCGCGATCGACAGGGCCAACGGCCTGTGCGCCACCCTGTTCATCGGTTTCGGCGCATGGTTCGCGCTGCAATCGCTCGGCCTCGAAATCGGCACCGCGTTGCGCATGGGTCCAGGCTATTTTCCGCTGGTCCTGGCGATCGTGCTGATCCTGCTTGGCGCCGTCATTCTCGTCCAGGCCGTACGCGTCGAGGGCGAAGCGATCGGGCATGTCGCGTGGCGCGGCATGCTGCTCATCCTGCCTGCTCCGATCTTCTTCGGCCTGACGGTGCGCGGCCTCGGCTTCATCCCGTCGATCTTCCTGACGGCGCTGATCGCGTCGTTTGCCAGCTGCCGCATGAAGCCGTTGACCGCGCTCGTGCTGTCGGCCGGCCTGACATTGTTTGCGTACCTCGTCTTCAGCTACGCGCTCGGCCTGCCGTTCCGCCGCTTCGGCCCGTGGCTGGCCCCATGGTTGGTGTCGTGAGGCGATGAGCATGGATCTGCTCGACAACCTCGCGCTCGGTTTTTCGACGGCGACGTCGCTGACCAACCTCGGTTTCTGCCTGATCGGCGTCCTTCTCGGCACGCTGATCGGCGTCCTGCCCGGCATCGGCGCCACCGCGACCATCGCCATGCTTTTGCCGATCACCTTCCAGATCGGCGACCCGGTTTCCTCCCTCATCATGCTCGCCGGCATCTATTACGGTGCCCAATATGGCGGCTCGACCACCGCCATTCTCATCAACATGCCGGGCGAATCCTCGTCCGCCGTCACCGCGATCGACGGCTACCAGATGGCCAGGAACGGCCGCGCCGGGGCGGCCCTCGCGATCGCGGCCATCGGCTCGTTCTTTGCCGGCACCGTATCGACGTTCCTCGTCGCCATCTTTGCCCCGCCGCTGACGGCGATAGCGCTGAAATTCGGCGCGGCCGAGTATTTTTCGCTGATGATCGTTGGCTTGGTTTCGTCCGTCGCGCTCGCCCACGGCTCGATCGTCAAGGCGCTGGCCATGGTCGTGCTCGGCCTGCTGCTCGGCATTGTCGGCACCGACATCTACACCGGCACGCCGCGCTTCACGCTTGGAATCCGGGAATATGCCGACGGATTGAATTTCGTTGCGGTGGCGGTCGGCGTCTTTGGCGTCGCCGAGATCCTGCGCAACCTCGAAAACGAGGATGAGCGCTCCGTGATGATCTGCAAGGTCACCGGCCTTATGCCGACCCGCGAGGACTTTCGGCGCATGGCAGCGCCCATCGTGCGCGGAACAATCATCGGTTCGGCGCTCGGCATCCTGCCGGGAGGCGGCGCGATCCTGGCAGCTTTTGCGTCCTACACGGTCGAAAAACGCGTCTCGAAAAACCCGCAGGAGTTCGGCAAGGGCGCCATCGAAGGCGTCGCCGGACCGGAATCGGCCAACAATGCCGGTGCGCAGACCTCCTTCATCCCGATGCTGACGCTCGGCATTCCAGCCAACCCCGTCATGGCGCTGATGATCGGCGCCATGATCATCCAGGGCATCGTACCCGGCCCCAATGTCGCGACCGAACAGCCGGCGCTGTTCTGGGGCATCATCGCCTCGATGTGGATCGGCAATCTGATGCTGATCATCCTCAACCTGCCGCTGATCGGGCTTTGGGTGAAGCTGCTGACGATCCCCTATTACGTGCTCTTCCCGATCATCATGGCGTTCTGCTCGATCGGCGTCTACAGCGTCAACAGCAACGTCTACGACCTCTACGCCGTCGCCTTCTTCGGCTTCCTCGGCTACCTCCTGACCAAGCTGCGCTGCGAACCGGCACCGCTGCTGCTCGGCTTCGTGCTCGGCCCGCTGCTCGAGGAAAACCTGCGCCGCGCCATGATCCTCTCGCGCGGCGACCCAAGCACCTTCGTGACGAGACCGATCAGCGCCGGCCTGCTGCTCATCGCGCTCGCCGTGCTCGTCATCGTCTTCCTGCCGGCGGTCAAGAAAAAGCGCGAAGAGGTGTTTGTGGAGGAGAGTTGAACTACGTCGTCGTTCCGCTTCGGTCCTGGATCTCTTCGACAGGATCGAGCGGTGCGATCGGCACCAGCGGTGCTGGCACATCGGTCGTCTTGACCTCGGCCTTGCAGATGTCGGCGATGACGCAGGCCGGGCAATCTGGCTTGCGCGCCTTGCAGACGTAGCGGCCATGCAGGATCAGCCAGTGATGTGCATGGCGCATATATTCGTCCGGAATGATCTTCAACAATCCCTGCTCGACCTGTTCCGGTGTCTTGCCGGGCGCCAGCCCGAGCCGGTTGCCGATGCGCAGAATGTGCGTGTCGACCGCCATCGTGTGCTGGCCGAAGGCCATGTTGAGCACGACATTGGCGGTCTTGCGCCCGACCCCGGGCAGCTTGACCAATTCATCGCGACTGTCGGGTACCTCGCCGCCATGGTCGCGGATCAGCGCCTGCGACAGCGCAATCACATTCTTCGCCTTGTTGCGCCACAGCCCGATGGTGCGGATATATTCGCCGACCCTTGCCTCCCCCAGCGCCAGCATCTTGTGCGGCGTATCGGCGGCCTTGAACAGCGCCCGCGTCGCCTTGTTGACGCCGGCATCCGTCGCTTGCGCCGACAGCACCACCGCGACCAGCAGCGTGAAGGCGTTGACATGTTCGAGCTCGCCCTTCGGCTCGGGCCGCTGGACGGAAAAGCGCCGGAATATCTCGTTCACTTCGGCCGGGCTGTAGCGTGACGCGCTTCGCACCGGCCGCGGACGCGGCTTGGCGTTCGACCCATCGCTTCGTGCGGGCAACAGCTCTTTTTTGGACAGGGAAGAATCTTTGGACTTGGGGCTTGCCATTTCCCTCCTATAATATCCCCTCATGAGCGACACAAACGCCTCGTTTCAGGCCGACGAGCCATTCTTTCAGGCGCTACTCACCCCGCACCGGTCTCTGGGCCGGACAGGATTCTTCGTCCTGATCGGTGCGCTGCTGTTCGGCTGGCTTGTGACAGGCGCGTTTTTCCTGTCGCGCGGCGCCTGGCCGGTGTTCGGCTTCTTCGGCCTCGACGTGGCCGCCGTCTACATCGCCTTTCGCATCAACTATCGTGCCGCTCGTGCCCGCGAAGAAGTCTCGGTCTCGCGCACCAGCCTCGACATCCGCAAGACAGCCCCCTCGGGGAAATCGGAAGCGCATCGCTTCAATCCGTTCTGGGCGCGGTTTTCGGTGGCCCGTCACGCCGAGATCGGCATCACAGGGATGACGGTGGAAGGCCAAGGGCAGAACGTGCCGATCGGATCCTTCCTGGACCCCGATTCCCGCGAGAGTTTTGCCACCGCCTTTTCGCGGGCGCTGGCGACCGCCAAGGCACGCTGAGCCAGCCACGAGCGACTCCAGGGCTCGAATCCTGTGTCCATCTGGGTATGCGCCGCAAGAAAGCAAGTTTCGGGTGGCGATCGACGCCCCGAGGGGCGATATTCCGGCTCAAGGAGACAGTTCCATGAGCACACACACCGCGGTCCTCAAAAAGGACATCACGCCTGAAGGCAGCGACTACGAAATCGTGCGCCGTGCCATCGAGAAGATCAGTCTCGACTATCGTGATCAGCCTTCCCTTGAAGAACTGGCCGAGGAGGTCGGCGAAACGCCGACCGGCTTGCAAAAACTCTTCACCCGCTGGGCCGGCCTGTCGCCCAAGGCCTTCCTGCAGGCGGTGACACTGGACCATGCGCGCAGGCTGCTCGATTCCGGCATGCCGCTGCTCGAGACCTCGTTTGAACTGGGCATGTCCGGCCCGGGCCGGCTGCATGACCTGTTCGTCACGCATGAGGCGATGTCGCCGGGCGACTACAAGACACGCGGCGCCGGGCTCATCATCCGCTACGGCTTCCATTCCTCGCCGTTCGGCACCGCCCTGATCATGGCCACCGAGCGCGGACTCGCCGGCCTCGCCTTCAGCGACCCCGGCGAGGAACGCGCCGCCTTCGCCGACATGTCCAGCCGCTGGCCGAACGCCATTTATGTCGAGGACATGATTGCTACCGGCCCCTATGCCGCCCGTATCTTCGACCCGGCGCTGTGGCGCCCCGACCAGCCGCTGCATGTCGTCATGATCGGCACCGACTTCCAGGTTCGCGTCTGGGAGGCGCTGCTCAAGATCCCGATGGGTAAGGCCCGCACCTATTCCTCGATTGCGGCCAGCATCGGCGCACCGTCCGCCAGCCGTGCGGTCGGTGCGGCCAACGGCGCCAATCCGCTCTCTTTCGTGGTGCCTTGTCACCGCGCCATCGGTAAATCAGGCGACCTCACCGGCTATCACTGGGGCCTGACCCGCAAGCGCGCCATTCTGGGCTGGGAAGCCGGGCAGGTATCGTAATATCGATTTTTTTCGATATTAGGAAGAAAACCATGGGTATGTCGGCGTTATTAAGTATAAGCGCGATTTCCACTGTGGTTTTCGCCTTTGCAACCGAGGACAACCTCCGGTTCCTGTAATTGTTATTTTGAGCCTTTATTTTAGGTAACTCTAAATTAACTACGATAAAGTGATGATACCCCATGTTAATCCGGACGATCCGGCTTGATAGGAGGTCCCGATGACGTTGTTTCGCGCCGTCTGCGGCGCAGCTCTGCTGGTTGCCAGCATCGACGAGGCCGCGCTGGCCACGACGCAGAATGTCATATTCAATGGTACGATCGCGCCCACCTGCACACTTGTCGTTGCCACCAACGGCACGATGACGGCCAGCCCCGATCTCCAGTCCCTCAGTTCGCACAACAGCGGCGGCTCGGCTGGAACCGTGACGCTGACGACGACCGGAGGTGTGTCGCTGAGTGTCGACCCGGTCACCACCATGACGGTGCCATCGGCAGACAGCACGTCGACGACCTGGACGCCCACCTACTCCGCCGCCGGCGCGCATTCCATCGTCGAGACCGGCTCGGCAACCAGCATCACCACACCCGGCGCCGATCTCGTCTCGGTTCACCTCGCCGGAACCAAAGGCGGCAGCAATCGCTTCGCCAACGGCAATTATCAGGCAACGGTAACGCTGCGCTGCGAATGACGCGAGCGAAGGAGGGGGTCGTGAAACATGCTCGAATCCTGGCGACGGCACTGGCCGTCGGATTGGCGCCCATTGCCGCCAAGGCCCAGTCGATGTCGCCGATGCGTGGCGAGATCAACAGCTTCACCGACGTCTTCGCGGTTCGCGTCTTCCCCGCCAATCCCTACAACCGGAAGATCCGGGTCGAAATCCATGTCTACGATCAGGATTTTCAGCCGGTAGATGCCAGAATCTCTCCAGATGTCTTCCAGCTGGCTTCCCAGGCCTCCCGGTCTGTCCTCGTGGTTGTGCCTTTTGACGGCGCCACCGAGCGTAAAGTGCGTATCTGTACCGAAAGCATCCCCTTTCCCAATCAACAGACGCAGATAAGGGCACAGATATGCGGAAAGTTTTTTGGGCGCCGCAAATCCTGACATTCGCGCTCGCGGCTGCGTCGGCGGCTATCTCGCCGGTACTGGCCGAGGATGTCTACAACCTCAATCAGAACGAGAGCGGCTTCAACCTGCCCGGCGTCACCTTGCCTCAGGGCCAGGACGAGGTCCATGCCGCGGACGGCACCACTTGCCGGTCCGCCGTCTCAGGCTCCGGCGCCTATGTCGATCTCGGCGTCATCAGAGGCAACAGCCAGTCCAACAATGATGTCGCCACTTACGGCCGCGTGGTGATCCCGATCGGGCGTACGCCGAAGCGCGTCGATTGCAGCCGTCTCTATGAACTTGAGGTCGAGCGCCTGCAGCTGGAGCTGAAGCTCCTCAAAATGGGCCTCGGCGCCGACGGCCAGACGGCGAGCGTGGCCGCCAGCGCCCCCACGGCCGCATCACCGGGGTGGGCCAACGAAGGCTGGAGCATCAGGACCGGAAGTGGTGATGGCAAGAAAAAGAAGAAGCAGTAGTCGCGCGCTGCTTGCGATGGCAGCACTTGCCGGCTCCTGCCTTCCAGTGCAGGCGGCGATCATCGGCACCTGCACCATCATGGTCGGGGCGTCCGGAACGATGAAGGCCAATCCCGCCATCAGCATACTGGGCTCCAAACAGGCAGGCGGATCGAGCGCCAGCGCCGCCGTGGTGGCAAGCTCCCTGTTGTGCTCGATACTTAACCTGCTTGACTGCTATTCGGTTTCGGCGCCGGCGCCTGCCGCATTCTCGTCCGCGCCGAGCGGCGGCGGCACCAACGTGACCTTCGCTTCGGTCTTCCGCCTCGATGGCTCGGGGGCCGATGTCAACGGAAGTGTGCCGCAGAGGGTTGCCAACGGCACCCACACGATGCAGGTCGACCTCACCGCCACCAGGTCGAGCGGTATCTTTCCCGCCGGCAACTATCAGGGCACGGTCACCGTGCGCTGCGAATAAGGCCACGACACCCAAATCGGGCTGGACCATGCGCGTGGTCTGGCAAGCCGCGGCCTTACAGGTTAGCTTCCGCGCAATCGGAACGACCTGGGTTCGCTTGGACGCACAAGGATGCTCCGACATTTGAATTTGCGTTGCCAGGAGGCCTTGCTTGATTATCGTCATCGGTTCGATCAACCTCGACCTTATTGCCAAGGTCGACCGCTTGCCTAGCCCCGGCGAGACGGTAGGCGGCTCGGCCTTCACCACCGCACCTGGGGGCAAGGGCGCCAACCAGGCGCTGGCCGCCGCACGCGCCGGCGCCTCGGTGCGCATGGTCGGCGCCGTCGGCAGGGACAGCTTCGCCGCCGAGGCGCTGGCATTGCTGCGCGACGGCAAGGTCGACCTGTCCGGCGTTGCCGAGACTCACGCCTCGACCGGCACGGCACTGATCATGGTCGCCGACGACGGCGAGAACATCATCGCCGTGGTGCCGGGCGCCAACGCTTCCGTAGTGCCCGGCGATCTCTCCAAGGCCTTTCTGAAAAAAGGCGACGTCGTGCTGCTGCAAAATGAGATTCCGCTGGGCACCGTCGATGCCGCCCTCGACCAGGCAAGGGCGGCCGGCGCCATCACCGTGCTCAACACCGCCCCTTTCCAGGGGCAGGCAGCCGGCTTTCTCGACAAGGCCGACTATGTCGTCGCCAACGAAACCGAGTTCGACCTCTATGGCGAAGCGCTGTCGCTGCAAGGCCGCGACCGGGCGGCCCGCATGCGCGACTTTGCCGGAAAGACCGGCCGCACCGTCGTCGTCACGCTCGGCGGCGACGGCGTGATGGCGGCGACACCGAGTGATTTCCTCACCGTTCCGGCACGCAAGATCACCCCTGTCGACACGGTCGGGGCCGGCGATACGTTCTGCGGCTATTTCGCCGCCAGCCTGTCGTCGGGCCTCACGCTCGAACAGGCGCTGGCGCGTGCCGGCGCGGCCGGTTCGCTGGCCTGCCTGAAGCCTGGCGCCCAACCGGCGATCCCGCTCGCCAGAGACGTCGATCAGGCGCTGCAGGAAACCCGTTAAAATGCTGCGCCCTCAAACGAAACATGCCGTGCCGCCGGCAGGCGACATCTGCCGCCTGTCCGCGGTCGAGCTCGCCGGCGCGATCCGGGAGAGAGAGCTTTCCGTGCGCGAGGTGGTGGCGGCATTCCTCGATCGCATCGAGGCGGTCAATCCGCTGGTCAACGCCATCGTCTCCTTGCGCGATCGCGCCCATATCCTGCGCGAAGCCGATGCGGCCGATGCCAGCCCAACGCGAGCCGAAGCCGCGGGTCCGCTCTTCGGCCTGCCGATGGCCATCAAGGATCTCGCCTCGACCACGGGCCTCAGGACCTCCTTCGGCTCGCCGATCTTCGCCGATTTCGTGCCGCAGGAAGACGATTTCTTCGTCGAGCGTATCCGCAATGCCGGCGCCATCATCATCGGAAAGACCAACGTCCCCGAATTCGGGCTTGGCTCTAACACCTACAATGCCGTGTTCGGGCCGACGCTGAACGCCTTCGATCCGGCCCTGACCGCCGGGGGCTCGAGCGGTGGCGCGGCGGTGGCCCTGGCGCTCGACATGGTGCCCGTCGCCGATGGCAGCGACTTCGGCGGCTCGCTGCGCAACCCGGCCGCCTGGAACAATGTTTTTGGCTTCCGCCCGTCGCAAGGACTTGTTCCCGGCGGACCCGATTTCGAAGTCTTCCATGCGCAGATGGGCGTCGACGGGCCGATGGGCCGCAACGTCCGTGACATGGCACTGCTGCTCGATGTGCAGGCCGGTTATCATCCGCACGCGCCATTGTCCTACGAGAAACCCGGCTCGTTCCTCGAAGGGCTTGGAATACCGGCAACTGGTGGCCGCATCGCCTGGCTCGGTGACCTCCGCGGTCATCTGCCGGTTGAAACAGGCATTCTCGGCCTGTGCGAGGCGGCACTTGGCCGCTTTGCGGAAGCGTCCTTCACGACCGAACCCCTGCTGCCGGATTTCGATTTCGAAGCGCTGTGGCAGGCCTTCGTGACGCTGCGCCAGGCCAGCAGCGGCTGTGCGCTCAAAACCCACTATGACGATCCCGCGAAGCGCGGCCTGCTCAAGCCGGAAGCCATCTGGGAAGTGGAGAACGCAATGCGGCTGACGGCGCCGCAGATCCGCGCCGCCTCCGTGACCCGTACATCCTGGCATCGCATGCTGCTGTCGATCTTCGACCGCTATGACCTGATTGCGCTGCCGACGGCGCAGGTCTTCCCCTTCGACATGGGCACACATTGGCCCCGTGAGGTCGCCGGACGCGCAATGGACAGCTACCACCGCTGGATGCAGGTTTCCGCCTTCGCGACCCTAGGCGGCTGCCCGGCGGTCAACGTGCCGGTCGGCTTCGACGACAAGGGTAGGCCGATGGGCATGCAGCTGATCGGCCGGCCACGCGATGACCTCGCCGTACTCAAGGCGGCGTCGGCCTATGAGGCTACACTGCCCTGGCAGGCCGGCGCCTGAACCGGGCGGACTGGCGTGTCGCAGGGCGCTAGGTAACGGCTTGCACCGGCTGCGCCGCTATGCATTGATTACCCTCAACCGCGCCGCCTCGGCGGTATTCCTGGGGAAAAATCATGTCGCTCGAACTCTACGCTGCCTATGTCCTCGCTTGCATCGTTATCATCCTGGTGCCCGGTCCGACGGTCACGCTGATCATCGCCAACAGCATTCGCCATGGCTCGCGCGCCGGCCTCGCCAATGTCGCCGGCACGCAGGCCGGGCTTGCCGTGATGATCGCCATCGTCGGCATCGGCCTCAACACACTGATCGCAGGCATGGGCCACTGGTTCGAGTGGGTCAGGCTGATCGGCGCCGCCTATCTGATCTGGATGGGTGTGCAGATGTTCCGTTCCAAAGGCACGCTGAATGCCGATGGAACTGCGAGAAAGCCACGCGGCGGCTTCTTCCTGCAGGGCCTGCTGGTGGCGCTCAGCAATCCCAAGACGCTGATTTTCTTCGGCGCCTTCTTTCCGCAGTTCATTTCGCCGCAAGGCAACTACTCGCTGCAGATCGCCGTCATGGGCCTCACCGCCATGATCTTCGCCGCCATGTCGGATTCGACCTATGCACTGGCCGCCGGCCGCGCCGGGCGCCTGCTGTCGGCCAGCCGCATCAAGCTTTTGTCGAGGATCAGCGGCAGCTTCATGGTCGGCGGCGGCCTGTGGTTGGCGTTTTCAAAGGCGAAGTAATGTCCACGAACAGCCGGCCCCGACCGCTGTATGAGCCGGGGACATGAGGGCCGATTGAAAGTCACCCTCCACGCTACCACATGAATCCGCACTGGGGATTCATATCGATGTCACGGATTTGAAAAGGAACGCACCCGGCGTGATCTTGATCGTTGCCGTGTTTGCGGTGATGGTTCCCTCGACCCTTAACAGATGGGCCAATGACGTCAGCCCGATCGGATCGGTCGACACATTCGACGCAAACGTCGAAAGTGTCCAGTTGGACCATGGCCGCGGCATATACCTGGTCTCTATCGAGAACGGTTCGTCTGTCCTTATCGATGACGATCGCCCGCATCTGATCGGCTCGCGCACAAGCATTGAGCGCGTCACGCGCGACAATGGCTTCGTCTTCTACCGATTCGTGAATTGAACGATGGCGACAGCATTTTCTCTCAAAACCGCCTGCTTCTGTTTCAGGCAGAATACCGCGACGCGGTTATCGGTGTCACTTTCTTCTGCACACTGCCTCTGGCGGCGTTGATCCCAATTGCGATGAATCAGGACAATCCGGTGGTGGCAACTCAGCATGTGATGGGCACCGTCGAGTATGTCAGGTTAATGCCCATCAACCCGAAGATGGCTGCCGGGCGTGGGCTGTATTACACATACGACGTCCGCCTTGATGGCAACAACGCGGTGACATCCATCGACAACGAAGTGGGGATGCCGCACCTCGTCGGTTCGGCCATCCCCATCGAGCGGCAACATCATAAGCGCGGCGGAGACACCTATCGGTTTCTCAATCGGTGAAGACGCGTGCTCACAAGTTCAGCCTGTTCTGACGATCAGTTAAGCCGCCCCAGCCTCTCCACCAGCAACGCGAAAAAGCCGTCATGGTCGATGTCGCGCATCACCATGGCGTTCTTCGGCCGTTTGGTGACGCCCCACCAGTCGATCACGGTCATCCCCATGGTCAGTTCCGAGGCGGTTTCCACGCTGACGTTGCAGTTGCGGCCCTTGAACAGGTCCGGCTTCAACAGATAGGCGATGACGCAAGGGTCGTGCAGCGGGCCGCCGTCGGTGCCATATTTCTCCTCGTCGAAGCGCTCGAAGAACTCCAGCATCTCGGCGGTGGCGGTGCCGACCTTGGTGCCGAGCGCGCGGAAGGTTTGCGTGCGCTTGGCAGTGGTCAGCGCCTTATGGGTGACATCGAGGGGCATCATCACGATCGGGATGCCGGATTTGAGCACGACATCGGCGGCCTGCGGATCGACATAGATGTTAAATTCGGCGGTCGGGGTGACGTTGCCGCCTTCGAAGAAGCCGCCGCCCATCAGCACGATTTCCTTGATGCGTGGTGCGATGCGCGGCTCGCGGATCAGCGCCAGCGCAATGTTGGTGAGCGGGCCGAGCGCGCACAGCGTGATCGTGCCGCTTTCTTCGCTCATCAGCGTCTGGACGATGAAATCGACCGCGTACTGGTCCTGCAGCTTCATCGTCGGTTCGGCCAATTGCGGTCCGTTGAGGCCGGTCTTGCCATGCACTTCCTCAGCGGTGACCAGTTCGCGCATCAGGGGCCGGATGGCGCCGGCATAGACCTTGATGTCCGGGCGGCCGGCCAACTCGCAGATCTTGCGGGCATTCTTTTCGGTAAGCTTCAGCGGCACGTTTCCGGCAACGGCTGATATGCCGACGATCTCCAGTTCGGAGCTGCCGAGCGCCAGCAATATGGCGACGGCATCATCCTGGCCGGGATCCGTGTCGATGATGATCTTGCGTGACTGGGGCATTTCAATTCCTTGTTTGGCGAGGTCGTGGGCTTGAACCGATCCGATCGAAACATCCAAATGACGCCGAAGCGGCCGCGAGCTGCCATGCCGAACCGCTCGACCGGGGAAGACGATCCCCGACCTGCGCGCTTCTCCTTGCATCTGCTCGCCGTTTCAAGCGCCATGCCGATCATTCCTGTGAGTCCACGGCCTGGTCTTTTTGGGCGGGTCTGTTGACGGCTTGAACTTGGTCGCGGGGCGGACCATATCAAGGCCATCGGGAAAAATGCCATCTGGGTTTTTCCACTTTATGTCGCTCTTGAGAGGACAGTGTAACATGAGCCGAATGACGCCTTTTTCCAGCCCGCTTCTGCTTGGCTTCGACGCCATGGAAAAGACCCTGGAACGCTTGGCGAAATCCGGCGACAGCTACCCTCCCTACAACATCGAACGCCTCAGCGGCGCCGACGGCAAGACCGAAAGGTTGCGCATTACATTGGCGGTCGCCGGTTTCGCCGAAAGCGATCTCGATGTCACCACGGAGGAAAACCAGCTGGTCGTGCGCGGCCGTCAGACCGACGACACCGAGCGCGAATTTCTTCATCGCGGCATCGCCGCGCGCCAGTTCCAGCGCTGTTTCGTGCTGGCCGACGGCATGCGGGTGATCGCGGCGGAGTTGAAGAACGGTCTTTTGTCGATCGACCTCGATCGGCCGGAGTCCGAACGGCTGGTACGGAAAATAAACATATCGGTGAAAGACTGATCTTTACCACTGCATCGGCCGGAAAATCGGCACCGATTTTTCGAAAGCACGATGCAGCAAATTGAATGGCTCTCATGCGGGATGGCCTTGAGCGGCGTCCTCGCGCCAAGGAGGCTTTGAAATGACCAGAACTGAAAACATCACCATGACCAATGGCGAATTCGCTCATCTCGGCGAAGGCTCGGTCGCTTATCTCAGAAAGGTCTCGAGCGACGAATTGCTCGGCCGTTTCCCCAATCTCGGCGAAATCGCCCCCGGCATGGAACTGTGGGCCTTGTTTGCCGCCAATGGTCAGCCGATCCTGCTTTCCGATGCGCGTGACCGCGCTCTGGCCGGCGCCATGGAAAACGACCTGACCACCGTCGCCATTCACTGACAGCGATTCCGACTGAAACGGAAAAGGGCCGCCCATGGCGGCCCTGTGGCGATATCATTCTCGAAATTCAGGCTGCGTGCGAAGCCTGGGTGTCCGACAAAAGCGCGTGGATAGCGGCGGCGTCGCGCGTACCCCTGATCTTGGCTACCGTGTCGGCATCGCGCAGCACCCGCGCGATGCGCGACAGTGCCTTGAGGTGGTCGGCGCCCGCCCCTTCCGGCGCCAATAGCAGAAACACGAGATCGACGGGCTGATCATCCAGCGATTCGAAATCGACAGGCGTCTCCAGCCGGGCGAAAACACCTGCGATGCGCTTCACGCCAGCCAGCTTGCCGTGCGGAATGGCGATGCCGTTGCCGACGCCGGTCGAACCCAGCCGCTCACGCTGCAGGATGGTGTCGAACACCTCCCGCTCCGGAATACCGGAAATCGCCGCTGCCCGTTCGGACAGCAATTGCAGCAGCTGCTTCTTGGAGTTCGCCTTCAACGCCGGCAATATCGCCGGAACGTTGATAAGATCGCTCAGATCCATGCTTGAAAATCCCTTGTTCGCCTGCCGTCACCAGTCCCCACCCCTCGTGTGGCCGGCTCTTATTGCCGTGCGACCTTTGTCGTCACCGTGCGACCTTTGTCGTCACGCTTGCGCGACCTTGGTCGTCGACGGGTCGATCCAGCCGATATTTCCATCGGGTCGGCGATAGACGATGTTGAGATGGTCGGTTCCCGCATTGCGGAAGACAAAGACCGGGCTGTCCTTGGTGTCGAGCTCGATGACCGCCGACGCCACCGACATGGTCTTCAGCGTCATGGTTGATTCGGCGACGATGGCGGGCGCGAAATTCTCCGGAATGTCCTCGTCGTCATCGGCAAGCGGCGCCATCACCGTGTAGGCTATGTCGGTCGGCTGGCCGTTGGCGGCGCCCGAATTGTGCGATTTCAGCCTGCGCTTGTAGCGCCTCAGGCGGGTTTCCAGACGGTCCGCCGCCGCCTCGAAGGCAAGCGTCGGATCCTGGGCATCGCCGGTGGCCTGCAGCGAAGCGCCGGAATCCAGCCGGATCATGCAGTCCGCCGAATAGCGCGAGCCCGATTTGATGACCGTGACATGTCCGGCAAAGCCGCGATCGAAATATTTGCCGATCGCTTCGCCGACGCGATCATTGATGCGTGTCCGAAACGCATCGCCGATGTCCATGTGTTTTCCCGATATGCGCAGATTCATCTGAAAACTGACCTTCCTTGCTCAGGCTTCAAACTGGCCCGAGTTTATACTCGTGATCCGTGCGCACAAGCTTTGCGGCGTCACTTGCGCCGATTTTAAATCCAAACTTTCCGGTTGATCACAAGCCGCCCTTTGACCGTCCCGAGGCCAACGTCGTGACGGACCATCCGCATGCGGGCATCTAGCCCGTCTCATGCGGGCGGGCTTCTAGCCACTTCACCGCGGCTTGTCAATGAAGTGCCGGCCTGTGGAAAATCGACCCGCTCAGCGCCCGGCGCTGGCCATCGCCCGTTTCTCGCGTCGGCGCTGCACCGAAGAGGGGATATTCATGCCTTCCCGGTACTTGGCGACCGTACGCCTTGCAATGTCGACGCCACTTTCACGCAACATGTCGACGATTGCGTCGTCGGAAAGCACGTCGACGGGTTTTTCCTCGTCGATCAACTGCTTGATGCGGTCACGCACGGCTTCCGAGGAATGCGCATCGCCGCCGCCCGAGGCGGCGATCGAGGCGGTGAAGAAATACCGGAGCTCGAACACGCCGCGCGGCGTCAGCATGTATTTGTTGGCTGTGACCCGGCTGACCGTCGATTCGTGCATGCCGATGGCGTCGGCCACCGTGCGCAGATTGAGCGGCTTCAGCTGCCGCACGCCATGGACGAGGAAGGCATCCTGCTGGCGAACGATTTCCGAGGCGACCTTGAGGATGGTCTTTGCCCGCTGGTCGAGGCTGCGCGTCAGCCAGTTGGCGTTCTGCAGGCATTCGGCCAGAAAATCCTTTTCCGCCTGGTTCTTGGCCTGCGGCGAGACCTGGGCGAAATAGACATGGTCGACCAGTACGCGTGGCAGCGTTTCGGCGTTGAGTTCGACGGTCCAGCTGCCGTCATTGGCCGCGCGCACCTCGACATCGGCGACGATCGCGTCGCTGGCGCCGCCCGAAAACGCCATGCCCGGCCGGGGATCGAGCGCCCGGATCTCCGCCAGCATGTCGAGCAGATCCTCCTCGTCGACACCGCAGATCCGTTTCAATGCATGAAAGTCACGTCGTGCCAGGAGTTCGAGATTGGTGACCAGCGTCTTCATCGCCGGATCGAGCCGGTTGCGCACCGCAAGTTGCAGCGACAGGCATTCGGCTAGGTCGCGGGCAAACAGGCCGGCCGGCTCGAAGGTCTGACACACCGCCAGCACCTTCGCCACGGCAGCGGCATCCGCACCGAGACGAGCGGCGATCTCGGCCAGGTCGGCACGCAGATAGCCGGTCTCGTCAAGGCCGTCGGCGAGTTCGGCGGCGATCAGCCGTGCAGCCGGATCGGCGAAGGCTAGCGCCACCTGTTCACCGACATGGTCGCGCAGCGTGATCGCAGCAGTCGCCATATCGCCCGCATCAAACCACTCGGATGAGGAACCCGCGCCATTGCCCGAAGCCGACTTCCATTGTGCCGTCAGGTCGGGACCGAGCCGCTCGCTGGTGCCCGGGTCGTCGGGAAACAGGTTTTCCAGCGACGTGTCGAGCTTGTCCGAGATCGCCTCGGCGCTCCACTGCGTCTCGTTTTCGAACCAGTCGCCTTCGGCGGTGGCTTGCGGCTCCGCCTCGACCTTCTGCGCCTGGTCGCTGGCGGCATCGTCCTGCGGCTCGGCGCGTTCCAGCAGCGGGTTGCGCTCGATTTCCTCGTCGATGAAATGCTCAAGCTCGACATGGGTGAACTGCAGCAGCCGAATCGACTGCATCAGCTGCGGCGTCATCACCAGCGACTGCGATTGTCGTAGCTGTAGTTTGGCCGCCAACGCCATGGTTCGGTTTCACACGCCTCGTCTACGCATCCCGACTTCCGGGCAAGAATTTTGCAGCCGGCCATAAAAACTGGCCCGGCTTTTGCTTGTCAAGGCAATTGGTAGCAAAACGCGCTTACCGGAGCGTTATCCCGGAGCAAAATCGAGAAAAAAGCGCCGCGCGAACCGCAAAAATCGTGTCAGGAAACAAATTTCACGCTCAGAGCAATTCCAGGAAAAGTGTGAAACGGTTTTCCCGGAAAAGCGCATAGCGCTTTCCCTTGGGAATTGCGTCAAAACGAAAAGACGGAGCGGATTGGCGTTTTCCGTGAAACGACGAACCGTTCAGAGCGTAAAACCCTCGCCGAGGTAAAGTCGCCGCACATCCGGGTTTGCCACCACCTCGTCGGCCCTTCCATGGGTCAGCACCTGGCCGGCATGGATGATGTAGGCGCGGTCGATCAGGCCGAGCGTTTCGCGCACATTATGATCTGTGATGAGGACGCCGATGCCGCGCGCTGTCAGGTGGCGCACCAGTTGCTGGATATCGGCGACAGCGATCGGATCGATGCCGGCGAAAGGCTCGTCGAGCAGCATGTAGGCCGGACGCGTCGCCAGCGCTCGCGCGATTTCCAGGCGTCGCCTCTCGCCGCCCGAAAGCGACATTGATGGCGCCTTGCGCAGATGGCTGATGTGAAATTCCTCGAGCAGTTCGTCGAGATTGCGCTCGCGCACCTTGCGGTCCTTTTCGACCACTTCCAGCACGGCGCGGATATTCTGCTCGACATTGAGCCCACGGAAAATCGATGCTTCCTGCGGCAGATAGCCGATGCCGAGGCGTGCGCGACGGTACATCGGCATCGACGTGACGTCGAAGCCGTCGATCTCGATCGTGCCTTCATCCACCGGCACGAGGCCGGTAACCATGTAGAAACAGGTCGTCTTGCCGGCGCCGTTGGGGCCAAGCAGTCCAACGGCCTCGCCGGCGCGCACGCCGATGGTGACGCCGCTGACGACCTTGCGGCCCTTGTAGCTCTTGGTCAGCCCCTTGGCGATCAGGGTTCCCTTGAACTTTCCCGCATCGACGGTCACCGTGGCCGGCGCCGAAAGCTTGCCGGCGGCCCGTCCCGGAAGACGCGCCGTCAACGACGACAGGCTGGCCATCAGGGGTTCGTCGCTCCCGATTTCGGCGGCGGCGTGATCGACATCTGGACGCGTTGCCCAGCACATGGATCCACCTGAGCCAGTCCGCTTTTCATCTGCACGGTAAGCTTGCAGCCTACCAGAACATTGTCGTTTTGCGACAGAACGACCTTTTTGCCCGAAAGCACCAGCACCTGGCTCTTCATATCGAAGCTGCCTTGATCGCCGGTCGCGACCTGCGCATCCGACTTGATGTAAACCTTGTCGGAGATCTCCAGGTGATCGATGTTGGCCGAGCCCGTCATCGCCGCACCCGCGGCCTCCGTGCCCTTGGCAGCGGCGTTGGGGTCCTTGACGTAGTAGACCGTCATCTTGCCGGCCTTCATCAATGTCGGCCCCTGGACGACGCTGACATTGCCCGTGAAGATGGCGACACTGTCGGCCTGGCGGACTTCCAGCTTGTCGCTCTCGATCTGGATCGGCTTGTCGCCGGACAGTTTGAGGCCTGATTGACTGGTCGTCTGCGCCCATGACGGCACGAGTCCGAGCAGCAGCAACGCTGAAGTTGCAGCCGCGAGCCGCGTCGAACTACTGAGCCGCATTGGTTTCTCCGCTGTTTCCCTGTGCCGCCTTCAAGGCGGCGGAATCGATGTTGACGCGCACTTTGTTCTCGAAAACCAGAACCTTGCCATTGTCCTGGACCGACATCGTATCCGCCGTGATCCGCGACCCGCCACGGCTGACATCGACGGGATCTCCCGTCTTCATAGTGCCTTTGCCCATGTCGAGGAAGACCGATTTGAACTTGGCCTGCATGCCGTCGGTCGTGGTGATCGTCACGTCGCTGGTCAGGTTCATCGTATTGCCGTCGCGATCGTAGGTGCCGTGCGAGGCCTTGACCGCCGCCACATTGTCGGGCGCGATCGGCACCTTGGCGTCGATGCCTTCCAGCTCGATGATACCTTGCGTGCTGACATCCTGAATGGCACGCAGCGCCGTCATCGAATAAGGCTGCTTCTGCTTGGTGAAACCGTTGAGCTTGGGATTGGCCATCACCAGCTTGCCGTTGGAAAAGGCAGTGCCTTCCGCCTGAACCTTCACGGCGACGGGTGCGGCGAGATAGGAATAGATCGGGAAAGCGACCGCTATCAGTGCCGCGGCCACTGGCACGGCAAATTTGAGAACGCGCACGCGGCGCGAATGACGCTGTGCACGGTCGAAAGCATCGCCGCGCGTCCGGCCGTCCGCCGGGGAAGCCAACACCGCCTCGGCGTTGGTTGGTTCAATAGGTCGCGCTAACATTCACTGCTTTCTTCTAACCCTGCCCGCCCTTGAGCACCGCCTATAGGTGGGATGCCGGCGCTTTCAAGCAAGCACAAGCCCACGAAAACTGCAAAAGTGTGACAGCCGCCTTTGTACAGACGAAAACGAAGTCAGCACAACTGCGTGTTCTCCATAGCAGAAACAGACACGCGGCGTAAAATTTATCAGCGCCTGTCTCGCCGCCCGACCTCGCGGTGATTGCCCAAAAACGTGAGGGGAGATGTCGGATGCCCCGCCTGGCCAGCCTGGCCGATCGTGTATGCGGCGTTGCCGATCACGTCGGCGGGACGCTTTTGGCTTAGATCCGGTCGGCGTCAGGCCGCCTTCCTCTGTATGAGACCAACAAGAACGGTGCGCATTCCCGAATACGATGGGCTGCCAATTTTCACTTCCCAATCAGTGTTGCGTTTCCGAGGGTGCTTCACATTACGCAACGCTTGGCGGAATGTGTTCGGGTCGACGCCTACAGTTCGAGCCATATCTTCGGCGGTTGTGTGTTTGGCGATCATGAAATCTCCTATGCCTTTTGCCGGTATATAGGGCGTTTGCGCAACTCGGCCAAAGGATTAGCCGTTTGCGCAAACTTCAGACTGAGACACTGCCGGAAAGAGAACTGCTTCCCGATGAGAGGATCATGGTCTAAAAGCGTCCCCTTCCGCCGACTGAAAGGCTGACCATGGCACTGAGAGCCGACGACCTGATCGACCGCCGCCGTTTGCGGCGCAAGCTGACATTCTGGCGCGTTGTCGCCATAGGCATCGTAGCCCTTGGGGTGATTGCGCTTTCAACCTGGTTCTATGGCGACGATTTCGGCGGCTCGACGGTCGACCATATTGCCAAGGTCAAGATCGAAGGCACGATCACCGAGGACGAGGAACTGATCAAGCGCCTGGAAACCGTCCGTCTTTCATCGAAGGTGAAAGGGGTGATCCTGTCGATCGATTCGCCTGGCGGCACCACCGTTGGCGGTGAATCGATCTATGAAGAAGTGCGCAAGCTGGCCGCCGACAAGCCGGTGGTGGCGGAAGTCGGCACGCTCGCCGCATCGGCGGGCTATATGATCGCCAGTGCCGCCGATCACATCGTTGCCCGCAAGACCTCGATCGTCGGCTCGATCGGCGTGCTGATCCAGTATCCCGACGTCAGCGGCCTGATGGACAAGCTCGGCGTCAAGCTGGAGGAGGTGAAATCCTCGCCGCTGAAAGCCGCGCCCTCTCCCTTCAAGCCGACCAATGACGACGAGCGCGCCATGGTTCGCAAACTCATCCTCGACAGTTACAACTGGTTCGTCGACATCGTTGCCGAACGCCGCAAGATGACCCACGAACAAGCGCTGGCGCTTGCCGACGGCTCGATATTCACCGGGCGCCAAGGCGTTGCCAACGGGCTGATCGACGCCGTCGGCGGCGAGGCCGTAGCGGTCGACTGGCTGGCCACCAAGGGCGTCGATGCCAAGCTCAAGGTCGTCGAGTGGAAGGATACCGAACGGCGCGGCAGCTTCCTGTTCTCGAAAGCGATGGCGCAAACCATCGGCAGTGCGCTCGGCCTGCCCGCCTACAGCGGCGACGTCATCCATGAACTCGGAGCCGACCGCTTGTTTCTTGACGGTCTCGTTTCCGTCTGGCACCCTTGAGATGCGTTTGGGGCAAGTGAAAAAAGCAAATAAAATCATCCTCATAATTTTGACCGCACTGCTTTCACGGGGATCCGTCTCATGATCAAGTCCGAACTTGTGCAGATTATTGCCACGCGCAATCCGCATCTTTTCCTGCGCGACGTCGAAAACATCGTCGGCGCGATTTTCGATGAAATCACCGACGCCCTTGCCGAAGGCAACCGGGTCGAACTGCGCGGCTTCGGCGCTTTTTCGGTGAAAAACCGTCCCGCCCGCACCGGCCGCAACCCGCGCACCGGCGAATCCGTCGAGGTCGAGGAGAAATGGGTGCCGTTCTTCAAGACTGGCAAGGAACTGCGTGAAAGGCTGAACGGCGGCAAGTAGGCGCGCGCGTCAGCGCCAGACGGCCTCTCGGACAGGCCAGCTTCCGACGGAAAACATCATGTTCAATCGCTTCATGCTCATCGTGATCTTCGTGCCCCTGGCGATCATCCTGATCGCACTCGCCGTTGCCAACCGCGAACTGGTCGCCTTCACGCTGGATCCGTTCAACCCCGGCAATCCGAAGCTGACCCTGACTTTGCCGCTGTTCATCTTCCTGTTCCTGGCACTCGCCATCGGCATGATCGTCGGCAGCCTGGCAACCTGGGTCAAGCAGGGCCGCTATCGCAAGCTGGCGCGCCAGCGCGGCGTCGAGGCCGAGAACCTGCGCCAGGCGGTCAGCCGTGCGCCGGCGGTATCACAAAGCCAGGCTCCGGGAACGGCCCCAGGCTCCGCCCACGGGTCAGCCCACGGGTCCGCATTGCCGAAGCCGACCGCTTGAACCGCCTGTTGGCGGTTTTGTCCCCACGGAGTTTTGCATGCTGACCATTTCGGCCGCAGAGGTTGACCATGCCCTGAGCTTTGCCGGGCTGGTCGAGACGCTGCGCATGGCGTTTCGCGACGGTGCGGTGCAGCCGGTCAGGCATCATCATACGATCGAGCGGCCCGATGGTGCCGCCTCCACACTGCTTTTGATGCCGGCCTGGACCGATCTCAACGCGGCGGGCACATCGGCCGGCGGTCACGTCGGCGTCAAGATCGTCACCGTGTCCCCCGACAACAATGCCATCGGCAAGCCGGCGGTGATGGGGCTCTATCTCCTGCTCAATGGCGCCACCGGCGAACCTGAAGCCTTGATCGACGGCCAGCGGCTGACACAGTGGCGCACCGCCTGCGCTTCGGCACTCGCGGCCTCCTATCTCGC
This sequence comes from Mesorhizobium sp. M1066, assembly GCF_040318635.1. Lineage (NCBI taxonomy): Bacteria > Pseudomonadati > Pseudomonadota > Alphaproteobacteria > Hyphomicrobiales > Phyllobacteriaceae > Mesorhizobium > Mesorhizobium sp. M1066. The sequence goes on from NZ_JAMYMR010000002.1 coordinate 148,699, forward strand.
CCGCGACGATGCCTCGCGGCTGCTGGTGGTCGGCGCCGGCGCGCTGTCGCCCTTCCTCGCCAAGGCGCACTCCGCCGTGCGGCCGATCAAGACCATCCGCATCTGGAACCGCACCCCGGCCAATGCCGAGAAAGTCGCCGCCGACCTGCGCGCCGAGGGTTTTGCAGCCAGCGCGGCGAGCGATCTCGATGCCGAGCTTGGGCGGGCCGACATCGTCTCCTCGGCGACGATCACGACGACGCCGTTGATCAAGGGTGCGCTGTTGCAGCCGGGAACCCATGTCGACCTGGTCGGAGGCTTTACGCCGACGATGCGCGAGAGCGATGACGACGCGATCAGGCTTGCCCGCGTCTATGTCGACACCCGCGCCGGCGCCACCAAGGAAGCCGGCGACATCGTCCAGCCGCTGGCCTCCGGCGTGCTGAAGCCGGAAACCATTGTCGCCGATCTGCACGAATTGGCGCGCGGCCAGAAGAAGGGTCGCGAGAGCGCCGGTGAGATCACGCTGTTCAAGTCGGTCGGCGCGGCGCTCGAGGATCTTGCCGCCGGCATTGCCGTCTACAAGGCGCTCACGGCCTAGTTTGCCGTTGCACCCATTTCGGCGCCCATCGCCTCGGCGACCACACGAAAATCGTGATCCTCGATTTCGAAAAGGCCAAAGCGAAGCTGATAACCCCAGTTCGACTTGCCGACGGTGAATTCGAGCTTGTCGAGCAGCGGCTTGATCGGCGCTTCCTCGGCCTTAGCCCACGCAACATCGCGGCGGAACGGCGTGAAGCCGGCGCCCATATCGCCCTGATAGGGCCCGCCTTCCCGCACCGTGCCGATCGCGGTGAAGGCCTGCAGGCCATCTTTCTCGCCCAAAACAGTGGTCGGCGAATAGTAGACGATGCCATCGCCTGGCTTGACGCGACGCAGCGGTGCCGCCTTGCCGTGGTTGACCTGCATGAAGCCGGCTGCGCGACCCCGCCGGACATGTTCGGCCGATGCCACCGCGATCCAATACGCGCTCATTTCTGGTCACCATCGGCTTGTGCGCCGTCGGACAGCCAATAGACGCGCAGGTGATGATTGTCGGGATCGAGCGCGACAAAAGTACGGCCGAAATCCATGTCGGTCGGCGTCTGCAGGATTGTCAGCCCGCGCCCGGACCAGTCGGCATGGGCGGCATCGACCGCATCGGGCGTGTCCAGCGCAAACACGATTTCGGCGCCACCGCCTGACGTGGCGGCTGCCGGCTCCGCCGTGTGGCGCGACCACAGGCCGAACTTGAAGCCGGCATCGAGCACGAACAGCACGAAGGTCGGCGAACTTTCGACCGGCTCACGGCCGAGCAGCGCGCTGTAGAAGGCGCCGCTCTGCTGCGGCTGGTCGACATAGAGGATGACGAAATTCGGGGTGGTCATGTCTGCTCTCCAAGGTTCAGCGTTTCGACTTGGCGAACATAGGATGCGCTACTGTCAGTTTCTGGCAGTAGCCGTCACGAACCACGCGGCGTGTCGAGCGTTGCCCGCCATTCCTTGAGCAGCGCCTGGCGACGATGGGGATAGCGCGTATCTGTTGCATGGAGTTCGGTGATGCGATCAGTGCGAAAATGCCGGAAATCGTGCCGCATCTCGCACCACGCCACCACCACCCGCACCTTGTCGAAGAAGCCCAGCGCAAATGGCCACACGACACGCTCGGACGCAGCGCCGCCCGCGTCGCGGTAAAGAAAGCCGAGCTTGCGCTCGTTGCGGATGGCCTGCCGTACGAGGCCAAGGTCGATGGTCTCGATGGCCATGGCGGGAGGGCCGACCAGCAGTGTGCTCGCGTCGAGATCCTCGCGCAGACCGTCCGGCAGGACAGCCGCGATCTTGGCCAACGCGTTGGCAGCGGCGGCCGAAAGACGCTGGTCCGGCTGCTTGGCGACCCAGCGCGAGCCGAGCACGATGGCTTCGATCTCCTCGTCGCTGAACATCAGCGGCGGCAGCATGAAGCCGGGCTTGAGCACATAACCGACACCCGCCTCGCCCTCGATCGGCGCGCCCTGGCCCTGCAGCGTGGCGATATCGCGGTAGAGCGTGCGGATCGAAATCCCGAGTTCATCGGCCAGCGCTTGCCCGCTCACCGGCCGGCGATGCCGGCGCAGGCACTGGATCAGGTCGAGCAGGCGTTCGGAGCGGGACATCCGGTAGATTTGCCTGTTTCATTGACATTGGTCCATCGCGGCCAACCTGAACCGGAGAGGCCGACCTGTCGGACTTGGTTGCGAAGCCGGTTGCCCTATGTCAAAAGCGGCCACCCCGTTCGGAGTTGCCCCGCTTGAAGTCTTTTCGCGACAAACGCCGCGACAACCGTCCACATCCATCCGCGAAGGGTGCGGCGGACGTGTCACGTCCGCGTCCCGGCCAGGCTCCCGCCAGACCGGAAGCGCCACCGCGCGAGCGCCATGAGGCGAAGACGGAAAGTCGTTCCGAACCGAACTCGGCGCCGCGCATCCTGGCCCGCCGCGAAGGCGCTCTGCCCGCCGAACATCTTCCCGTGATCCTGGAAGTGGCGCCCAATGCCGATTATGCGCTCCTCGACAGCGGCACCGGCCAAAAGCTCGAACAATATGGCCCCTACCGTATCGTGCGGCCCGAGGGCCAGGCGATCTGGCAAAAGGCCTTGCCGGCAAAGGAATGGGAGCGCGCCGACGCCGTCTTCACCGGCGACACCGACGAGGAGGGTATCGGCCGTTGGCGTTTTCCCAAGCTGCCGCTCGGCGAGACCTGGCCGATGAAGCATGAAGGCATCGACTATCTCGGCCGTTTCACCTCGTTTCGTCATGTCGGCGTCTTTCCCGAGCAGGCCTCCCATTGGGATCACATGGCCGGGCTGATCGCGGCGGCGAAGCGGCCGGTCAAGGTGCTGAACCTGTTCGGCTATACCGGTCTCGCCTCATTGGTGGCGGCTCGCGCCGGCGCCGAGGTCACCCATGTCGATGCCTCGAAGAAGGCAATTGGCTGGGCCCGTGAAAACCAGGAGATGGCCGGCCTCGGCAGCAAGCCGATCCGCTGGATCGTCGACGACGCGGTCAAATTCACCGAGCGCGAGGAGCGCCGCGGCAGCCGCTACGACATCATCCTGTTCGACCCGCCGGCCTATGGCCGTGGCCCCAAGGGCGAGGTCTGGCAATTGTTCGAGGACCTGCCTGATTTGACCGACCTTTGCCGGGCGATCCTGACGCCGAAGCCGCTTGCCGTGGTGCTGACCGCCTATTCGATCCGCGCCTCCTTCTTCGCCATCCACGCCTTGATGCGCGATACGTTTGCCGGCATGGGCGGCAAGATTGAATCGGGTGAGCTGATCATCCGTGAAAAGTCCGCCGGCCGGGCGCTCTCGACCTCATTGTTTTCGCGTTGGGTGGCTGAATGAACGAGCGGCATGCAGGCGCACCTGGCCAGGTGAAAGAGGTCACCAGCCTCGCCAATCCGCTGGTCAAGGACATCAAGGCGCTCGCTCAGAAGAAGTTCCGCGACCAGCAGAACGCCTTCATGGCCGAGGGGCTGAAGCTGGTCATCGATGCGCTCGATCTCGGCTGGCAGATCAGGACATTGGTTTTCGCCAAGGCCGGGCGCGGCAACGCGGCGGTGGAGAAGGTTGCCGCACGCACGGTTGCCGCAGGCGGCATGGTGCTAGAAGTGTCGGAAAAGGTGCTGGTCGCCATCACCCGCCGCGACAATCCGCAAATGGTGGTAGGCGTCTTTTCGCAGAAATTCCTCGCCTTGAAGGATGTACGTGCCGACAATGGCGATGTCTGGGTGGCTCTCGACCGGGTACGCGATCCCGGCAATCTCGGCACCGTCATCCGCACCATCGATGCCGTCGGCGCCAAAGGCGTCATCCTGGTCGGCGATACCACTGATCCATTCTCCGTGGAGACGGTGCGCGCCACCATGGGTTCGATCTTTGCCGTGCCGGTGGCCAAGGCGACAACCGAGGCTTTCCTTGCCTGGCGGGGCGGCTTCTCAGGCCTCGTCGCCGGAACCCACCTGAAAGGCGCCGTCGACTACCGCTCGGTCGATTTTTCCCGCGGGCCCGTGCTGCTGATGATGGGCAACGAGCAGCAGGGGCTGCCCGAAAGTCTGGCTGCGAGCTGCGACAGGCTGCTCAGGATTCCGCAAGCGGGCCGTGCCGATTCGCTCAATCTGGCCGTCGCCACCGGCATCATGCTGTTCGAGATCCGGCGCGGCGCGCTGAAGCTCGAGCCAATCCTGGACCAGCAATGAAGGTTGCCTGCCCGTGAGATCATGGTCTCCCTACGCACTGCTCGTCGTCGCGGCCATCGCGCTCGACCAGTGGATAAAATACCTGGTCGAGGCCGATCTGCCTTTTCAGGAGAAGGTTGATCTGCTGCCCTTCCTGGCGCTGTTTCGCACCTACAATACCGGCATCGCCTTCTCGATGTTCTCGTCCTTCGGCGACACCGGGCTGATCGTCATCTCGCTCGCGGTCGTTGCCTTCGTGCTGTTCCTGGCGACGCGGATCGCGCCGTCCCAGATTCTTGCCCGCACCGGTTTTGCGCTGATCGTCGGCGGCGCCCTCGGCAATCTGATCGACCGCGCCGTCTACGGCCACGTCATCGACTACATCCTGTTCCACACGCCGGTCTGGTCCTTCGCCGTCTTCAACCTTGCCGACGCCTTCATTTCGGTGGGCGCGGCACTGGTCGTCTTCGACGAGCTGTTCGGCTGGCGGCGCGAGCCCGGGCCGTCCAACGCCAAGTCTTCCAAAGATTGACCCCGTGCGGCCATCGCCGCACAGTCTATGTCGTCAAACAAGATCGCGGAGAAAGAGGAGAAAGAGATGTCCGAAACCTTCAAAGCCATCCTCGTTTCGCGCGACGCCGAGAAAAAGCAGTCGGTAACCGTGACCGATCTCACCGAAGCCGATCTGATGGAAGGCGATGTCACCGTCGCGGTCGAGGCAACGACGGTGAACTACAAGGATGGCCTGGCGATCACAGGCAAGGCGCCGGTGATCCGCCGCTGGCCGCTGGTGCCGGGCATCGATTTCGCCGGCACCGTCATCTCGTCTTCCCATCCCGACTGGCGCACCGGAGACAAGGTCATTCTGAACGGCTGGGGCGTCGGCGAAACCCATTTCGGCGCCTATGCTGGCCGCGCCCGCGTCAAAGGCGACTGGCTGGTGCCGCTGCCGCAAGGCATCAGCCCGCATGACGCGATGGCCGTCGGCACCGCAGGCTATACCGCCATGCTCTGCGTCATGGCCCTGGAGCGGCACGGCATCCTGCCCGATCGCGGCCCGGTGGTGGTGACGGGGGCGGCCGGCGGTGTCGGCTCGGTTGCGGTCTCGATCCTGTCCAGCCTCGGCTACCATGTCATTGCTTCCACCGGCCGTAATGCCGAAAGCCCCTATCTGATCGACCTTGGCGCCGCCGAAGTGATATCGCGCGACGAGCTTGCCCAGCCGGCCAAGCCGCTGGCCAAGGAGCGCTGGGCCGGCGGCATCGACGCGGTCGGCAGCCACACGCTGGCCAATGTGCTCTCGATGACCTCCTATGGCGGCGCGGTCGCCGCCTGCGGCCTGGCCGGCGGCATGGACCTGCCGACCAGCGTCGCGCCCTTCATCCTGCGCGGCGTCTCATTGCTCGGCATCGATTCAGTGATGGCGCCGAAAGCAGTCCGCCTCGAGGCATGGCGCCGCATCGGCACCGACCTCGATCTGCAGAAGCTCGCCAGCCTGTCCAGCACCATCGGGTTCGACGGCATCGTCGATGCCGCGCGCGACATCGTCGACGGCAAGATCCGCGGCCGCGTCGTCGTGGATATGTGACTCCGCCCAACTGCCGGAAGGGATGGAATCGCCAGATCTGGCGGCAAACCCGCCGCAGCCGCGGCAAAAAGCGCTCATCCGCTAAAATTCGAACGATCCGCCGCAATTTTCCATAATCTCTGTCTGGCAAGGATTTCGCATGATCGCGGAATCCGGCAGCCAACAGGCGGACACTGGCGACGACGTCGATGCGGTGCTCCCGCCGCTGGTGCCCGAGCCGGAATTCTCCAGGCGCGAAAGCCTGCCCTTTCTGACATTCGTCGCCATTGTGGTGGTGGCCGGGCTGGCGCATCTGACCGGGGCACCAATCTTCATCAGCGTCGCATTGCTGGCAACCGGTCTTGCCGGTCTTGCCCTGCATCTGCGCGCCAGGCGGAGCGAACATCGCACCTCTGCCCTTCTTGACGAAACCACCGCCCGCAGCCGAGCCGAGATCGAGACGCTGGCCGACCGCATGTGGGAGATGCAGGAGAGCGACGAGCGCTTTCGCGGCCTGATCGACGCGCTTGGCGATCTCGTCATCCATCGCGACCGCGATGGCTACATCGTCTATGCCAACAAGGTCTTCGCCGATCTCGTCGAGATCGACCAGCGCGACCTTGCCGGCAAGACCCTGGCAGAACTCGGCATCGAGGTCGGCATGGTTCCCGATGCCGCCTTTTCCGACCATGAGTGTCTGAGTTCCACCGATGTCTCTATCAGCACGCCGAGCGGGCAGCGCTGGTTCTCCTGGATCGAACTGTCGGTGCGCGACAAGGACAGCGGCGCGGTTTCGCACCGCGCCATCGCCCGCGACATCACCGCCCGCAAGCGCGCCGAATCCTCGCTGATCACCGCACGCGAACGTGCCGAATATGCCAGCCAGGCCAAATCGCGCTTCCTCGCCACCGTCAGCCATGAAATCCGCACCCCGATGAACGGCATCATGGGCATGGCCAGGTTGCTGGCCGACACCAGCCTGTCGCCGGAGCAGCAGACCTATGTCGGCGCCGTCTCGACCTCGGCCAGCGCATTGCTTGCCCTGATCGAGGATCTTCTCGACTATTCCAAGATCGAAGCCGGGCGTTTCGACCCCGAGCCGCAGCCGATGTCGGTGCGCGAGATCGCCGACAACATCATCGAATTGCTGGCAGCGCGCGCCTTCGCCAAGGATATCGGGCTGGGTTGCCATGTCGAACCCGACGTGCCGCAATTGATCACCGCCGATCCGGGCAAGGTCAGGCAGGTGCTTCTCAACCTCATCGGCAACGCCATCAAGTTCACCGACAGCGGCGGCGTGCTGGTGAGCATAGCACGCGCACGCACCGAAACCAGCGACCGCATATGCTTCACCATAGCCGATACCGGTCCGGGCCTGCGTGATGCCGACTTGGAGCGCATCTTCGAGGAGTTCGAGCAGGCCGACGGCACGTCGACACGCACACATGGCGGGGCCGGCCTCGGCCTTGCCATCTCCAGACGCCTGGTGGCCGCCATGGGCGGCACGATCTCGGTATCCAGCCGGCTCGGCCAGGGATCCGAATTCGTCTTCGAAATCCCTGCGATAGCGGCCACCGAAGCGCCGCAGGGCCATCAGAATGCTCTCTCGGGCAGACGCGCGGTGATCCTGTCGAAGAACGCCGTCGAGGCCGACGCAATCGCCCGCACCATCCGCGCCAATGGCGGCGCGGTCGACATCGCCACCACTCCCGCACAGGCCGCGCCTTTCGCCGCCGGCTGCGATGCGATCCTGGTCGATGCAGCGATGGAAGAAGGCGACGGAAGGCTGCTCAAGCGCCTGCGCCAGAGCGGTTTCTCCGACTGTGAGGCGATCACGCTGATCGCGCCGACCGATCGCGGCATGCTTGGCGAGTTCCGCGCCAGCGGCTACGCAACCTTCCTGGCCAGACCGGTGCGTGGCGGAACACTTCTGCGTGTGCTGTTGAGCAGCCATGCTCCGAGCCTCGGCCCGCCGCAGCCGGAAAGGCGCGGCGCGCTGACGCTGCGCACCGTCGGCAACCGCCAGCGCGGCCTGTCGGTGCTGATCGCCGAGGACAATGACATCAACGCCATGCTGGCCCGCGCCACGCTGCTGAAGGCCGGGCATCGCGTCAAGGTGGTCGGCAACGGCAAGGCCGCCGTCGAGGCTGTCACCGGCGCCGCGCACAAGGACCGCTTCGACGTGGTCTTGATGGATCTGCACATGCCGGTGATGGACGGGCTGGACGCGATCGCCGCCATCCGCCGCCATGAGGAAGAAAGTGCCGTGCGGCCGGTGCCGATCATGGTGCTGTCGGCCGACAGCCAGGAAAAGACCCGCCATGCGGTGTTGGCTCATGGCGCCAGCGGCTTTGTCACCAAGCCGCTCGACCCCGAGGCGCTGGTCAATGCCGTCGAGGGGCAGGTCGTCGCGGCCTGAGCTTTCCACCGCCATTCGGCACGGGCGATCACTTAAACGTAGCCGGTTGATCGTATTCGCCAGCCGACGAAGTATTGCCCATGACGTCGTATCACGGTACTGTCACAATCCTGTTGCACCTACACCGTATCCCCGTGCCAAGAGGGATGGCTCGAAGGAGAATCACTCGTGCATACAGTTATGCCGGAATGTGACACTCGGCCGAACGCCAGCAGCGCCTTGCTTGCCGGACGTAACGTCGATTCCGTCATAAAGGGCGCTGCGCTGGGCCGTATAGGCAATCTTGAAGTGCGGCTCGCTCGCAACGAGGCCGAGATCGCGGCCGCGCAGGAAGTGCGCTACCGGGTGTTCTACGACGAACTTGGCGCCAGGAAGGACCTGTTCCAGGCCCATGACCGCCGGGACGCCGATCGGTTCGATCCGCTCTGCGACCATCTGCTGGTTTTGGACACCACGCTTTCCGGTCCCGAACATCGCCGCATCGTCGGCACATATCGGCTGCTGCGGCAAGAAATCGCGGCCACGGCCGGTGGCTTCTATTCCGAAGGTGAATTCGAGCTGACCAAGCTCATTGCCCGTCACCCCGGCCAGCGTTTCCTTGAACTCGGCCGCTCCTGCGTGTTGCCGGAATACCGCTCGAAGCGCACCATCGAGGCGTTGTGGCAAGGTATCTGGGCTTACATCAATCATTACGAAATCGGTGTGATGACCGGCTGCGCGTCCTTTCACGGCACCGTGCCGGCGGCGCATGCCGAGGCGCTCACCTACCTCGCCCACCACTGCCGGACGAATTCGGCCTGGGACGTGCGCGCGGTGTCCGGGCGCTATTGCTCGATGGATCTGATGCCGATCGAGGCCGTCAATGCCAAGGCGGCGATCGCCGCGATGCCGCCTTTGGTCAAGGGCTATCTGCGCGTCGGTGCCCGCATCGGCGATGGTTGCGTCATCGATCGCGAATTCTCGACGGTCGATGTGTTCGTCGTGATGCCGGTCAAGGAGATCGGCGCACGCTACGTCAACTATTATGGCGGCGAAGCCCAGCGCTTCGCGGCGTGAGTGAGTAGGCAGTAGTAGTCAGTAGTCAGTAGTCAGTAGTCAGTAGTCAGTAGTCAGTAGTCAGTAGTCAGTAGTCAGTAGTGAAGACGCCACGATTAACCTCCTGTGACTACTAATTATTCCCTATTCCCTATTCCCTCTCTTCACGGAATATCTTCCGGCCGCCTGCCGGGTCGGCTTTTGTAGGACGGAAACGACCAGCCGAATTTGAGCGCACCGCCGCGCACGAGGAACGCCGCCGCAAAGCCGGCAAGGTCCGAGGCGAGCGGCGGCAGGCCGGCAAGATCGCCAAGCGTGTAAAGGCCGGCACCCGCAAGGGCCGCCGTGACGTAGATTTCGGGCCTGAGCAGCACCGATGGCTCGCCGGCAAGGAGATCACGCAAAATGCCGCCGAAAGTGGCGGTGAGCACGCCGGTGATGACGGACACGACCGGCGAGCCGGTAATCGCAAGCCCCTTGGCCGCGCCCATCACCGAAAAGGCGGCGAGCCCGACGGCGTCGAGCCAGAGCAGCCATTTCCAGCGCGATTCGACACGATGCGCGCTGAAGAAGACCAGCACCGCAACCGCGGCGCAGACCAGCACATAGCCGGAGTTCGCGACCCAGAAAACCGGCAGGTTGAGGATAACGTCGCGAAGCGTGCCGCCGCCTATCCCGGTGACGCTGGCCAGGAACAGAAAGCCGATGATGTCGAGCTGCTTACGCGAAGCCGCAAGCGCCCCGGTCGCCGCGAAGACGGCGACACCGGCATAGTCGAGAAGCGCGATAGGGTTCATGGGGCTAAGGCAGTAGGAGCTAGGGATTAGGCAGTAGGAATAGCACGAAGCCGCGCGATTGATACGACTGCCCTAGTTTCCCTACTGCCTACTGCCTACTGCCTATTCCTTGCCTCACGCATCTTTCTCAGCCTGTTCGTTCACCGGCCCCGGCTCAACCGGTGCTTCAGCGGCGGCGAACTTTGGCCCGCCCTTGGCGACGCCGACCATGGCCGGGCGCAGCACGCGGTCGCCGATCGAATAGCCCGGCTGCACGACCTGGACCACGGTGTTGGCCGGAACATCCGGATTGGGCACTTCGAACATCGCCTGATGGAAATTGGGATCGAACTTCTCGCCTTCCGGCGCGAGCTTCTTGACCCCGTGCCGTTCCAGCGCCGACAGCATGGCGCGCTCGGTGAGGTCGACGCCTTCGATCAGCGCCTTGAAGCCGGCGTCACCCGATGCCTTGGCCTCGGCGGGAATCGCATCCAGCGCGCGGCGCAGATTGTCCGACACCGACAACATGTCGCGGGCGAAATTCGCGACCGCGTAGGTGCGCGCATCGTGCACATCGCGCGCCGTGCGGCGACGCAGGTTTTCCATCTCGGCCGCCACGCGCAGCGCGCGGTCCTTCAGCTCTTCATTTTCCTTCAACAGCCGCACAAGGGCTTCATAGTCACCGTCGGTGCTGCCTTCCGTGCGCTCGGCTGGGGGCTCGGTCGCCTCGACTTCATCGGGCGCGCGTTCGTCTTTTGCCTGGTCGCTCATCGCCGTTTCCCGTCAATCTCGAATGATGTGGATTTTGTGCCCGATATCGATGTTTGGCGGTCAAAAATCAAGGGGTAAGCGATTAGAGAGGCCGCCAGCCAAGGCCAGACAATGACGGCCAAGACATTTCGATTTTAATTCAAATTTTACCCTAACTGCCGGCTTTGCTTGCCACACAGGCAGGATGGGGGAACCATTCGCTTGCTGGAGGAGTTTCGAAGCCGACACAGGATTTTGAGATGATGACCCGCAACATGGGCGAAAAGGCAGAGGGGCTGGCCATCGAGATCAGGCGCCAGTTCGGCGCCGAGGCGGTGACCCGCTTCCTGCGCACCTTGCCGGCCTTCCGCACCGAGGCCGACATCCCCGACCGGCTCAGAGAACTGCTCGACCGCCTCGATGGGGCGGAGCGCGGTGACATCGGCTGGCGCCGGCCGTAACGCAACAATCGATCCTGGCAGCAAACCTCCTATCGGCAATAGCCGGGGAGAGCCGAACCATCTAAGATAGATGGGTTGGTTCAAATGGAGGACGTAATGCGCAAGGTTTCGATCACCTCATCGCTGATGGCGCTTGTCGGCCTCGGCGCCATCACCTTGGCGGCCTTTCCGGCACAAGCAGACAATCTGCAGCTGCAATTGGGCAAACATGGCCCGCGGCTGAAGCTCATGGAAGATTGCGACCCCGCTTACGACGATTGCGAAGGCCCCCGTCGCGACGATCGGCGCGACCGGCGTCAACGGGGCTGCACGGAAGACCGGGCTCTCGACAAGGCAGAGCGAATGGGCATCCGCCGCGCAAGAATTGAGTCCGTCGGCCGCCGGGAGATCACGGTCCGCGGCAGACAGGGTGGCGACCGCGTGCGCGTGACTTTTGGCACCGAGCGCGGCTGTCCTATCCTCGATCGCGAATAGCGATCGACGTCAACGGAAAACCGGCGGTCGACTGGCTCGGCCGCCGAGCCACGCGACAATTACGCACAGTAATTTTGCGTGATGCTGCCTTGCGGCGGCGAGGCACCGCGCCTATGCTTCCTGATGAACATGATTTCCCCTGAGGCGGTCGCCAACAGCAAGCGCGCCTGGCTGAAGATTCTCGCCCGCTACAAGAAGCCCGACAGGCGGCGCAGCGCCGTAGAACTCGCCATCACCCTCATTCCATTCGCCATACTCTGGGGACTGTCCTCGGCGGCCTATGCCTATGGCCATTGGTGGGGACTGGTCCTCATCCTTCCCGCGGCTGGGTTTCTGGTGCGCATCTTCATGATCCAGCACGACTGCGGCCACGGCTCCTTCTTCGCCAATCGCTACGCCGACGACTGGATTGGCCGCGTGCTCGGCATCCTGACGCTGACGCCCTACGATTGCTGGCGGCGTGCCCACGCGACGCACCACGCCAGCGCCGGCAATCTTGACGAACGCGGCATGGGCGACATCCGGACGCTGACCGTTGCGGAATACCGGCAGATGTCGTGGCGAGGCCGCCTCGCCTACCGTCTCTATCGCCACCCGCTGGTGATGTTCGGGCTCGGTCCGATCTGGCTGTTCATCTTCGAGCAAAGGCTCCCCGTCGGCATGATGCGCGGCGGACTGACCCCTTGGGTGTCGTCGATGACCACCAATCTTGGCATCGCGGTCGCAGCAGCCATCCTCATCTGGTTCGTAGGCCCAGGCGCTTTCCTGGTGGTCCACTTGCCGATCGTCATCCTCGCCGGTTCGGCCGGCATCTGGCTGTTCTACGTCCAGCACCAGTTCGAGGAAACGGAATGGGCGAAGGATGCCGACTGGGAATTCCAGCACGCCGCCCTGCACGGATCGTCCTATTACGATCTACCGCCGGTGCTGAACTGGCTCACCGGGAACATCGGTGTCCATCACGTCCATCATCTCTCCGCCAAGGTGCCGTGCTACCGGTTGCAGGAAGTGCTGCGGGATTATCCCGAGTTGCGCGACATCGGCCGTGTCACGCTGCTCGAAAGCTTGCGCTGCGTCAAACTGGCATTGTGGGACGAAAACCGCCGCAAGCTGGTGTCGTTCCGCGAGGCACGGGCGGCGGCTTAAGCAATTCCAAGAGAAGTTTGAACGGTTTTCCAGGGAAAGCGCGTAACGTTTTCCCTGGGCAATTGCGTCATAACAAAAGGACCGCCGCGCTATGGGCGCCGCGGCCTGGAGCTCCGATCAGGCAGCCCTGATCATGTCGGCGGCCTTTTCGGCGATCATGATGGTTGGGGCATTGGTGTTGCCACCAATCAGTGTCGGCATCACCGAGGCGTCGACGACACGCAAGGCTTCAAGCCCGCGCACCTTGAGTTGCGGATCGACCACCGCCATCTCGTCGACTCCCATCCGACAGGAGCCGACCGGGTGATAGACCGTGTCGGCGCGGGTACGGATATGGGTCATCAGATCGGCATCGCTCGGCTCGCCGGCGATGTGCATTTCCTTGTGCCGGTAGCGCGTCAGCGCCGGCGAAGCCAGCACCTGCCGGGTGATCCTCACGCCTTTCAGCAGCAGTTCCGCATCGCGCTGGTCGCCGAGAAAGCGCGGATCGATGCGTGGCGCGGCAAATGGATCGGCGCTGGCCAGCCCAACCTCGCCACGTGAGTGCGGCCGCAATATGCAGACATGACAGGAAAAACCGAAGCCGTAGTGCAGCGTGCGCGCATGGTTTTCGACCAGGCCGATGACGAATTGCAGCTGCAGGTCAGGGCGTTCAAGCGCCGGGTCGGATTTGACGAAAGCGCCGCTCTCGGCCGCCGGCGAGGCGATCAGCCCGGTTCCATCCCGGCGCCACTGCGCGATGTGCCTGAGGAAACCCAACGCGCCGCGCGGGCTCATGCCAAGCATATCGGTGTCCTTCGATCTCCAGCCGACGATGAAATCGAGGTGATCCTGCAGGTTCTTGCCGACGCCCGGCAATTCGTGGACGACGGGAATGCCATGCACGGCAAGTTCGGCCGCCGGGCCGATACCCGACAGCAACAGAAGCTGCGGCGAACCAAAGGCGCCGCCACAGAGGATCACCTCGCGCGACGCCTGTGCCACTGTCTCGCCTTTGCGTGTCCGGTAGCGGATGCCGGTGGCGCGCTTGCCGTCAAGGACGATGCCTGTGGCGTGCGCCCGCGTGACCACGGTCAGATTGGTCCGCTGCATCACCGGATGGAGATAGGCGGCGGCAGTCGAACAGCGCTCGCCATTACGGGCGCCACCGGCAAACTGGGTCACCTGGAAATAGCCGGCGCCCTCTTGTTCCGGTCCGTTGAAATCGTTCGAGGCGCGAATCTGGTTTTCGGCACAAGCCTCTATGAAGGCCTTGGCGATCGGCCTCGGCGAGCGCTGGTTCGACACTTTCAGCGGGCCGTCCCCGCCATGCAACGCATCAGTGCCGCGCTCATTGCCCTCGGCGCGCCGGAAATAGGGCAGCACGTCATCCCACGACCAGCCCTCGCAGCCTAGATTTGCCCATTCGTCGTAGTCGCTGCGATGGCCCCTGACATAGAGCATTGCATTGATGGCGCTGGAGCCGCCCAGCGCCTTGCCGCGCGGCTGGTAGCCCTTACGGCCGCCAAGACCTTGCTGCGGCACGGTCTCGAAGGCCCAGTTGTTGATCCTGGGCCGGCCGGAAAGCATGCCGATAATGCCAGCAGGAGCGCGGATCAGCATATCCCTGCCCTCGCCGCCAGCTTCGATCAGGCAGACCGTTTTCGATGGATCTTCCGAAAGCCGCGCGGCAAGCGCACAGCCGGCGGACCCACCGCCGGCTATGACATAGTCGTAACGCATGAAGACCCCTCCCCGATCGTCCACGGATTTTCCATCCGGATGATCAAGAGAAGGCCTGAACACGACTGATGTAAAGACGCGCGGAATTACCGCAACGTCAGCTGCTGCGAACGCGCCGCCAGGAGTATTTCGGGCCTTTTGGTTCCGGCACGGCGGATGGCTGGTAGTAGAGCCCCAATCCGCCGGTACGGCCCTCCTCCAGGCGCTTCAACAGCACCGGATTGGAAATCTCGAACTCGTCGAAGCCCAGCCGCAGCATATGCGGCAGCTGGTCCACCAGCACCTGGCCCGTGGCGCGAACGGCACCTTCGAAATGGTAGCGGCCGCGCAGCAGTTCTCCCTTGGAGAAGGAGCGGCCGTCGCTGAAGGCCGGGAAGGCCAATGCCACCAGCGACAGCTGGTCGAGCAGGTCGGCAATTTTCTCGAGCTGATCACCCGGCTGCAGCAGGACGCCGAGCCGTTCCTTGGCCGAGCGGCGCACCTCCGGATCCAGATCGAGGAAGACTTGCAACGGCAGGATGAAGCGGCCGTTGCCGGACAGCGCATCGGCGCTTTCGGCATGCGTCCACTCATCCTCCTGAAAACCCGCAGGGGTCCAGAGTCGGGTCTCCGGTGTCGTCGGTCCAGTCATAAAGATTCCTAAAGCCCCAAGATCCAGGTCCGCTGAAAGTCCATCCCACGCAAAGCCGGCGGCCTCCGGATGAAGGTCGCCGTTCGCAGGCCGGCTGAGTTTCAGCATACCCTATAGTGATGCGTCGGTCAGCGACTTCTCCAGCCCCGACAGGTGAATGCCGCACTCGGTCTTGGCGTGACCGGCCCAGCGGCCGCTGCGCGCGTCCTCGCCCGGCTGCACCGGCTGCGTGCACGGGAAGCAGCCGATCGACAGATAGCCATAGGCGACCAGTGGATTTTCGCGCAGCGCATGCGCGCGCATGTAGTCCGCCTGGTCCGATGTCGTCCAATGCGCCAGCGGATTGATGCGGATGCGCGGACCGACCGCCTCGAACACCGGCAGCGCCGCCCGCGTCGCGGCCTGAAAACGCTTGCGGCCGGTGAGCCAGGCACGAAATGGCGCGACACCGCGCGCCAGCGGCTCCACCTTGCGCACGTCGCAGCAGGCGTCGGTGTTGCTCTGATGCAGATTGCCCGTCGGATCGATCCGTTCGAGTGCTGCTTCCTCGGGTTTGATCACCCTTATGTTGGTCAGCCCGAAATCGGCGGCGAGCGCGTCGCGATAGCCGAGCGTCTCCTCGAAATGCTTGCCGGTGTCGAGGAAAATGACCGGCAGCATGCGATCGATCTTGGCGATCATGTGCAGCAGTACAGCCGAATCCGCGCCGAACGACGACACCGCCGCGATCTCGTCGAGGAACAGTTCGCGGGCCGAGCGTTCGATGATCTCGATCGGCTTCAGATGACCGTAGAGCGCATCGAGCCCCGCCGCTTTGGCGGCGATGCCGTCATCGACGTCTCCGATACGGTCAAGCGGCCTTGGCTTCGCCAGCATAGAGCGCCTCCTTGAACGGCGCGGGACCGACTCGGCGGTAGGCGTCGATGAATTTCTCTTTTGGGTCGAGCCGGAGGCCGAGATAGGTCTCGACGATCTGCTCGATGGCGTCGGTGATCTCTTCCGACGAGAAGCCGCGGCCGATGATCTCGCCGACCGAGGTGTTTTCGTCGGCCGAGCCGCCCAGCGTCACCTGATAGAGTTCGGAGCCCTTCTTCTCGACACCGAGGATGCCGATGTGGCCGACATGGTGATGGCCGCAGGCGTTGATGCAGCCGGAGATCTTCAGCTTCAGTTCGCCGATCTCGCGCTGCCGCTCAAGCGAGGCGAAGCGTTGCGAGATTTCCTGCGCGATCGGGATCGAGCGCGCCGTGGCCAGCGCACAGTAGTCGAGGCCCGGGCAAGCGATGATGTCCGATATCAGGTTGGAATTGGCCGTCGCCAGGCCGATGCCGACCAGCGCATCATAGACCGCCTTGAGGTCGGCGCGGGCCACATGCGGCAGGATCAGGTTCTGTTCATGGCTGACACGCAGCTCGTCAAAGCCATATTTCTCGGCGATGTCGGCGATCGCTTCCATCTGGCTGTCCGAAGCGTCGCCGGGCACCTCGCCGATGCCCTTCAGCGAGATCGTCACCGCCGCATAGTCCGGATGGCGGTGCGTCACGACATTCTGGTCGAGCCACTCCGAGAACCCCTTGGAATCGAGCCGCGCCAGCTTGACCGCCTGGTCGCCTTCCGGCCGCCCAGCGAGCACCGGTGGCGCGAAATAGGCCTCGATGGCGCGGATGTCGGCTTCCGGCAGCTTCAGTTCGGCGTCCTTCAACTCCTGCCACTCGGCCTCGACCTGACGGGTGATCTCCTCGACCCCGGTCTCATGGACGAGGATCTTGATGCGCGCCTTGTACTTGTTGTCGCGGCGGCCATAGAGGTTGTAAACGCGCAGGATCGCCGTGCAGTAGGACAGAAGCTCGGCCTCCGGC
The DNA here is from genome assembly GCF_040318635.1 of Mesorhizobium sp. M1066. NCBI lineage: Bacteria > Pseudomonadati > Pseudomonadota > Alphaproteobacteria > Hyphomicrobiales > Phyllobacteriaceae > Mesorhizobium > Mesorhizobium sp. M1066. The sequence goes on from NZ_JAMYMR010000002.1 coordinate 165,771, forward strand.
AGGAAGTCGCGGATCTTGCGGGCAACCATCGGCGTGCGGCCCTGGCCGCCGCCGATATAGACGGCGAAACCGAGTTCGCCGGCGGCGTTCTTCTTCAGGTGCAGGCCGATGTCGTGGGTCTGGATGGCGGCGCGGTCGCGCTCGGCGCCCGTCACCGCGATCTTGAACTTGCGCGGCAGGAACGAGAATTCCGGATGCACCGACGACCACTGGCGCAGGATTTCCGCGTAGGGACGCGGATCGGCGACTTCGTCGGCGGCAGCGCCGGCGAAGTGGTCTGCGGTGACGTTGCGGATGCAATTGCCGCTGGTCTGGATGGCATGCATCTCGACGCTCGCGAGATCCGCCAGGATCGCCGGAATGTCAGACAGCGCCGGCCAGTTGAACTGGATGTTCTGGCGCGTGGTGAAATGGCCGTAGCCCTTGTCGTATTTGCGGGCGATGTGGCCAAGCATGCGCAACTGCTTGCCGTTCAGCGTGCCGTAAGGCACCGCGATGCGCAGCATGTAGGCGTGCAGTTGGAGATAGACGCCGTTCATCAGCCTTAATGGCCGGAACTGCTCCTCGGTGATCTCGCCGGCAAGGCGGCGCTGCACCTGGTCGCTGAACTCGGCGACGCGGGCCTGGACAAAATCGTGGTCGAACTCATCGTAACGGTACATGCTTGGTCTTTCAGGGCGCGTCCGCCCATGCCTGGTGTCTTGGTTATGCTGCCCGCGCAGCCTGCTTGCCGAGATCGTTGCGGATGGTCGGGCCAGCGGCGCGGATCTTCTCGCGCAGTCGGACCGGTTGGACGACGCCGTTGACGACTTCAGCGTCGATCAAATTGACGTCGACCACTTCGTTGGCGGCATAGGCCGTGGCGCCGGTCGCCTCGAGCCTGTCCTCGGCTGCCTTGTCATGGGCGAGGTCGGCATGGTCCACCGTCTCGGCCCAGCCGCCATCGGCGTACCAGACGGCAATACCGTCGGTGAGGCGGTTGGCGGTCAGTATCTTCATTGCTGAACTCCTTCGGCGACCGAACTGGACGCACCTTCATGCCTGTGTGCCGCCAGCGGCTCGGATCGCTCAAAGTTGGCGCCGGCGACCGCATCGCCGATGATGGTCATGACCGGGCCGGAAAGATCGGCGCGCGCTTCCAGCGACGGCAGGTCGGCAAGCGTGCCGTGGAAGCGACGCCGGTTGGCGAGGCTGGCATTCTCGACCACGGCCACCGCAGTGTCCGGCGACAGACCGGCCTCGATCAGCCGTCCGGCAACCTCGGCGGCCACCGAGCGGCCCATATAAACGGCGACGGTGGCGCCGGAAATGGCGAGCTTGGCCCAGTCGGGCAGCGAATTGCCCTTGAGGTCGTGGCCGGTGGTGAACACCATCGACGAGGAGACACCGCGCAAGGTCAGCGGCAGTTCGAAATCGGCGGCGGCGGCAAAGGCCGCGGTGACGCCCGGAACCACCTCATAGGCGATACCGGCATCGCGAAGTGCCGCCATCTCTTCGCCGGCCCGGCCGAACACCAGCGGATCGCCAGACTTCAGCCGCACGACACGCTTGCCTTCACGGCCAAGCTCGACCAGCAGCGCATTGATCTCAGCCTGGCTCTTGGTGTGACAGCCCTTGCGCTTTCCGACCGGCAGACGCTCGGCATCGCGGCGACCCATGGCAACCACCGCCTCCGGCACCAGCGCGTCATGGACGATGACATCGGCTTCCATCAGCAGACGATGGGCCCGCAAGGTCAGTAGATCCTCGGCGCCCGGACCGGCGCCAACCAGCGCGATGTGACCGCAAGCGGGCGTGTTCGACAGCAGAAGATCGACGGCGGCGTCATGCGCCTGCGAAAGCTGGCCCGCTTCAGCCGCGCGCGCAGGAGCGCCAGAGAAGAAATCATTCCAGAAGCGGCGGCGGGCATTGCCTCTCGGCAGCAGCTTCTCGGCAGCCCCGCGGAACGAAGCCGCAAGAATTGCCAGCGGCCCGAGCGACGGCGACAGCATGCGGTCGATGCGACCGCGCAACATCTGGGCAAGCACCGGCCCGGCGCCTTCGGTGCCGATGGCGATGGCGACCGGCGCGCGGTTGACCAACGCCGGAGTGAAGAAATCGCAAAGCTCAGGCCGATCGACGGCATTAACCGGAATGCCTAGGCGGCGTGCATCCGCGGCCACCCGGCGGTCGAGTTCCTCGTCGCCGCTGGCGGCAAACACCATGACCGCGCCTTCGAGCTGCGATGCGTCGTAAGCGGCGGCAAAATGGCTCGCGCCGACCTGGGCGACGAAGGCGAGCAGGTCGGGCTCGGCGTGTTCCGCGATGATCCGCAGGACCGCACTCGACTGTCCGATCAGCCGCGCCTTGGCCAGCGCCTCTTCGCCACCGCCAACGATGGCCACGGCTTCGCCCTCGACCCGCATGAACACGGGGAAGGCGTTGAGCTTGGGAGCAGTGTGCGACATGGACGCGAGCGGAATCCTGAATGAGCTTGCAGTTCTACGCGCGGGCGCGAGAAACCAGAAGGAACGCACTCGCGCATCCCTTATCGGGATGCAATTGCTTTTCTGAAAGCATCCCAGCCAAGAGAAAAATATTTCTCATTTACAGATAGAGCGGATTCAAGCTGCTGTCGCGGGCCTTGAATTCCAGGTCTTTTAGCGCCCGGCGAGAAAAGCCGCAAAACTGTTTTTTCTAAATTCTACCAAATTAGTAGATTAAAGCCGCGAACTCTGGATAGCCAGAATGTCCAACGCCGACGCGGCTGCCGACTGGAACATTAGTGGCTCCGGGCGCGTTCTCAAAAGGCCTGTCATCGGATCGAAACCCCGGCTGCGGAACGCCACCAAAGGCCACCACGCGGCTGAAAAGGAGCCTGTCATCATGAACACAATCATACTCAAGCACGGTATCTGGGTCATGGTGGCCGATGGCGAGAAGGCGCTTTTCCTCAGGAACGCTGGCGACAATAAATATCCGAATCTCGAGGTGGTGCAGGAAATGCAGCAGGACAACCCGCCCACCCGCGAGCAAGGCAGTGACAGCCCGGGCCGGTACAATGATGGTCCCTCCGTACATCGCAGCGCAGTCGAGGATACGGACTGGCACCGCATCGGCAAGGAGCGTTTCGCCGATGAAATCGCCGCCCGACTCTACAAGCTCGCGCATGACGGCGAATTCCGCGAGATCGTGCTCGTCGCACCGCCGGTGGTGCTTGGGACAATGCGCAAAAAGCTGCACAAGGAGGTCGGGGACAAGGTGACCGCCGAAATTCCCAAGACATTGACCAACCATGCCATACCGGAGATCGAGGCCTTGCTGCGGGCAGCCTGAGCATCGTCGATCGGCCCTGACCGATCGAGACGAATAGCACCGCCCAAGCTCCGATCCGGCCGGCAGCTTTCTCGGCTGCCGGGCAAATATTTGCGGCAGCGCCGTCGATTTCATGGCTTTGCGGGTTGCATCGCCGACATACCATCCACCATATTGCAAACAGGCGGCGGCTTTGGGCGGCGCTTATCCAACATCGCTGTTTTTGAAAGGCGCTCCATAGACAATGCCGCATGACACGCCCCTTATCGCCACCATCGTCGCCGGTCTGGGGCTGGCTTTCGTCTTCGGGGCTCTCGCCAACCGCTTCCGCATTCCACCGCTGGTCGGTTATCTCGTAGCCGGCGTGCTGGTCGGGCCGAACACGCCTGGCTTCGTCGCCGATGCCGGCCTTGCCAACGAACTGGCCGAAATCGGCGTCATCCTCCTGATGTTCGGCGTCGGGCTACACTTCTCGCTCAAGGACCTGCTGTCGGTGCGTGCCATCGCCGTGCCGGGCGCCATCGTCCAGATCGGCTTTGCCACCGCACTTGGCGCCGGTCTTGCCTGGATGCTTGGCTGGTCGATGGGCGCGGGGCTGGTGTTCGGCCTGGCGCTGTCGGTGGCCTCGACCGTGGTGCTGCTGCGTGCCCTGCAGGAACGGCGGATGATCGAGACCGAGCGCGGCCGCATCGCCGTCGGCTGGCTGATCGTCGAGGATCTGGCCATGGTGCTGGCGCTGGTGCTGCTGCCGGCGCTCGCCGGCGTGCTCGGCGGTCAGGAGCAGGCTGACGCCCATGCCAGCGGCCTGCTGTCGCTGCCGGCCAGCTACGGCATCTGGGGCGTCGTCGGCATCACGCTGGCCAAGGTCGCCGCTTTTGTGATCGTCATGCTGGTGGTCGGCCGCCGGGTCATTCCCTGGATCCTGCATTACGTCGCCCATACCGGCTCGCGCGAACTGTTCCGGCTGGCGGTTTTGGCCATCGCGCTCGGCGTCGCCTTCGGTGCGGCAAAACTATTCGGTGTCTCGCTGGCGCTGGGCGCCTTCTTCGCCGGCATGATCATGAGCGAGTCCGAGCTCAGCCACCGCGCCGCCGAGGAATCGCTGCCGCTGCGCGATGCCTTTTCCGTGTTATTCTTCGTCTCGGTCGGCATGCTGTTCGACCCGTTCAGCCTGATCAGCAATGGCTGGCCGATCCTGGCGACGCTCGCCATCATCGTCATCGGCAAATCACTGGCCGCATTCGCCATCGTTGTCGCCTTCGGCTATCCCATCGCCACGGCGCTGATAATTTCGGCAAGCCTTGCCCAGATCGGCGAATTCTCCTTCATTCTGGCTGAACTCGGCGTCGGGCTGAAGCTGCTGCCGGAACAGGGCCGCGACCTCATTCTGGCCGGTGCGATCCTGTCGATTGTCCTCAATCCGCTGATGTTCCTGGCCATCGACTGGATGAAGCCGTGGCTGGAACGGCGCGCCGCCAGGACGGCACCACCGGTCGAGGCAAAACCGGTTGGTCCGGCGACGGAGCCGGGCCAGGTAGCCTCTGTCGCGGCAACGACGAAAAGGGACGACGGGCCGCCGCCAAAGACGACACTCACAGGCCATGCCATCCTCATCGGCTACGGCCGTGTCGGTGGCCTGGTCGGCTCGGCGCTGAAAGACGCGGCACTGCCCTTCCTGGTCATCGAGGACGCCGACAAGACGCTGGCGAAGCTGAAAGCGGACAGCATCGAGACCGTCGCCGGCAATGCGGCCAATGCCGAAGTGTTCGCCGCCGCCAATCCCGAAGGCGCCAGCCGGCTGATCCTTGCCATCCCCAATGCCTTCGAAGCCGGCCAGATCGTGCTCCGCGCCCGCGCCGCCAATCCCGGTATCAACGTCATCGCCCGTGCCCATTCCGATGCCGAGGTCGAACATCTCAAGGGTTTGGGCGCCGATACGGTGATCATGGGTGAACGCGAGATTGCGCGCGGGATTGTGGAAGAAGTTCTCGGTTCCAAACCGGAGTTGAGGCGCGAAACCGCCGAGCCATCGGTGGCCTGAGTTCCAAAGCCCAGGCTGCACTCTCGCACGCTGGCAACCTGATCGGCTCGACCAGCCTTTCAAGCGAGCATCACGCCACGAATGCAGAGCCGCCATTTTGCGCAATACCACTGAGGTATTTGGCCGGCGGCTTCCCAAGCGCCTTCTTGAACATGGTGATGAAGGCCGTAACGGAACCATAGCCGAGATCGCCCGAGACCTGCTGGACACTCTTGCCGGAAGCCAGTTCCCGAATTGCAACGATCAAGTGCAATTGCTGGCGCCAGCGCCCGAAACTCAGCCCTGTCTCCTTTGCCACAAGGCGGGCGAGGCTGCTCTCGCTGAGCGCCATGCGCTTGGCCCAGTCCGCCAGCTTGCTGCGGTCGGCAGGGTCTTGCGCCAACGCTTCGGCGATCCTGTTCAAGCGCGGCTCGGATGAGATCGGCAGGTGTAGCTGCTGGACAGGCATGCGTGGCAACTCGGTGAGCAGTATCTTGATCAAGAGTTCGCCCCTCGCCCCGTCATCCTCCATCCGATCGGAAAGCTCGATGATCAATTCGCGCAGCAGTGGCGAGATCGAAAGCGTGCAGCACCGCTCCGGCAGGTCGGCGGCTCCCGGCTCTATGTAGACGAAAAAAATCCGGGCGTTGGCGGTTGCGACATTGCTGTGCTCCATGCCGCCGGGGATCCACACCCCGCAATGCGGCGGCACCATCCATAGACCGCTTGGAACGCGGCATGTGACGCCGCCGCCGAGCGCGAAGACGAGCTGGCCTTTGCGGTGCCGATGGGCGGGGACTTCCGCTCGGGTGTCGGGGATGTCGACGCGCACGGCAATCGCCAGCGCGGCTGGGTCATCCACATCGAGATCGAGCCAGGGGTAGCTGAGGGGCTGTCTCATGGTTGACTGTTATTAGCGATGAAACGCCACGATAGCTAAATTCTTTAACCGCGAAAGTCGATAGGCTTCGGTTCGCGCAGGGTTGATCTCGTGACGCTGCGCGCCCCCGGCGGTATGGCCCGCTACCTACGTGGGTACTCAGCTTGCAGTGCTTTCCAACGCAAGCTGGCACCGACAAGCCAGCAACAAGGTACGTCCATGCTTGCCCTGGTCATCTCTCCCGAAAACGCGACCGGGTTGAGGCTCGCCGACGTCGCCGAGCCTCAACCGGCCTCGAATGAAGCACTTGTCTCGGTCCACGCGACTTCGTTGAATCGCGGCGAACTGCGCCTGCTTGCCATACGCCCCAAGGGTTGGATACCCGGCCAGGACATTGCGGGGATTGTCGAACGAAGAGCAGCCGATGGTTCCGGGCCAACCGTCGGCGCCCGGGTTGTCGCGTTGGTCGACGAGGCTGGTTGGACCGAACGCATCGCAGTCCCAACCGACCGTCTCGCCGTCCTGCCGGATGACGTCAGCTTCGTTTCCGCAGCTACGCTTCCGGTCGCCGGTACGACGGCGCTGAGGACTCTACGCCATGGCGGGGACCTCGCCGGCCAGCAGGTCTTGATCACCGGCGCAAGCGGTGCGGTCGGTCGTTTCCAGATCCAGCTCGCCCGCCATCAGGGCGGATTCGTGACCGCTGTCGCCGCCGCCCGGCACGCCGAGGATCTCCGCGGCCTTGGAGCCGAGCAGGTTGTCGAAGCGATCGATCTGGCCGAGGGACCGTTCTCGCTGATCACGGAGTCGGTGGGCGGCAAAAGCCTCGCTCACGCGATCGAGCGCGTCGCACCTAGCGGGACCATCGTCATGTTCGGTTCGAGCAGCGGCGAACTGACGCCCGTCGGATTCCGCCAGTTCGTTCCGGATCATGAAGGAGCGAGGCTTCAGACTTTCGCGTACTACACGTCTGGTCCAGGCATTGGCGAGGACATCGCCTCGCTGCTCGCTCTGGTCGCAGCCGGCCGGCTCGAAACGCGCGTGGCCTTGACCGTGCCGTGGACAGACAGCGCCCAAGCGCTGAACGCACTGCGACAGCGCAGCTTCAGCGGCAAGGCCGTTCTCACCATAACAGGATGAGCATCCTGTTTTGTCACACGTGCTGGCCGCCATTGATGTGGATTTCCGAGCCGGTCACGTAGGACGCCTGCTGCGAGCACAGGAAGAAGATGATGTCGGCGACTTCCGCCGTGGTGCCAAGGCGCCTGAGCGGGATGGTCCCGACGATCTTGTCAGTGCCCGGCGACAGGATCGCGGTGTCGATCTCGCCGGGCGCAATGGCATTGACGCGGATGCCGTGCGGGCCGAAATCATGTGCCATCTCGCGCGTCAGCGAGCCGAGTGCCGCTTTCGATGTGGCGTAGGCCGTGCCGGCGAAGGGATGCACGCGGGTTCCGGCGATCGAGGTTACGTTGACGATCGAGCCCTTGGCCGCCGCCAGTTCCTTGAACAGGCCGCGCGCCAGCATGATCGGCGCGAAGAAATTGACCTGGAACACGTCGCGCCAGACATGCATCGGCGTGTCGATTGAATCCATGCGGCTGTTGCCGTCCTTGAGCTTCGGCGAAATGCCGGCATTGTTGACCAGTGCATGCAACTGGCCGCCATGCGCTTCCAGCCGGTGGCGGATTTCGGAGACGGCAATGCCGACATCCTCCTGATCGGCGAGATCGACCTTGATGTGGTCTTCCGGCCCGGCCGGCCACGGGCAATCCTCGGCGAAAGCCTGCCTGGAGCAGGTGATGACGCGCCAGCCCTCGCGCGAAAAACGCTTGACGGTGGCGTGGCCAATGCCGCGGCTGGCGCCGGTCAGCACGATGGTCTTTCTGGTGTCGAGTTCAGTCATTTCAAGGTCTCCGGCCGGCAGATGTAGCCGAACGCCGCCGAGGTGGCGAGAGGCCGAAATGTCACCATTCACGTCGAAGGAGGAACCGGGAAGCCAACTCGCCGTTGGTTCGGGAGTGCAGGACAAGGGTGCGGGGTTTCACATCAAATCAATCGGACAGAGCCATGACACAGACAGCACCCCTCGACATCGCCACGGCCTTCACCAAGGCGTGGACAGGCCACGACCTCGAAAAGGCAGCATCCTTGGTCGCCGACGATGTCGTCTTTGATGGGCCGATGCAGCAATCGACCGGCAAGAAACCCTATCTCGAGGGCCTGACCAAACTTTCGCAGGATGTGACCGGTGTGCGCATGATCGCTGCTTTCGGCGGCGATCACCAGGCGCTGCTGATGTATGACTTGATGACAAGGTCGTCCGGCGCGCTTTCCTGCGCCAAGCACCTCACCGTCCGCGATGGCAAGATTCACAGCGACAAACTGACCTTTGACAGCAAGAAATTGGGCAACGCCAAACCACGGAATTAGCGGATCGGATCAGCCGCCAAGGAGGTCGAGGATCGAGGTCTGCCGCTTTTTGCGCGGACCGCCGACGTCGCCTGGCGGCACCGGGTGCTTGATCGATGCGGTGGCGCCGTCATCCTCTGGCATGGAAAGGCCATCGGCATCGACGGTTTGGGCGGGACGGGCCGCGCGGGACGGCGCTTGGGCAACCGGCGCTGCTGGCCGCGCCGGAGCCTGCTGGCCGACCGACGTTGACGGAACCGGCGCCGTGTTGTTCGCCGAGGGTATCTCGTCGGGGACGATTGTGTCGGCCGGCGTCGATTTCCAGGTGCCGGGCAGCGGCCGCACCGGCACACCCTCGTGGGCCGCAACCATGAACTCGTGCCAGGCCTGCGCCGGCAGTGCGCCGCCGGTGACCTTCTTCATCGGGCTGCCATCGTCATTGCCGAACCACACACCGGTGGTGAGGTTGGCGGTGTAGCCGACGAACCAGGCGTCGCGCGAATTCTGACTGGTGCCGGTCTTGCCGGCCGATGGCCAGGCGAAAGCCGCTTTCCGGGCAGTGCCGATCTCAACCGTGCCCGTCATCATCGAGTTCATCATGCCCACGATCTCAGGCTTGACGACGCGCGGCGCGCTGCCGCCGCCGCTGTCGTAAAGCACCTTGCCCTCGGTGGTCGTCACGCGCCGGATGAAATGGATGTCCGGCTTGTAGCCGCCATTGGCAAAGGGGACATAGGCCGAGGTCAGCTCCAGCGGCGTCACTTCCGAAGTGCCGAGCGCGATCGAGGTGTTGGACTGCAGATCGGACTGGATGCCCATGCGGTGCGCCGCCTCGACGACCGCGTTCGGCCCGACCTCCATGGTCAGTTGCGCCGCCACCGAGTTCAGCGACTTGGCCAGCGCGGTGGCCAGCGTCACCTTGCCGAAATACTTGCCGCCGTAATTGTCGGGCGTCCAATTGCCGATCTTGATCGGCGCATCGTTGCGGATGCTGTCGGGCGTGCGACCGGCCTCGAGCGCGGCCATATAGACGAACGGCTTGAACGCCGAGCCCGGCTGGCGACGTGCCTCCGAAGCACGGTCGAACTGGCTCGTCGAATAGTCGTAGCCGCCGACCATGGCACGCACCGCACCGGAATCGTCGATCGACACCAGCGCGCCCTGTGTGACGTTGAGCTTCTTGCCGCTCTCGTCGATCAGTCTGCGGATCGACTGTTCGGCAAGCTTTTGCAGGTTCAGGTCGACGGTGCTGTCGATGACGATGTCGCCGCGCACGTCGCCGATCAGGTCGGGCAATTCTTCCATGATGGTGTCGGCGACGTAATTCTCCGAGCCGGTCCAGTAGGACGGCGCACGCGTTGCCGGCGCGCTCATTGCCGAGGTCAGTTCCTTGGCGCTGATCTTTCCCTCGTCGCGCATGGCGGCAAGCACCAGTTGCGAACGTTCCTCGGCGGCCTTCGGATCGCGTGCCGGCGACAGCCGCGACGGCGCCTTCAACAGGCCGGCAAGCAATGCGGCTTCCGACAGGGTGACGTCACGCGCGCTCTTGCCGAAATAGCGGCGCGAGGCGGCCTCGACGCCATAGGCGCCGGAACCGAAATAGACCCGGTTGAGGTACATTTCGAGAATCTGGTCCTTGGTGTGCTTGTGCTCCAGCCACAGCGCCAGCAGCACCTCCTGCACCTTGCGCTCCAGCGTGCGGTCCGGCGTCAGGAACAGGTTCTTGGCCAATTGCTGGGTCAGCGTCGAGCCACCCTGCGAGAAATGCCCGCCAAGCACATTGGTGACCATGGCGCGAGAAAGCCCGATCGGGTCGATGCCGAAATGCGAGTAGAAGCGCCGATCTTCGATGGCGATGACGGCTTCCGGGATATAGGGCGACATTTCATGCAGGCCGACGGCCTCGCCGCCGCTCATGCCGCGATTGGCGAGCAATTGGCCGTCAGCAGAGACGATCTTGATGTTGGGGGCGCGGTCGGGAATCGACCAGGTCGTCGCCGCCGGCATCTTGGCGCCATAGTAGACGACGATGCCGGCCACGCCGATGCCGCCCCAGATGGCCAGCACGAAGCACCAGTAGAACAGCCGGCCGAGCACACCGAACAGGCCGCGCCGGCTTCTGCCGCGCTTGGCCCGCGACGATTTCCCTTTGGCCGGCTTGCGTTTTGCGGAGGCTTTGCGATTGCTCGGCACGACGCGATCCTCCTCGTTCACCGAAAGACCCGCCGAGGACCGCGCCTGCGGCGGCCCCTCGAAACTGGGTTCGATGCGACTGTCCCTGCGGTTCGCCATGCGCTGTGCTTGATATCCCCGATGCCTATGGCGTTCGGGTTGAAGAGTAGATGCGGCGATTTAAGGGCGGGTTAAGTCGTGTCCGAATGCCGGCCTTGGCGTTGGGCAGCGAAAAGGCCAGCGTCTGCTCTTTGCAGGCCACTGCCACCACGCTGTTCGATGTCTCGTTCAGATAGGCTCGAACTTCACATCCGGCTGGTCGGGACCGCCGGCTTGCCGCAACAGCCCGAGAATGTGTTCGCCCCTGTCAGCCGGCTGTCGCCTCCAGTTCGAGGCGTTCGTCACGTGCAGCCAGCCATCGACCACCATGAAAAAATCCTCGGATTGATCATGTCCAGCGCCGAAGCGAAGCGATTTGTTTTCAGCGAACCGAACCATCGCCGGGTCGATCGACCTGTAGAGCACCGGCCAGTTGCCGCCGCCGGAATCCATATGGAACTTGTAGCTCGGGGCGAAATCCAGCCGCCGCCGCAACAGGCTTCCATCGAAAAAACAGAAGCCGGGCCACAAGAACCAGCCGCCTGGTGTCGGCGTATCGCGCCGCACGCTGCCGTAGAGGCTCTTGCCCTTCATCCGGTCGCGGATCGAAAATGGTTCAGTTGGAAAGATGTCATGATCGATGAAGCCGAAAAGCTTCGGCCCGAACCCAGGCAAGAAATTCCGCACGATCCAGTTGAGCGCTTGACCGTGCGATCTGCTGACGACCAGCCTGTTCTTCGGCAATGCGACATAGGGGACATGCTGGCGACGGCAGAGATCGCGGATCGCTTTCCTCGCCTCGTCCTTCTTGCTGTTGTCGAAGACGATGTAGCTCTCGTGCTCGGCAAGGTATCGGCGCACCAGGTGGATCTGCCATTCGATCACGTCGGGCCGGTTGAAGGCCACGGTGGCGACGACCGCATCACGGAATACCTGCTCTTGCCCCTGCAATTCGCTGACCGGCGCGGATGTCCTCAGAAAGCGAAACACCCGCCAATGATAGCGCAGCAGCGCCTCACGCCTCGGCGGCCTGTTCAGCCTCTCCCATTCCGCCACGGTAATCCCAGGCTGATCGACGCCTTCCGGGGCGTCAGAAGCAACCATGTCGCGCTCCCGCATGGCTTAGTTCTGCTGGATCGAAATGCCCTTGTCGTCGATCTTGAGTTCGACGCCTTTGGGTTTGGTCTGCTCGCGATAGACGTAGATGCCGAGCGCAATGACCACGACGACGAGCGCGCCAATGACGAGATAGAGCGTATTCTGTTTCATGGCGCGCTCTTTGCGTTGTCGAGCCTCAGGCTCGTTTCAGGACCTTGACCAGCACCAGCAGGATGATGGCGCCGATTGTGGCATGGATGATCGCGGCGAGAGTGCCGCCGCCGATGGAAAATCCGATCCTCGGGAACAGCCAGCCAGCGATGAACGCGCCGACGATACCGACAATGATGTTGCCGATCAGACCGAAGCCGAAGCCGGAAACGATAAGACCGGCGAGCCAGCCGGCGATGGCACCGATGATGATGAAGACGAGCAGGCTTTCGACACCCATAGAGAGTTCCTCCGAGCAAGAGGACGACGGCGGAACGGAAAGCTCCGAATCGGCCTCGATATCAACAGCTTCAGGCTATTCGAAAGCGGCCGGCCTCACCAGCGGCGCCATCATTGATCGTCATCGTCGCTTGCGGCAGGGCGCCAACTGGTCGGCTCGACCTTCTTTTGCGTGTGACTGTCGATATAGACCCACCAGCCGTCGTCGCGATATTGCGCGATGGATTCGTTGATGACGCCGTCGCTGTCCTTCCAGGTCACGGAGACCTTGGAGCCATCTGTCGGTGCGGTCGCAATCGGCTTTCTGTCCGCCATGTCATCAGCCCCCAATTGCACCGACAAACTGAGCCGACAGAACGCGGCGGCCTGCATCCGGTTCCAAACGCTCACCGGCCGCGGAGCGCGCCGACGACCGTCAGCTATGGGCGAAGATATCCTCTTCGTCCCAGCCCATCAGGTCAAGCTTGGCACGCGTCGGCAGGAAGCGGAAGCAGGCATCGGCTTCCTTGATCCGCCCATCGCGCGCCAGCCGTCCGGCAAGCACATCGCGCAACCGGTGCAGATAGAGCACATCGGAAGCTGCATATTCGAGCTGTTCGGGCGACAGCGTCTCGGCCGCCCAGTCCGACGATTGCTGCGCCTTGGAGAGGCCGACGCCAAGAAGCTCGAAGCAGATGTCCTTCAGCCCGTGGCGGTCGGTGTAGGTGCGGGTCAGCCGCGAGGCGATCTTGGTGCAGAACACCGGCTCGGGCATGACGCCGAACGCATTGTAGAGCACGGCAAGGTCGAAGCGTCCGTAGTGGAACAGCTTGGTTACGCCGCGGTTCCGCAGCAGGCTGACGAGGTTCGGCGCCTTCTTCTGGCCGGGCGCGATCTGGATGACATCGGCCGTGCCGTCGCCAGGCGAAATCTGCACCACGCACAGCCGGTCACGATGCGGATTGAGCCCGAGTGTCTCGGTGTCGATGGCCACTGCCCCGACATTGTAGTGCGAGAGGTCGGGCAGATCATGCTTGTGGAAACGGATATCGGCCATTGTCTTCTCCGGTCGAGCCCTACAGTGTCCCCTGACCCGCAAGGGACGCTGCAGCGCTTTGTCTTGTGGCCCGTCCTCGCCGCGATCCGCTGAAAAATCAACAGGAAAACAGGGTTCCGCCGCTCAGCGCGTCAAGGCATCGAGAATCCGCGCCCAAGAGCGCTGGCCCTTGTGGAAGGAGTTGAGCTCGTATTTCTCGTTGGGCGAGTGGATGCGGTCGTCATCGAGGCCGAACCCGACCAGCAGCGATTCCATACCGAGATAGGTCTGGAAATCGCCGACAACCGGAATGGAGCCACCGCTGCCCGTCGTCACCGCCGGCTTCGGCCATTCGTCGGACAGCGCATTCTTGGCCTTGGCCAGGAAGGGCGAGTCGTAGGAAAGCTGGATTGCCGGCGAGCCGCCATGCGGATGGAATTCGACCGAACAGTCGGCCGGAATTCGCTCCTTGACGAATTTCTGGAACGCAGCGCGAATTTTCTTGGGATCCTGCTTGTGCACGAGGCGAAACGACACCTTCGCCGAGGCTTCCGCCGCGATCACCGTCTTGAAGCCCTTGCCGGTGTAGCCGCCGATGATGCCGTTGAACTCGGCCGTCGGCCGCGCCCAGGTGAGTTCCAGCACCGAGCGGCCCTTTTCGCCCGACGGGATCGACAGGCCGACCGGTCCCAGGAACGTCTCGGCGGTCTCGCCGAGCGTCTCCCATGACTTCAGGATCTGCGACGGTGTTTCCTCGACGCCGTCATAGAAGCCGGGAATGGTGATGTGGCCGTCCTTGTCGTGGATATCGGCCAGCACCTTGGCCAGGATGCGGATCGGGTTGGCGGCGGCACCACCATAGAGGCCCGAATGAAGGTCGCGATCGGCCGCCTTCACCGTGATCTCCTCACCGACCAGCCCGCGCAACCCCACGCAGATCGACGGCGTGTCGCGATCCCACATGCCGGTATCGCAAACCAGCGCGAAATCCGCCTTGAGTTCGTCGGCATTGGCTTCGAGGAACGGCTTCAACGAGGGCGAGCCGGATTCCTCTTCGCCCTCGAACAGGAGGGTGATGCGGCAAGGCAGATTGCCGTGCACCTGTTTCCAGGCGCGGCAAGCCTCGACGAAGGTCATCAACTGGCCCTTGTCGTCGGCCGATCCCCGACCGGTGATCACCTTGTGGTCCGGCCCGACGTCCTTGATAGCAGGCGCGAACGGATCGCTTTCCCACAATTCGATCGGATCGACCGGCTGAACGTCATAATGGCCGTAAAACAGCACATGCGGCGAACCGGCCGGGCCGTCATGGTGCGCAACCACCATCGGGTGGCCTGATGTGTCGCGAACGCTGGCGTCGAAGCCGATCAGCTTGAGTTCGGCCACCAGCCATTCCGCCGCCTTGCGGCAATCAGCAGCAAAGGCCGGATCGGTGGAGATCGACTTGATTCTGAGCAAGCCGAACAGGCGCTCGAGGCTCTGGTCGAGATTCTTGTCGAGACGGTCGAGGACGGGGGAAACTGCGGACATATGTGAAGCCTTTCGATTCAGAACCGGAACCGTAAAGGCAGGACAGGAAAACGAAAAGCCCGCGATCGTTGGACCACGGGCTGCAAACGTCTGTCTGAGGTAAAAAAGACCGCCGTGGTGGAGGGGGAACCACGGCGGCCTTCTACTCGAAACGATGCGGCAGCCCGGAGAGGGGGGATAGGCTGCCGCAGGTGTCCGGGATAGGCGGGGGACGGGCCTTGCTCCGGACTCGGCGAAAACTGCCGATGACATGTATTTGGGTCTGTGAACGTGGCGATTCAAGGGCACGAAAATTACAGTTTTGTAACATGGGCGTGAGCAGGGTGACGACGATCTGTCAGGGTGTTGCCGGAACCGATAGTTGAGGCTGCCTTTGGCATGGACCAAGCCGCCGCGCCGCGCTATCCCTGCCGGCATGAAAAAAGGCGATCATCTCTTCCTTGTCGACGGCTCCGGCTACATCTTCCGTGCCTATCACGCGCTGCCGCCGCTGACCCGCAAATCCGACGGCCTGCCGGTGGGCGCCGTTTCCGGCTTCTGCAACATGCTGTGGAAGCTGATGCTCGACGCCCGCAACACCGATGTAGGCATTGTGCCGACGCATTTCGCCGTCATTTTCGACTATTCGTCGAAAACCTTCCGCAATGACCTCTACCCCGAATACAAGGCCAACCGCTCGGCACCGCCGGAAGATCTGATCCCGCAATTCGGCCTGATCCGCCAGGCGACCAGGGCGTTCAACCTGCCCTGCGTCGAGATCGAAGGCTACGAGGCCGACGATCTGATCGCCACCTATGCCAGGCTCGCCTGCGAAGCCGGCGGCGATACCACCATCATCTCCTCCGACAAGGACCTGATGCAGCTGGTTGGCGATACGGTCGCCATGTACGACCCGATGAAGGACCGCCAGATCGGCATTCCGGAGGTGATCGAGAAATGGGGCGTGCCGCCGGAAAAGATGGTCGATCTGCAGGCACTGACCGGCGATTCGGTCGACAATGTGCCTGGTGTGCCCGGCATAGGGCCGAAGACGGCGGCGCAACTGCTCGAACAGTTCGGTGACCTCGACACGCTGCTGGCCCGGGCCGGCGAGATCAAGCAGGACAAGCGGCGCGAATCGATCATCGCCAATGCCGACAAGGCGCGCATTTCGCGTCAGCTGGTGACGCTGATGAACGATGTGCCGGTCGCCGAGGGACTGGAGGATTTCGTCCTGCACGCGCCGGACGGCCCGAAGCTGATCGGTTTCTTGAAGACCATGGAATTCACGTCACTGACCCGCCGTGTGGCGGAAGCGACCAGCACCGAGGCCGGCGACGTCCAGGCCGTCGCGGTCACCGTCGAACGCGCCGATCATGCTCATGGCCCAGATGTCGGGGCCGGGTTGCCGCCGGTTGCCCGAAACGCGTCCGGCACTGAACCGGACGAAGCCGGCGGGACGGCGGAGAAGTCAAAACAAGGCGATACCCCTTCCCTGCTCGCGGCACTGCGGCTGGAGCGCGCGGCCACCGGCAAGATCGACACTTCGGCCTATCACTGCATCCGCGATATCTCGGCCCTGAAAGCCTGGGTCGCCGAGGCGCGAGAGGCCGGCATCACCGCCTTCGATGTCAGGGCAACATCGGCTGATCCGATGCAGGCCGAACTGATCGGCATGGCCATCGCCACGGCGCCCGGGCGCGCCGCCTATATCCCCTTTGCCCACATGAGCGGCAATGGCGACCTGCTCGGTGGTGGCGCGCTCGAAAACCAGATACCGCTTCGCGAGGCGCTGGCCGTGCTGAAACCGCTGCTCGAAGACAGATCGGTTCTCAAGATCGCGCAGAACCTGAAATACGATCTTGTCATCATGAGCCGCTACGGCATCGATGTCGCACCGTTCGACGACACCATGCTGATCTCCTACGTGCTCGATGCCGGCACGCCCCATGGTCACGGCCTGGACTCGCTAGCCGAGAAATGGCTGGGTCATACCCCTCTCCTGCTCAAGGACGTCACCGGCTCCGGCAAAAGCTCCGTCGGTTTCGATCAGGTCGACATCGACAAGGCGACCGCTCATGCCGCCGAAGACGCCGATATGACGCTGCGGCTCTGGCTGGTGCTGAAACCGCGGCTTGCCGCCAAAGGCTTAGTGTCGGTCTATGAGCGGCTGGAGCGGCCTCTGGTGCCGGTGCTGGCGCGCATGGAACAGCGCGGCATCTCGGTCGACCGGCAAATCCTGTCGCGGCTCTCCGGCGAATTGGCGCAGGGCGCCGCTCGCCTCGAAGAGGAAATCTACCAGCTCATCGGCGAACGCATCAACATCGGTTCGCCAAAGCAGCTCGGCGACATCCTGTTCGGGCGCATGGGCCTGCCCGGCGGTTCGAAGACCAAGACCGGCCAGTGGTCGACCTCGGCGCAGCTTCTCGAAGATCTCGCCGCCGAAGGTCACGAACTGCCGCGCAAGATCGTCGACTGGCGGCAGCTGACCAAGCTGAAATCGACCTATACCGATGCGCTGCCCGGCTTCATCCACCCCGACACCAAGCGCGTCCACACCTCCTACGCGCTGGCCGCGACGACGACGGGACGCCTGTCGTCCTCCGATCCGAACCTGCAGAACATTCCGGTGCGCACCGCCGAAGGCCGCAAGATCAGGACCGCCTTCATCACCGACAAGAGCCATCGGCTGGTCTCGGCCGACTACAGCCAGATCGAATTGCGGGTGCTCGCCCATGTCGCCGAGATCCCGCAATTGCGGCAGGCTTTCGCCGACGGGGCCGATATCCACGCCATCACAGCGTCGGAGATGTTCAACGTGCCGGTCGAGGGCATGCCTTCGGAAGTCCGCCGCCGCGCCAAGGCGATCAATTTCGGCATCATCTACGGCATCTCGGCCTTCGGTCTCGCCAATCAGCTGTCGATCCCGCGCGAGGAGGCCGGCAACTACATCAAGAAATATTTCGAGCGCTTCCCCGGCATCCGAGACTATATCGAGGAGACCAAGGCCTATGCCCGCGAGCATGGCTTTGTTGAAACGATCTTCGGCCGCCGCATCCATTACCCCGACATAAGATCGTCCAACCCCTCGCTCCGCGCCTTCAACGAACGCGCCTCGATCAACGCCCGCCTGCAAGGCACCGCCGCCGACATCATTCGCCGTGCCATGATCCGCATGGAGGAGGCGCTGGAAAAAGCAGGGCTTTCCGCACGCATGCTGCTGCAGGTGCATGACGAACTGATTTTCGAGACGGTCGAGGCGGAAGTCGAGGCAACGATCCCGGTCGTGCGTCACGTCATGGAGAACGCGGCGATGCCGGCGGTATCGATGTCGGTGCCGCTGCATGTCGACGCGCGGGCGGCGAACAATTGGGACGAGGCGCACTAGCGGCTGATGTGGGGTGCGCCCAGGCCGGCTAGATCGCGTTCCTTCACACCCCCCTCTGCCCTGCCGGGCATCTCCCCCGCAAAGGGGGAGATCGGATGTCACTTCTGGTTTCGCCAATCGCCAACGTTGCAGGAATGAGCGGAGCGCCGAAGCTGCCAATCTCCCCTTGCGGGGGAGATGTCCGGCAGGACAGAGGGGGGGTGCTGCCCCATAGGCGCTAACTTTACGCTATGACGGCGATCCTTGCTGCTGCGGATTGGCTTTTGCGCCGTCTGGGCGGATCGCAGACGTGGCGAATGATTTCGGTGAAGCGCGTGACGATTTCTCCCTGCCGTATTACCCTCAGCATGGCGTTGAGGATCGCAGGACGCAGGAGGCTATGCAGCCTCCAAAGGGACAGCGATTGCGCCCTGCGTGGTTTCGCCTTCACAGGGGGAAGAGTCGAGAACGTCTGTGACGGCCTCGTCGATTATCAGCGCCAGGATCAGGTGGGCCGTCAGCCAGCTTCGGGCGAGCCGCTCGTCTCGCGCGGGAAGCTTGTGGATGCCCATTCCGCTCTTGAGCCGCTTGAAGGCGAGTTCGACCTGCCAGCGCAGCCGATAGGTTCGCAGCACCTCGTCGGCCGTCAATTCATCGGCCGGGACCGAGGTCAGCAGCATGACGAAGCCCGCGGCAATGAGGGTCATCGGCTGCAGCCTGTTGCTGCAGCGGCGCTGATTGCCCCGCTTTGCCACCTTCTGGGCCTTTTGCGTGGCCTTCTCATCCTTGCGCTTGACGATGAGCCTTGCCCGCAAGGGCGGCCCGTCTTGACCTTTGCGTGAATGCTCCACGAGCACGTTCATCTCGCAAACCTCATCAGGCTGCATGGGCTCATAGATGGCGTTCCAGTCGACCCGTTGCCCGTCGGGCGTGGTCAGCCGAACACTGGTCCAGCCCGTGCGCACGATGAAGTCGGCACCCGCCGACACCACCTTTTCAAGGGACGGGGCGCGGGCGTAGGCGCGATCGCCAACAACAATGTCGCCTTGGCGCAGCGGAGCACGCAAGAAGCTTTCACCACCGCGCGCGTCGCTGATCTCCAGATGCGTGAAGCGCGCGAGCGCGGGTTCGTAGGTGGCATGCAGCCGCCAGTCCGTGCCGGCACTGCCGGGATGCGAGATCGAACTGCCATCGACAACGCGCAGCCGGCGCCCCGTCGGCGCGGCGCTTTTGGCGCAAGCGTTTTGGAGCAAGGCGCCTGCAATGTCGCCGAGCCAATCGGCGGCGGCGCGCAAGCGCTTCAAAAGAGCAACGTCGGAAAGGCTCGCAATCTCGTTCACCCCGGCCCAGGCGGCAGCCGTGCGCAGGCTCATCCCACCGGGGCCATAGGCCAACGCCAAGCGCAGTAATGTCGCTGCGTCCGCAACATTGCGACGACGCATCAGCGCTCCCGTCGCCCGCGCCGTCGCATCAAGGTCAAGCGATTGCGACAGCCTCGATATCAGAGCCTGCCAGTCGGTTTCGATCGAATCATTCGTTCGCATCTGGCCCAGGAATCACATCCCGATTCCACCAGTCCACACCTAAGTTAGCGCCTATGGGGTGCTGCCCCTCCAACATCAATAGATTGGCTGGCCTGATCCTAAGCTGCTTCGGCCAGGCACTTGGCACACGTCCCGCGAAACTCGATCACCGCCTTCTTGGCGGCGAAGCCGGTGGAGCGCACCCATTCGTCCAACCGGTGGCCGACATCGTGGTCGGACATTTCGGTGACCTGCCCGCATGTGTCGCAAATGGCGAAGGCAGTCATCGAATGGCTGTGGTCGTGCGGCTCGGCGCACGCGACGAAAGAATTGATGCTTTCGAGCCGATGCACGAAACCTGACTTCACCAGCGTGTCGAGCGCTCGATAGACCTGCAGAGGCGCGCGAAAACCGCGCTCGCGCAGTTGGTCGAGCAAGGTATAGGCACTGAGCGGTCCGCTGGCGGTCTCGAGTTTCTCGAGCACGCACAGCTGGTTCTTCGTCAGCACATCCCTTGCCGCCATGATCCTGTTTCCAACTCGCCTTGCGTCGCTTGCGCCGCGCACAAACTATCCATGTACCCATCCAGATAGCGACGAACAGGCATTTTTGCTACTGTTTCCAGCATTCTGCCCGCAAGGCGGTCGAGAACATCGATCGGAGCGGGGCAACAGGCGGGTTGCTCTGCGATGTAACGTTCAAAATACTGACAATATCTTCAGCGAGGATTGCCGCGCTTGGAAATTCGGTCGGGCTTGGGGAAGCAATCATGAGCAAATTGACGCGGCGGACGCTGCTGGTCGCCACGTCCGCTTTGACCATGGCCGGCATGGTGTCGTTCCGGACCATGGCCGCATCGCGCACCTACCATGCGCTGCTGATCGCCTGCACCGAATATCCCAACCTGCCGCAAAGGAACTGGCTGGTCGGGCCGAAGAACGATGCAGCCCTCGTCCGCGACTATCTCCTGAAGAACGTGCCCGACCCGGTGCGCTTCGCGCCGGAGAACGTCACGCTGCTCGCCAAGGATGTCCCCGGCGCCAGTGGCCTGCCGACCCATGCGGCCATCAAGGCCGCATTGGCCGACCTTGCCGCCAAGGCTCAGCGCGACGATCTCGTTTATCTGCATCTGTCCGGTCACGGCGCCCAGCAGCCGCAGATGGTCAAGGGCGACGAAACCGACGGGCTCGACGAGATCTTCCTGCCCGTCGATATCGGAAAATGGATCAACCGCGATGCCGGCGTGCCCAATGCGCTGATCGACAACGAGATCGGCGCGGCACTCGACGCCATCCGCGACAAGGGTGCTTTCGTCTGGGTTGTCTTCGACTGCTGCCATTCCGGCACCGCGACACGCGCCGTTGAGGTCGATGACGAGTTGGAGCGCAAGGTCGAGTTCGCCGACCTGGTCGGCGGCAACGAGGCCGAGCGGGCTGCCGCGATCAAGGCCTATGACGAGGTGATTTCGGCCGCCGGCTCGCGCGGCGTCGACGACAATAGCACGCGCAAGCCCGCCTTCACCCTGACGCCGACCGGTGGCGAACCGATCACCAAGGGCAAACTGGTCGCCTTCTATGCCGCGCAGACGGTGGAGACGACACCGGAAATGCCGCTGCCCAAGGGCATCGCGGATGCGCCGCGGTTCGGCCTGTTCACCTTCACCATCCTGTCGAAACTGGCCGAGAATCCCAACGTCACCTATCGCCAGCTCGGCCAGGCCGTGCTGCAGCAATATTCGGCCGACAGCCGCACCCGGCCGACACCGCTGTTCGAGGGCGAACTGGATGCGCGGGTGTTCGGCACCGACAAGACGGACGCGGTCATGCAGTGGCCTGTCGTCATCAAGGACGGCGAAGCGACGATCGGCGCCGGCCTGCTGCACCGCCTCACCCCCGGCAGCAAGCTCGCCATCCTGCCGTCGGCGCTATCGCCGCTGTCCGACGCTGTCGGATTTTTGGAAGTGCAGTCGGCAAAAAACCTGGAAAGCCGCGTCAAGCCGGTCGAGTTCGACAAGAAGCCGGCGCTCAAAGTCGTCGACATTCCCGCCAATGCCTATGCGCGGGTGGCGGAGATCGCCGTCGACTACAAGCTCGTCTTGGCGCGGCCGGCCATAGCCAAAGGACTTGAGAAGGAAGCCGCTCTGGTCAATGCGGTTCTCGACGAACTGGCCACAGCCAGGGAGACCGGCTTCAACATCGAGCTGGTCGAACCCGGCAAGAGCGCCGACCTCCGCTTTGCGGTGATGCGCGAGAATGCTGTTCCCGGCGCCGCCAAGGATGCGACAGACAAGCCGGCGCTGTGGTTCCTGCCGGCGTCGGGCGACGTGAGCCTGAAGGACGGCGGCAAACCGCCGCTGATCATCATTCACGACCGCCAGAAGCTGATCGATGCAACGACCAGGAACCTGCGCACCATCTTCCGTGCCACCGGGCTTTCGCGGCTGGCGGCGGCCTCAGACTACAAGCCCGAGGACGTCGACGTCCAGTTCCAGGTCAAACGCCGCGACAAGGACGGCCTCGAACCGCTGCAGGCCTCGGTGGTGCCGCGCGTCTCGCCGGGCGACGAAGTGCATGTGCTGGCCAAGAACAGCTCGGACCTTCTGGTCGACATCAACGTCCTCTATGTCGGCAGCGACTATTCGATCACCCATATCGTTGCCGAGCGTCTCGCCCCGCAAGCCACGCTCGAGGAGGGGCTGCTGGCCTTCACCGATACCAGCTTCGGCATGGAACGGATGATCGCGGTTTTGACCGAGGCGCCGCCGGAGAGCGAGAAGCAGGATCTGAGCTTTCTGGCACAGGACGGCGTCGCCTCGGCGACACGCGGAATGGGCTCTGCCGGCTTCTCCGACATGCTGACCGATCTCGGCATGGCGCCGGCAACCCGCTCGGTGATGCGGCTTGCCGACAAGAGCGGCCCGAAGGGCGCGGTGATGATCTTCCCGATGGAGACGGTGCCGCGCGCCTGAGCGGATGCCGGCGCGCAGGGCTCTGCGGCGGCTCTTGCGCGATCGGCGCGATATGAGAACATTCCCGGCCGCTGACGCATGACGCGGATGAAACGGATAGGATCGATTGTGAAGAATTCTGTGTTTTCCTGGCGTGGAACGGTAGCCGGCCTTGCCGGCGGCCTGCTGCTGATCGCCAACGCTTCGGCGGACGATGCCTGCGGCCTGTGCGTCAAGCAGATCGTCACCAACTCGGAACTGGCGACGTGTTTTCTCGATCAGTACGACCAGTTCGCCAAAAGCGGCAGCGACGCGGTTGTCGTCGATCTCAGCAACTGCGCCTCGCGCGGCGTCGTCGAAGCCTTGCCGTCACCGAACAAGGGTGCGGCGGAGCCTGATGTCCAGTTCATGATTTCGCGCCTGCAGCTGGAATGCCTGAAAAAGAAGCTGGAGGCGCCAGGCATCGTATTGGATCCCTCCGCCACCATCGAACTGGACACCTGCGGATGAAGAAGCCGGCGGGCAACACCAGGCAAACAGCAGCCGCTACAAAGGCGCCGGCCGGCAAACCGGCGCTGCAGGAAACCACCGAAGGTTTCCCATGGCCGAGCAGCCACGAGATCAAGAAGGAGGGCAACCCGTTCACCGACCGCGACTGGCGCATGCTGGTCTATGCCTGGTCGGGCATGGCCGTGCGCCTCGCCATCATCTTCACCCTGATGTTCTCGGTCTACCAGTTCCTGGCCAACCAGGAGCAGAAGCGCGTCGAGCAGACCATGTCGCTTGTCGAGCTCTGGGAAAACAAGGACTACCAGCAGGCGCAGCGTGCGCTGAAAGATCGTCTGACGGGCCTCAACGCCAAATATGACAATCTGCTCAGCGCCAACCCATCGCCGACCGAGGAGCAGGTGTTCCGGCAACGCATCGGCATCGAGGCGATGACTGCCTCCGGCGGCGACATGCCGCTCGCCGATTTCAGCGAGAATTTCGATCGCATCGTCTATTTCCTCAACCGGCTGTCCTTCTGCATCGACGGCGATTTGTGTTCGCGCAAAGTGACCGATGCTTATTTCCGTGACTATGCCGTCTCTTTCTGGAGCTATTTTGCCGGCTACATAGACAAGCAGCGCAAGGCGGGTTCTCCCACTTTCGCTTCGGCAATCGAGAACTATGTGCGCAACGGCCCGCCTGCACCCGCAGCCAAATAGCGACGCGAAAATTCGGCCTCCGCCTCCATGCGCGCCTGCCGCTGGCCGCGCGCAAGGGGTCGCAACGAGCGTCCGCCAGAAAAAAGGCGGCGGGATTGCGCCGCCGCCTTTGTCTCCACCGCGAATGCGCAGCGATTACTTATACAGGCTGTTGATCCACTGGACGTTGGCAGCATTCAGGCGCACGGCGGTGTTCGCGTCGGGGCTTTCCGCCACGTTGACACCGGTGACGATGCGCTGCTTGGCCTTGTTGTCGTAGGCATAGACCGAGCTGCCGCTCGACCCTGGGAACGTATCGCAGTCGTACTGGAAATATTCCGGCGCGATGTTTTCGGCGTGCACTTCGCAGTTTGCCTTCCACATCGTGCCCATCGGCTTGTCGCCGGGATAGCCGACGAGATTGGCGGTGAAGTCGCCGAGATCCTCATAGTTGGCATAGCCCAGCCAGCCGAGATTGGTGCCGACGTCCTGCTTCAGCGTGACGATGCCGAGATCCCACAGCAGGACCGACCCGTAATAACCCTGGTAGTTGTCGATGAAGCCTTGCAACACATAGGCGCTTTCGAAGGCGAAGGCGCCGAACGGTGCGTCGTCGGCCGTGCTGCCGTTGAGCCCCGGCACGAACAGATAGTCGGAGAGCCAATCCTTGTCCTCATGACTGTAGAGGCAGTGCGCGGCGGTGAGCACCGTGCGCGGGCCGATCAGCGTTGCCGAACAGCTGCCGAAGCTGCCCGTCTTCGGCGATTTGGCTTCGAGATAGCCGATTGCCGAGAATGGATAGGTCTTGGTGTTCTTGACCTGCTCGCGATCGTCGGTGCCGAAAACCTGACGGCCGGCTTCGCCTTCGCCGAGGTCCGGATCCTCGGTCTTGCGCTCAGCCCCGTCTTTTCCAGTGGCCGGAGCGTTCAGTTCCTTGATGATAAGCTCCCGCAACGCTTGGCTCGGCTCGATCTTGATCTCCTTGCCATCGGCGGAACGTCCGACGATGCCGTAGGATTTGACAGCCGTTGCCTCGTCGGCAAGCGGCGCGGCGCGGCTGTCTTCGTCGGTCAGCTTCGGTGGCGCGATTGGCTTTGCCCGCCCGGGCTTGTAGTCGCCTGAAGTCACGTCGCGCGCGCTTTCGCCATTGCCGGCACTGGCGGAACCAGGATCGGCGGCGAAAACCGGAACCGTCCACATTGCGGTGGAAAGCAATGCGGACGCAATGAGTGCGTTTGTCAGTTTTGTCATGGTGAGACTCTCCCAAAAGTCAGCAAGGACTGGATCAAAATACAGAAATATTGTCGAGATCGTGGTGGGGTCGAAAAAGGAGTTTGGTTACCGCACTTGAAATATGACCATCGCCTATGCTGTCGGTCAAAGCCCCGCCAAAGACACCGGCGCGGATATATTGCCTAAATTAATACAACATTGGAATGACAATTAGCTTCCACATAGCCCGTGGGGGGCTATAGGGTTTTGAGCGGGGTCTGCACAGGAACGCGATAAGCGAAGCAGTGCCTGACTTGGTGTCCCTGCCGTGCTGCTACAACAAAAGCTGCGCGGCCTGACCATCAGTCTGAGGCTTGCTTTGTTGATCATGCGCTGGGGCTGGTCCGCTCGGGAACATATCAGGAGGGCTTCAGATGAACATCATCCATCGGTTCAGGCCGATCGCCGCCGCATCGCTGCTCGGCATCGCGGCCGCCCTTGCGGCAGCCAATTTCACCCAGGCCGACGAAGCGGTCGCCCGACCGGAGGCAGCGGTCTCGCCAATGAAGCGCGTGACGGAAGCCAGGGCGATTGCAGCGGCGGAGAACCCCGACCCGGCCGACCGCGTCTATGGCGGCAACCAGGCCGAAAGGGGAGCCTACCCGTTCCAGGTCGCGCTGCTCACCACCGGCAGGCTGGACGAGAATCCGGCATCGCAGGCCAACGCCCAATTCTGCGGCGGCAGCCTGATCGCGCCTGAATGGGTGCTGACGGCAGCACACTGCCTCAACGACAAGGGCCAGCCGGTTTCGCCTGAGAGCGTCACCGTGCTGACCGGTGCAACCGATCTCAGCGAGGGCAAGCGCCACAAGGTGGTGGAGGTCATCGTCAACGAAAGCTACAGCGAACAGACCCTCGACAACGACATCGGCCTGCTCCGGCTTGCCGAACCGGCCGATGCGCCGGCCATCAAGGTCACCCATGACGCAACGCCCGAGACAGGCAAAACGACGGTCACCGGCTGGGGCAAGATGCAGGATGGCACCTTCCCGACCACGCTGATGGTTGTCGATCTCGACCTGCAGCCCAACCAGGCCTGCAACAGCGGCATCAAGGCCATCTATGCGCGTGATCTGAAGGCAGCGCTCGGTGATCTGTCCCGCCGTATGCGCTATTCGGAAAAAGGCATCGACGCGGCGGCCAATGCGATCGCCGCCGACATGACCGACCCGCTGACCGGCAACATGATCTGCGCCGGCACCACCAGCGGCGTGCGCGATGCCTGCAACGGCGACAGTGGCGGCCCGCTGTTCATGACCGGTGCCGAAGGCCCGGTCCAAATCGGCGTCGTCAGCTGGGGCGAAGGCCCGGCTGACGGCAGTGCGGCCTGCGGCCACAAGGACGCCTACGGCATCTACACGCGGCTGGCCAACTACACCGGCTGGATCGAGGCGAAGATGAAAAGCTCTGCTCCGGCGCCTGCCAAACCCAAGGCGGGACTCGGCACGGCGCAGAAACCGAAAACGCCCTGAACCGCGGCCATTTGGCTTCCCATGAAAAACGGCGGGAGTGCCCGCCGCTCTTATTTTGCCGGCTTGAGTGGTTTATTTTCGCGGCGGGCCTTTGCGCTCGGCCGAAGCTGCCCACAGATTGATATCGGACTCCCGGGCGTAGGTATCGATCTCGGCGAGTTCGGCATCGCTGAAGTCGAGCACCTTGAGCGCGCCGACGCAGTCCTCGACCTGCTCCGGCCGGCTGGCACCGATCAGCGCCGAGGTCACCCTGCCCTTGCGCAGCACCCAGGCCAGCGCCATCTGCGCCAGCGTCTGCCCACGCTTGCTGGCGATGGCGTCGAGCGCCTTGATGTTGGCGATGGTCTTGTCGTTGATGAAGGCTGTCTTCAGCGACTTGCCCTGGGAAGCACGGCTGCCGTCCGGAATGCCGCCGAGATACTTGTTGGTCAGCATGCCTTGCGCCAGCGGCGAGAACACGATGGAGCCGACACCGAGCCCTTCGAGCGTGTCGAGCAGGCCGTCTTCCTCCACCCAGCGGTTCAGCATCGAATAGCTCGGCTGGTGGATGACGCAAGGCGTGCCAAGCTGCTTCAATATATCGGCGGCCTCGCGCGTGCGCTGCGAATTGTAGGACGAGATGCCGGCATAGAGCGCCTTGCCCGAGCGCACGGCATGGTCGAGCGCACCCATCGTTTCTTCCAGCGGCGTGTCGGGGTCGAAACGGTGCGAATAGAAGATATCGACATAGTCGAGCCCCATGCGCTTCAGGCTCTGGTCGAGGCTGGCCAGAATGTATTTGCGCCCGCCCCATTCGCCGTAGGGACCGGCCCACATTTCGTAGCCGGCCTTCGTCGAGATGATCAGTTCGTCGCGGTAGGCGGCGAAGTCGGTGCGCAGGATTTCACCGAAGGCAGTCTCGGCAGAACCGGGCGGCGGACCGTAATTGTTGGCAAGGTCGAAATGCGTGATGCCGAGGTCGAAGGCCTTGCGCGCGATCGCCTGCTTGGTCTTGTGCGGCGTGTCGTTGCCGAAATTATGCCACAACCCCAGCGAGATCGCCGGCAGCTTCAGGCCAGAGCGGCCACAGCGGTTGTAGATCATCTTTTCATAGCGGTTTTCGGCAGGCGTGTAGGGCATCGGAAAATCCTCAAATGGAAACGAGCCGGTCGGCTGCATCGCGACAACGCGGCGAGTTGGCTCTGCCCCTCACCCTTACCCCCTCTCCGTCGAAACGGGGAGAGGGTTGAGGTGTGCTGCCTATTTCTTCTTCGCCAAAAGCGCCTTGGCTTCCTTGACGCCAAGTGCCGCCGGCCGTTCGCAGGTGGTCTGCATGGCGACGAACTTGCCGGTTTCGCCGGAGCGCAACAGGCCGGTCATCACGTCGACGGCGTGCAGCGCCAGTTCCATGGAACAGCGATGCGGCCGGCCTTCCGTGATCGCCACCGCCATGTCGGCGAGGCCTGATGTGCGGTAGTTGGCCATCATGCCTTGCGAATGCATCTCATTGGGCACGCCGAACGGATGCGGCCAGTTCGGCAGCTTCTTGACCGGCTTGGCCGCGTCGGTGAAGCGAACGTCACCGCCGAAGAAATTCGGATCCGGCACGAACACCGTGCCTGTCTCGCCATAGAGTTCCATCGGCGCGTGGCCGTGAGCCCAGACGTCCCAGCTGGTGTTGAGCGTGATAACGGCGCCGTTCTCGAACTCCAGCAGCCCATGGATGGTCGTCGGCGTGTTGACCGGTATCTTTTCACCCGCGCGCGGCTTTGAACTGATCGTCCGCTCCTTGGCCGGCGTCGTCGCGAAGGCCGCGACCTGTTTCACCGGTCCGATCAGCTGGATCAGATTGGTGATGTAGTAAGGCCCGATATCGAGCACGGGACCGGCGCCCGGCTGGAAGAAGAAATCCGGATTGGGGTGCCAATGCTCCATGCCGTGGCCCATGACATGACAGGTACCACTCGTGACCTTGCCAAGCTTGCCGGTGTCGATCAGGTTGCGCACCAGTTGATGCGCGCCGCCGAGGAAAGTGTCTGGCGCCGAGCCGATCCGAAGACCCTTTTTCTGCGCCCGCTTCTTAAGGTCGAGCCCTTCCTTGACCGACAGCACGAACGGTTTTTCCGAATAGACGTGCTTGCCGGCGTCGAGTATCTGCTTCGACACCTCATAATGCACCGCCGGGATGGTCAGGTTGACGATGATGTCGATGTCGTCGGCCTTGAGCAGGTCTTCGACGGTCTCGGCGCGCAGCTTGAACTCCTTCGCCCGAGCCCTGGCCGCCTCCATGTTGATGTCGGCGCAGGCACGCATCTCGATGCCGCGAAACAGCGGCGCCAGCGAAAAATACGCTTTCGAGATGTTGCCGCAGCCGATGACGCCGATGCCAAGTTTCTTTGCCATGCTGATTGCTCCTAATAGGTTTTGGCGGCTGCGATGGAGCGGCGGGCGAAACGCTCGATGTCGTTGGGGTTGTCCTGTTCCATGACGTAGTATTGGGCAGCACTCTTGGCACGCAGCACCTTGATCAGACCGGCCCAGTCGATGGTGCCATGGCCGACATCCGACCAGCCATCCTCATCCAGCCCCTCGCCGGGCTTGGCCATGTCCTTGACGTGGACGGCACTGATGCGCTTGCCGTGTTTCTCGATCCACGGCAACGGATCATCGCCGCCGCGCACCACCCAGGCAACGTCCATCTCCCAGCTGACATCGGGCGCGGATGACAGGATGTGGTCCTGCGGCACCGATCCGTCGGCAAGTTTCTTGAACTCGAAATCATGGTTGTGCCAGGCAAAGCCGTAGCCAGCCTTTTTCGCGGCGTCGCCGACCTTTGCCAGACGCTCACCAAAGCCGCTCCAGCCGGCGGCGTCGGATGGCCGCTGGTCGGGCATCAGGAAAGGGCAGATGAGCAGCGTGATACCGAGTGCGTCGGCGGTTCTGCGCACGCCGTCGAAATCGTTCTCGAGCGCATCGATCGAGAAGTGCCCAGTCGGCATGGCAAGCCCGTTCTTGTCGAGCTCGGCACGGAATGCCCCGGGATCATCATAGACGCCGCCAAAACCTTCGACCTGGGCGTAGCCGAGCTTGCCGAGCATGGCGAGCACACCGTCCCAGGGTTGGAAATTGCGGGCGCTGTAAAGTTGGAATGACCAATTCATCGTCTCTGTCCGTTTCGCTTGGGGATTGTCGTTGGAAGGTTGGTTCTCGGAAGCTAGATGCGTGTGCCGGTTGCGGTGTCGAAAAGCGAAGCGCGCATCGGATCGAAGCCAAGCGTCACCGCCTCGTCGTTCTTGGGCGTGCGTTCCGAGGTCACCCGGACGCTGAAATTCTGCTGGGCAAGCTTCAGCCAGACCAGCGTGTCGGAGCCCATGGGTTCGACCACCTCGACATTGGCGGCTATCGAGAACGGCCAGCCGGTGCCACTGTTCAGGCTGACATGCTCGGGCCTGATACCGAATGTGACGGGGCCGGGAGCCGGAGGCTTGGCAAAGTCGTAAGTGCCGAGCGGGATCTTGATATCCTCGGCCGCGAACCGCCAGCCGCCGTCCGCGTCTTCCAGACGGCCATCGACGAAGTTCATTGCGGGCGAGCCGAGGAAGCCGGCGACGAAGCGGTTGACCGGACGGTTGTAGATGGTCTGCGGCGCATCGAGCTGCTGGATGACGCCGCCCTTCATCACCGCGATACGGTCGGCCAGCGTCATCGCCTCGATCTGGTCGTGGGTGACGTAGATCATGGTGTTCTGCAGCTTGCGATGCAGCAGCTTGATCTCGACGCGCAGTTCGGCGCGCAGCTTGGCATCGAGATTGGACAGCGGCTCGTCGAACAGGAACACGTCGACATCGCGCACCAGCGCCCGTCCGATGGCGACGCGCTGGCGCTGGCCGCCGGAAAGTGCGGCCGGCTTACGCTGCAGCAGCGGCTCGATCTGCAGGATTTCAGCCGCCCGCGCGATCCGCTTGGCGATCTCTTCTCTTGGCGTGCCGGCGACACGCAGCCCAAAGGACAGGTTCTTCTCCACCGTCATTTGCGGATAGAGCGCATAGGACTGGAACACCATGCCGATGCCGCGGTCCTTGGGCTCTTCCCAGGTGACGTTCTTGCCCTTGATGAAGATGCGGCCTTCGGAGACATCGAGCAGGCCGGCAATGCAGTTGAGCAAGGTCGACTTGCCGCAGCCGGACGGCCCGAGCAGCACGATGAACTCGCCATCGGCGACATCGAGATTGAGCGTCTCCAGGACGGTCACCGCGCCGAAATTCAGCGACAGGTCCTGGATCGAAACGCTGGTATCGTTGGCTGCCGTCATCGCCGTCACCCCTTCACCGCGCCGGCGGCGATGCCGCGTACGAAAAGCTTGCCGGAAATGAAGTAGACGATGAGCGGCACAAGCCCGGTCAGGATGGTTGCGGCCATATTGACGTTGTACTCCTTCACGCCTTGCACCGAATTGACGATGTTGTTGAGCTGCACCGTCATCGGATAGGTGTCGGGGCGGGTGTAGACGACGCCGAACAGGAAGTCGTTCCAGATGCCGGTCACCTGCAGGATGATGGCGACGACGAAGATCGGCAGCGACATCGGCAGCATGATGCGCAGGAAGATGCCCCAGAAGCCGGCGCCGTCGACGCGTGCCGCCCGGAACAGCTCTTCCGGCATCGATGCGAAATAATTGCGGAACAGCAGCGTCAGGATCGGCATGCCGAAAATAGAATGGACGATCACCAGCCCGCTGAGGCTGCCGTAGAGGCCGATTTCGCGCAGGATGATGACGATCGGATAGATCATCACCTGGTAGGGAATGAAGGCGCCGACGATCAGGATGATGAAGAACGTATCGGCGCCCTTGAAGCGCCAATTGGCCAGTGCATAACCATTCACCGAGGCGATGGCGATCGACAGCAGCACCGACGGCACGGTGATCCGCACCGAATTCCAGAAACCGCGCGAGAGCCCGTCGCAGTTAAGGCCGGTGCAGGCCGTTGACCACGCCTTGACCCACGGCTCGAAGGTGATCTCGAGCGGCGGTGAGAAGATGTTGCCGAGCCGGATCTCCGGCATGCCCTTGAGCGAGGTGACGACCATGACATAGAGCGGCAAGAGGTAGTAGACCGCCATGACGAACAATGTGCCGTAGAGGAAGACGTTGCGGCGCGAAATCATGCGGCGCGGCTTTGGACCGTAGGGCCCGGCGATGTCCTGGCGCGCGCCGGCGGCAGTCCTTGCTTGAGCGGTGATGTCTGCAATGCTCATTTGCGTCGCCCGAACTCGAGATAGGCCCAAGGCACGATGACGATCACCACCGAGAGCAGCATCATGGTCGAGGCGGCAAAACCCTGGCCGAGGTTCTGGGCGAAGAACATATAGTCGTAGACGTATTTGGCCGGCACTTCGGAGGCGATGCCCGGGCCGCCGCTGGTCTGGGCCACGACCAGGTCATAGACCTTGACGATGCCGGAAGCGATGATGACGAGCGTGGTGATGAAGACCGGCCGCATCATCGGGATGACGATGAACAGATAGGTCTTCCACATCGGGATCCCATCCACGCGCGCCGCCTTCCAGATGTCTTCGTCGATACCGCGCAGGCCGGCCAGCATCAGGCACATGATGAGCCCGGTGCCTTGCCACAGCGCAGCGATCGATATGCCGTAGATGACGATGCTGGAATTGTAGAGCGGGTCGAAGCTGAAGCTCGTCCAGCCCAAGTCCCGCACGACATGCTGGATGCCGAAATCCGGATTGAGCAACCACTGCCAGACCAGGCCGGTGACGATGAAGGAGAGCGCGAAAGGATAGAGGAAGATCGTGCGGAACGTGTCTTCGAAGCGGATCTTCTGATCGAGAAGTGCTGCAAGCAGGAAGCCGATGACCAGCGAGAACACCAGCGAGATCGCGCCGTAGATCAACAGGTTCTCGATCGAGATCAGCCAGCGCGGCGCCGCCCACAGGCGGTAATACTGGTCGAGCCCGACGAAATTCAGGCGCGGCAGGAGCTTCGAATTGGTGAAGGAATAGAGCACCGTCCAAACGGTGCCGCCGACGAAAACCACCATGGCGGTGAGGATCATCGGGATCGAGGCGACCTTCGCATTGAGGTTGCGGAACAGAAGGTTGGGGCGTTCGCTCTTGCTCATCTCGTCAGCCGGCTGGGTAAGGGCGGTGCATTCCCGGCCCTGCATTCGCAAGGCCGGGAATGAGGCGGGTTGCCTCCAGCGTCAGTCCGCCGAAGCGATGAGGTCGGCGAAGCGCTTCTGCGCGTCTTCGATGGTCAGTTCCGGCTTGGCGAAGAATTCGGCGAAAAGGTCTTCCTTCTGTTTCTGGGTGTCCTGTGAAAGCAGCTGGTCCGTCCACGGCATGACGGCGCCCTTGGCAAGGATGGCGAGGCCCTTCTTCATGCAGTCGTTGGCCGCATTGAGATCGACGTCGCCGCGCACCGGCAGGGAACCCTTCTTCAGATTGAAGGCAACCTGCGTCTTGGGATCGAGCAGCGTCTCGGCCAGCACCTCCTGCGCCTTGCTCTTGTCGGCATCCTTGAGCAGCGGGAAATAGAAGGCGTCGCCGCCCGTGGCTATCACCTCGTTCAGCCCAAGGCCCGGCAGGCAGGTATAATCCTTGCCGGCGGTCTTACCGGCAACCTGGAACTCGCCCTGCGCCCAGTCGCCCATGATCTGGCCAGCGGCCTTGCCGGTGATGACCAGGTTGGTCGCCTGGTTCCAGTCCTGCACATTGGTGTTCTTCGCCATCTTGCGGGCATCGTCCGCGGCCTTGAAGACCTTGGCGACTTCGGGCCCGGCGGCGAACTTGGCATCCTTGTCCTTGTAGACCTTGAGGAACGTGTCCGTGCCGCCCACAGCCGCAAGCAGGACGTCGAAGGCACCGGAGGATTGCCAGGCCTGACCGCCGACGGCGAGCGGGATGATGCCGGCCTTTTCCAGCGCCGGCGCTGCCGCCACGAATTCATTCCAGTCCTTCGGCAACGGCACGCCGGCCTTCGCGAAGGCTTCGTTGGACAGCCACAGCCACTGCCAGGAATGGATGTTGACGGGCACGCAGTAGATCTTGCCGTCGATGGTGCAGCCGTCGAGCAGGCTCTTCGGCCGGACGACATCAGTCCACTTGCCCTTGGTGGCGACGTCGGTGAGGTCGCGCATCAGGCCGGCCTGCACCAGTTCCTCCGCCTGCCGGCCATGGTTGAACTGCGTGGCGCCCATCGGATCGCCACCGGTGATGCGGCTGATCATGATTGGCCGCGCCGTGCCGCCGGAGCCGGCAATGGCGCCATCCACCCAGTGGTTGCCGGTCGCATCGAATGCCTTGGCAAGTTCCGCAACCGCCGCCGCCTCGCCGCCCGACGTCCACCAATGGGTGACTTCCAGGTCCGTCGCGGCCGCCTGGCCGGCAAACTGCAACGCGGCCGTCGCTGCCAGCGCAGCGGTCAAAAGTTTGTATCGCATTTCGGCTCCTCCCAGAATCTGAAACGTTACAGATTTTCGATACGGCAATTGCGCGGGCTGCGCAACCCATCAACGAACCGCCCTCGATATTTTTTCGGGCCGCGAACAAATTCGCATGAATGATCGCGCTTCCCATGCATTGCAGCATAGTTTGCTGCGGCGCAAACACCGAAATGCCACCTGATACGGGCAAAAGGCGGCGGCAGAGGCGATTTCTACTGGAATCCCAATGCGTTTCGCAAAAGAACCATCCACCTCGTGGCGAGGGACATGTAACTCGATATGGCAATCTGTAACGTTTCAGTATATTGAGGCTTTGCCGGGGCTGGAACGCATATCGTACCGCTATGGCGGCGATTGCCGACATGGCTCGCGGCTGCTATGCGCCTGACGGGCGGGACGAATGGACAGACAGCGTACGGACAAGAACGGGGAGACCTCGGCGCAGGGACGGCCGACGTTGAAGACGCTTGCCTTCATGACCGGGCTCGGCGTCACCACCGTGTCACGCGCCTTGAAGGATGCCCCGGAAATCGGCGCCGAAACCAGGCGTCGCGTCCAGCTGGTCGCCAAGCAGATCGGCTACCGGCCGAACCGCGCCGGCGTGCGTCTGCGCACCGGCAGGACCAATGTCATCAGCCTCGTGCTCAACACCGACCGCGAGATCATGAGCTTCGTCTCGGACATCATCTACGGCGTTTCGGAAGTGCTCGCCGAAACGCCCTATCACCTGATCGTCACGCCCTATTCCCGCTCGCAGGATCCGATGGAGCCGATCCGCTATCTCGTCGAGACCGGCTCGGCCGACGGAGTCATCATTTCGCGCACCCAACCGAACGATCCGCGCGCCCGCTACATGCTCGAGCACGGCATGCCCTTTGCCACGCATGGGCGCACCGACATGGGCCTCGTCCATCCCTACCATGACTTCGACAACCATGTTTTCGCGATGGAAGCCGTGCGCCGCCTGGCGAGCATGGGCAGGCACAAGCTGGCGCTTCTGTCGCCGCCGCCCGGGCTGACCTATTATGGCCACACGCTAAACGGCTTTGCCGATGCGCTAAGCGAGGTCGGAGCCAGCGAAATTCCGTTCAACACCGTTTCCATCGATCACACGATCGAGCAGATCAGGACCAGAACCGCGCAGGTGATGCGCCGCGAGAACAGGCCGGACGGCTTCGTCAGCAGCGCTGCCGCCGCGACACTGGCGATCGTCGCCGGCATCGAGGATGCCGGCCTCAAGCTTGGCCGCGACGTCGATGTCGTGTCCAAGCAGTCGTCCGACCTGTTGCACCTGTTCCGGCCGGAATTGCTCGTCGTCAACGAGAACTTCCGCCTGGCCGGCTCCGATCTCGCCCGCTCCGTGCTCGGCTGGATCGGCGGCGCCGCACCCGGCTCGTTGCAGCGCCTGGTCGCCACCAGCGAGGTTCGGGCGTTCAGCCCGCCGGTTTCCGTTTAGGCCCTTGGGTTAACCAGCCGCACCGCTTCCCCACGGCCCATGGAACGCGCCTTTGTCGTCGATACGCTCGAAGCCGTGCGCGCCGAAAAAGTCGCGCTGCGCCTGGATCAGGTTCGAGGTGCCGCGGCCCTGGCGGTAGCTGTCGAAATAGGCAAGTGCGGAAGACAGCGCCGGAACCGGCGAGCCGGCCTCCGAAGCCCTCGCCACGATGCGCCGCAGCGACGGATGCGCTTCCTGCATCAGCGCGATGAAGGCCGGGGCCATCAGGAGGTTGGTCGAGGCGCTGCCCTTGCTGAAGGCCTCCGCCATGGTGTCTAGCATCTGCGAGCGGATGATGCAGCCGGCGCGCCAGATCCTGGCGATGGTCGGCATCGGCAGGTTCCAGTTGAATTCCTTGGAGGCGCCGCTCATCACCGCAAAACCTTGGGCGTAGGCGGCGATCTTGCCGGCGAACAGCGCCAGTTCGAGATCATGCAGCAATTCGTCCTTGTCGCCGGAAATCTTCGTCACGCCGGCGCTGCCATAGGCCTTTTCCGCCGCCAGCCGCTCGTCCTTGATCGACGACAGAACGCGCGCCGCCACCGCCGCTTCGATCGCGGTGGCCGGGATGCCGAGTTGTTGCGCCTCGATGACCGACCATTTGCCGGTGCCCTTCTGGCCGGCGCGATCAAGGATGATGTCGACCACCGGCTTGCCGGTCTTCGGATCGTCTGATGCCAGCACCTTGGCGGTGATCTCGATCAGGTAGGAATTGAGCCGGCCCTTGTTCCAGTTGGCAAACACCGTGCCGATCTCTTTCGGGTCCATGCCCAAGCCGTCGCGCAGGATGCCGTAGATCTCCGCGATCATCTGCATGTCGGCATATTCGATGCCGTTATGGATGGTCTTGACGAAATGTCCGGCGCCGTCGGTGCCGAGCCATGCCGCGCAGGGCTCGTCCTTGAACTTGGCGGAGATCGCCGTCAGCACCTTCTCGACGCGCTTCCAGGAGTCCTCCGTGCCGCCGACCATGATCGACGGCCCATGGCGCGCGCCCTCCTCACCGCCGGACACGCCCATACCGATGAAGGTGAGGTCCGAGCTGGAAAGCTCGGAGAAGCGCCGCATCGTATCGCGGAAATTGGCGTTGCCGGCGTCGATGACGATGTCGTTGGCCGACAGCACGCCGCGCAGAGCCGCGATCTGTTCGTCGACCGGCATGCCGGCCAGCACCATGATGATGATCGGGCGCGGCGGCCGGATCGCGGCGGCAAGCTCTTCCAGGCTGTAGCAGGGCACGACCATGTCCCTGAGCGCGCCGGCATTCTCGATGAAAGCGTCCGTGCGCGCCCTGGTGCGGTTGAAGACAGCGATGCGGTGCCCGTGCTCGGCGATGTTGAGCGCCAGATTGGAGCCCATCGTGCCAAGGCCGATCAGGCCGATTTCGGCATTTTCCATCGTTTCTTCCCTGCTTTCGGATCTTGTTGGTTCGAGCCCGCGATTTGCGGGGATGCCCATTCTTCACGGGATGCCATTCTTCACGTGATGATTGACGGGCCTTTCGGGCCGCGTCAACCGCCTCGCCGAATTGTGTTGCGCGGATGGCCGGCCAAGCTCGTGCAGGTCTGGCTTTACGGCCTGATGTCGACAGGCGCTTCGATCTTCACCATCTCGAAGTCCGAGACCAGTATGTCGATGCGCACCGTCCACCGGCCCGGCACCGGGATGACGAGGTTGTCGACACGCCAACTGCCGTCGCCGGGCTTGCTCGCAGCGCGCTTCAGCGGCTCGATGCCGGAATCGGGTTTTGACAGCACAAGCGTCACCTCCTTGGCGTCGAGCAGGCCGAAATCGCCGCTCATGATGAACATCGAGGCAACGACCGGGCCGGCATGGCCCGGCGTGATGCTGAGATCGGCCATCGCTTTCAGCGCGTGGATATGGACCGACACCGGTTGCGCTGCCGCAATCGCGAGGGCTCGTGGCGGCGGCGTGAAGCGCCAGCCCGCGGCAACGCCGAAAATCGCCAACACGATCAACATCTCGACGCCGATCGAGCGGACCAACCTGCGTTGAACTTCCGTCGATCCCGCCTCGGCCGATGCCGTGAGTTTCCAGCGGTTGACGGCGGCGAGCGTGAACAGAAAGACCAGCAGCCCGAGCTTGATCAACAGCAGCCTTCCATAGGCGGTGTCGACCAGCGCCAACGGTGTTTGCACCTGGATGACGGCAAGCACGATGCCGGCAGAGGCAAGCACGGCCACCACCGGCAGGATCGCCCAAGAAAACCGCCGCAGGAATGGCGTGGCCCCCGCCGATTGCCCCTTCAGCGCCAGCCCGAGTGGGACCAATGCGCCGGCCCACAACGCGATGCCGACGCCGTGCAGGAACACCATCGGCCGTGTCAGCCATTGCGGTTCGGCGGCACTGGCATGGCCGCTGGCGGCAAGGGCAATCCCAACCCCGGCCAGGCCGGCCAGCGCAAATGGTTTGGCGGTGGCGCGGGGGCCGGCCAGCGACAGCAGGCCAAGCCCCAGCGCAATCAGCGCGACCAGCACCGTCCAGCCGAAACTGGTGCCGAGTCCGGTCCGCCAGATAACCGCCTGTGCCAGATGGGAGAGCGGTGCCCCGAGCGCATCAAGCCCCTGCAACCCAAGCGACAAGGGCGCCGCGACAAGTCCGCCCAGGATTGCGGCTGCAACGAAGCGCTGTCCGGCGCGGCCACCTTGGGACAGCCAGGCGAGGGCGAAAGCGCCGCCGACGCCGAGAAAAAGGCCGATGTAGAGAAAGACCTTGCCGAGCCAGATGGCCGACCGCGACGGCCAGTCGGCGGCCTCGGACACGGCCGGCGGCGCGCTGGGTGCGCCGATGGAGAACAGTAGGGAACCACCGACCGGATGGCCGTCGGCGGAGATGATGCGCCAGCTCAGCACATGCGTGCCGGACTTGAGCGGCTGCGGATTGTCGATCTCGACGCTCTGGTTGCTGAGCCGGAATGACGTTAGCGGAACCGGCTTGCCGTCGGGCTTCACCAGCGTCAGGACCAGAGGCGAGACCGGCTCGCTGAAGGTCAACGAGAACTGCACCGGCCCCTGTTCCAGCACCGCGCCATCGGCCGGATCGGTCGTGATCAGCGCGGCATGGGCAAAGGCCTGATTTGGCCCGGTCATGATGGCAAGAAACACGATCAGGGCCAGCAGGCCGACGACCAGCCGGCCGGCGCGGCGGCCGGTCATGCAAGCCGTTTGCAAGAAGGACGTCGTGCTCATGTCACCGCCAAGGAGAATAGCGGCGCGCTGGTCTGAGCGCGCCGCCCAAAAAATCATTTCTTCGGTAGCAGCTTGATGCCGGGTGCCGGGCTTTCCAGCGCGTCTTCATCCTGGCCGGCTGCCGGGATTTCGATCCAGCGGTCGGCGGCCCCATCGCATTCCTGCACAACTGGGAAGTAAAGCTTCTGGCCGACAGGGAGATCCGCCGTCAGCGTCGCGCGGAAGACGAACTCGTCGTAGAATTCATCTGGCAGGTTGCCGCCGCTCCAGTCGACCTCCTTGACCCCGTCGGTCATCGCCTGACCGTAGAGCTGGTAGGATTTGTCGTACTTGCCCTTCTTGGCCTGCAGCGTCCAGCCAGGCTTCGGCATCGGCTTCACCGCGATCACCCCTTCCGGAATCTGCACGCGCACGGCGGTCGTCGCCTTGCCGTCGCAGCCATGCGGCACCCGCAAAACGGCCTTGTAGGTCGAGCCGACCGCCGCCTCCTGGGTTTCGAACGTGACATGCGCGAAGGCAGCACTGGTTCCGAGCGCGAGAAGTGCGCCGGCTGACAAAAGATATTTGTTCATGATGGGCCCTCGGATTTTCAAAATTTGTCGACTGGCGCGGTCAATTGGCGTGATCGTCCATGGCGCCACCGCCCATGCCTTCGACAGCGAAATCGACGCTGATGGCGCCGGCCTTTTCGAAGGTCAGGACGGCTGAGAACTTTTCGCCCTGTTTGGGTTGCCGCTTCAGGCCGATGAACATCAAATGATAGCCGCCAGGCGCAAGGGCTACCTTGCCGCCGGCCGGAATTTCCAGGCCACCGGCAACCGGACGCATGGTCATGACGCCGTCCTTGACGCCCATCTCATGCAGCTCGGCCTTTTCAGAGACTTCGGAGGAAATCGACACCAGCCGGTCCGGCGCACTGCCGTTGTTGGTGATGGTGAAATAACCGCCGGCAACTTTGGCGCCGGCCGGCGTGGCGCGCGACCAGGGGTGGCCAATCTCAAGATCGCCAACCTTGAACTCATGCGCGAGGACGGACTGGGCGCCTGTGAACAGCAGCGCAAGAGCCAGCACGGCAATGCCGACACGCTCTTCGATGCCGCGTAGAATGCCGCCGAGCATGGGACGCGCGGCGTCAGGGGAAAAATAGGACATGGTTGCTCCATGAAGTGAAGGTCGCGCCGTTGCCGGTCGCGAGCAGTTTGATCTTTGGATGGGTACGCCCACGAAAGGTTCCGCCGGGCAAACAGGCTCAGGCCGTCAGCGGCGGCGCGCGCGGGTTCGACGGCGAGCGCTCACGCGCAAAGTCGAGATGGATGGCCGCCGGAAAAACAAAGGCGACCGTTTTGAAGGAAAGGCTGCCCAGTGCCAGGCCAGCACCGGGCGGCGGCGCAAAGGCCGCCGAAACCATGCTGCAGCCGAGCACGCAGCATGCCGGAAGATGGGACGGCGGCTGGTTGTCGCCGGGAAGCTGGGTTGCGCCCTCATGGGTGCAGATGACGTTGCCGAAGGCGTCGAGCTGCGATGCATTGGGACCGGTGCCGAAGGCGAATGCTCCGAGCGTCGACTGGAGCAACAGCAGATAGGCCGCGACCAGCGCGACCGGCATGCTCCACCGTCTCCTCGATACGCTCAAAGCCCTGCCTCTTCGCAGCAATGCGACATTCCTAGCACGGGGCTGGCGGGTGGAAAATCGCCAAATCGCCGCGGCGCCAACGCGGCAGGCTCAATGCATGCCGCCCAAGTGTATAGCGGTTTTGGGACAACGACATGCCTGAAACGAGACTCTGAGCCGCGATGCGGCTCAGGATTTTTGCAGCGACCGGCTCTCCGGGATCGAGGTCAGCAATGTCTGGCGCGCCGACTTCAGGTGCCTGCGGCAAGCGGCGTCGACCTTGCCGAGATCGCGTGATTTCAGCGCCTCTATGTAGACCAGATGCTCACCGATGGCGACTTCGTTGCGCTCGCGTTCCTGCGCCTTGTTCCACTGGTAATGATAGTGGAAGATCATGGCGATGACATCGTAGAAATCGACGATGAAGCGGTTGCGCGACGCCCGGTGGATGAGCCGGTGGAAGCGCTCGTCGAGCTCGGAGAATTCGGTGAAGCGGGCGGCTATGTCGTTTGCCAACTGGCGATGCTCGTCTTCCAGGCGGTCGAGATCGGTCCAGACCGCGCTGTCCTGCGGTAAAGCGGCAAAGGCAGCCGCCGAGCGTAGTTCGAACATTTCGCGGATTTCGGTCAGCTCCAGCGCGAAGGCGCGGGTAAAACCCTTCAGCACCCAGTGGCTGTTGCGACGCTTCTCGATCAGGCCGAAGCGGGAGAAGCGGATCAGGAACTCGCGCACGCTGGTGGTGCCGACGCCGATCTCACGCGCCAGTTCGAGTTCGTTGATCTGCATGCCGGCTTCGGCACCGCCGGCGAGCAGCCGACGCATGAACGACCGTTCGATGATCTCGGCCAGCGTGTCGGTCTCCTCCTCGGGGAAGAAATCATCGGGACGCGGTTCGCGCAGCACCGTCTTGGCGCGCTTGTTCCAGGCGATCAGCCCGGTCTCTTCCATGCGCGCGAGAATGGTGCGCACCGTGGTCCGGCTGACGCCAAGCAAGGTGCCCAGTTCCGGCTCCGAAGGCAGGCTGCGCGTTTCGTCGAGTAGCCGCAGGCAGCGGTTGTAGGCATCCTTGTAGACGTTGTTGCTCTTCGACATCCCTGATCCGTTGCACCCGTCGCTTGCCGCGGCCGGTTTGAAGCGCGATATGACGTTCCCATGGCCCTGAAAAGCGAATTCGCTTTCCGGAACACCCAAGGCATGCGGAACTCCCCAGTGAAAAAACAATTGACGCAAAACTGTTTTTTCACGATAAAAGACAATATCTCTAAACAGACGCGTGTCAATCCGTCCGCGCAACCCAGGATCACCCAGGAAACCGCCCGTGAACGCCTCCAACTGCATTCTTCTGTCCCCCGCCGACAATGTCGCCGTCGCCAACGGCCGCATCGAGATCGGCACCGCGCTGCCGGGCGGTGCCGTCGCCAGTGTGTTGATCGAGCCCGGCCACAAGGTGGCGATCAAGCCGATCGCCGCCGGCGAGGCCGTGGTGAAATACGCCCAGGCGATCGGTCGCGCGACACAGGATATTGCGGCGGGCGAGCACGTGCATTCGCACAATCTGGTGTTCGAATCCGGCCGCTTGCCGGTCGTGCCGCCGAGCGAGGCCGAGCACGCGACGGAGGCCGACCGCGCCCGCACCTTCATGGGCTATCGCCGCGCCGATGGCCGCGCCGGCACGCGCAACTTCATCGGCATCGTCGCCAGCGTCAATTGCTCGGCCACCGTCTGCCATTCCATCGCCGACACCGCCAACCGCACGCTTTTGCCGAAATATCCCGGCATCGACGGCTTCGTGCCGATCGTGCACGGCCAGGGCTGCGGCATGAGCGGCACCGGCGACGGCATGATGGTGCTGCACCGTACACTCGCCGGCTACGCCCGCCACCCGAATTTCGGCGGCGTGCTGATGGTCGGCCTCGGCTGCGAGGTCAACCAGCTCACCCTCTACGGCCAAAAGGGCGTCGCTGCCGGCAAGCGCCATTTCAACATCCAGGACGCCGGCGGATCGCGCAAATCGGTGGAAAAGGCGATGGGCGTGCTGGCCGAGATCGCCGAGGAAGTCGGCCAGCTGAAGCGTGAGCCGATCCCGGTCAGCGAGATCGTCGTCGGCCTGCAATGCGGCGGCTCCGACGGCATGTCGGGCATTACAGCCAATCCGGCGCTGGGCGCGGCTGTCGACATCCTGGCCGGCGTCGGCGGCATCGGCATCCTCTCCGAGACGACGGAGATCTACGGCGCCGAACATCTGCTTGCCTACCGCGCGGCAACGCCGGAGATCGCGCAGAAGCTCGACGGCTTCGTGAAATGGTGGGAGGACCATGTCGCCAAGCACGGCGCCTCGATCGACAACAATCCCTCGCCCGGCAACAAGCGCGGCGGCCTCACCACCATCCTGGAGAAGTCGCTCGGCGCGGTCGCCAAGGGCGGCCAGACGCCGCTCAACGGCGTCTTCGGCTACGCCGAAAAAGTCACTGGCAGCGGTCTGGTGTTCATGGACACGCCCGGCTACGACCCGGTTTCGGCGACCGGCCAGGTGGCGGGCGGCGCCAACGTCATCGTCTTCACCACCGGCCGTGGCTCCTGCTTCGGCTGCCGTCCGACGCCGTCGATCAAGGTCGCCACCAACTCGACGATGTACCACCAGATGGAGGAGGACATGGACGTCAATTGCGGCGTCATCGCCTCGGGTGAAAAGACCATCGCCGGCATGGGTCGCGAG
This sequence comes from Mesorhizobium sp. M1066, assembly GCF_040318635.1. NCBI lineage: Bacteria > Pseudomonadati > Pseudomonadota > Alphaproteobacteria > Hyphomicrobiales > Phyllobacteriaceae > Mesorhizobium > Mesorhizobium sp. M1066. The sequence continues at coordinate 208,962 of NZ_JAMYMR010000002.1, forward strand.
ATCTTCGAACTGATCGTCGAGACGGCTTCCGGCCGCAAGACCAAGAGCGAGGACTTCGGCTACGGCGACAACGAGTTCGTGCCCTGGCATCTGGGCGCAACACTTTAGATTTTACTGATATAAAGTAGACGGCGCGCCGGTCAGTGGCGGGCAACGGGGAGGTTGTGCATGGAAAAGCGCCGCATCGGCCAGACAGCGCTGGAAGTCACCGAGGTCAGCTTCGGCGGCGCCGCACTTGGCGGTCTCTATCGCGCCTGTTCGCGCGAAGCGGCGATGGAGACGCTGCAGGGCGCCTGGGATGCCGGCCTGCGCTATTTCGACACCGCACCCTTTTACGGTTTCGGACTGTCGGAGCGCCGCTTCGGCGACTTCCTGCGCTACAAGCCGCGCGATTCCTATGTGCTGTCCACCAAGGTCGGCCGGCTGTTCCGCCCGGTGCCGGAAGACCAGGTTCCCGATCACTCCTATGTCGATCCGCTGCCCTTCGCGCTCGACTACGACTATTCCTATGACGGCATCATGCGGTCGGTCGAGTTCAGCTATGCGCGGCTTGGCCTAAACAGGATAGACATCCTGTTTGTCCACGACATCGGCGCCTACACCCATGGTGTCGAGAAGACCAAGCTGCACTTTCGCGACCTGATGGACGGCGGCCTCAAGGCACTCGAAGAGCTGAAACGGTCCGGCGTCATTTCCGCCTATGGGCTTGGCGTCAACGAGGTGCAGATCTGTCTGGACGTGATGCGCGAGGCGCCGCTCGACTGCATCCTGCTCGCCAGCCGCTATTCCTTGCTCGACCGCAGTGCCGAAGCGGAGTTGCTGCCCCTATGCCGGGCGCGGCAGACCTCCTTGGTCATTGGCGGCGTGTTCAACTCCGGCATCCTGGCGACCGGACCGGTGCAAGGCGCACATTTCGACTACCGCCCTGCCAGCCATGACGTGCTCGACCGCGTCGGCGCAATGGAAAGGATCGCCGCCGAGGGTGGCTATCCGCTCGCCGCCGCAGCGTTCCAATTCCCCTTGCATGAACCTGCCGTCGCCACCGTGCTGACCGGCACCGCCAAGCTGGCGAACCTGACGCGTAACCTCCAACTGCTCGACATCGACGTGCCGGAGACGGAATACGCCAGATATCGTCCCCACACGCTGGTGCAGGAGCTGGCGTGAAACTTCATATTCTTGCGGTCACACGAAGGAATGAATATTCCATGTTGACGAAATGTTGGAATTAATATTCCATACATTCCCGGAACGGAACGGAAGCGTGACGGCGTCAATGGGGAGCAGCGCGGTGGATTTGCTTCTGCCAGACCTCGCAAGGACTGATCAAACACCGCTTGCATCGATCTGTTCGATGCATTATCAAAATGGCAATTGTTTTTTATTGATAAAGTTCTGTTTGGGCCACGCCTATCCGGACGGAGCTTCCGTAACGTTCACCGGGCGACTTTAGGGAGGAAACCTCATGAAATTCGCGACCAGCATTCTCAACCGCCGCGCCGTCATGGCGCTGGCAGCAGCTTCGATGCTCGCCGGCGTTATGCATTCGGCGCCTGTTTCGGCGGCGGACGTCACCATTCCGATCATCGTCAAGGACACCACGTCGTTCTACTGGCAGATCGTTCTGGCCGGCGCCCGCAAGGCTGGCAAGGATCTCGGCGTCAACGTGCCGGAACTCGGTGCCCAGGCTGAAACCGACGTCAACGGCCAGGTCTCGATCCTCGAGAACGCCGTTGCCAGCAACCCGGCGGCCATCGTCATTGCGCCGACCGAGTTCAAGGCGCTTGGCAAGCCGATCGATGAAGCCGCTGCCAAGGTCAAGGTCATCGGCATCGACTCCGGCGCCGACTCCAAGGCTTTCACCTCGTTCCTGACCACCGACAACGTCCAGGGCGGCCGCGTCGCCGCCGACGGCCTCGCAGCCGCCATCGGCGCTGCCAACGGCGGCAAGATCGAGGGCGACGTCGCCCTGATCACCAACGCACCGGGCGCCGGCTCGCTCGAACAGCGCAAGCAGGGCTTCACCGAACAGCTGGCCGCCAAATATCCGGGCCTCAAGCTGGTCGCCGATAAATATGCCGACGGCCAGGCCACCACCGGCCTCAACATCGCCACCGACCTGATCACCGCCAACCCGAACCTCAAGGGCATCTTCGCTTCCAACCTGATCATGGCGCAGGGCGTCGGCCAGGCTGTCGCGGAAAACAGCCTTGGCGGCAAACTGGCGCTGGTCGGTTTCGACAGCGACGAGAAGCTGATCAAGTTCCTCAACGACGGCGTCATTTCCGCCCTCGTCGTCCAGGATCCGTACCGGATGGGCTATGACGGCATCAAGACCGCACTCGCCGCCTCCAAAGGCGAGAAGGTCGAAGCCAATGTCGACACCGGCGCCAATCTGGTGACCAAGGACAACATGAAAGACCCCAAGATCGACGCGCTGCTCAATCCGAAGCTCTGAGCCGTCGCATCCGCAATCGTCTCCGGGGCACCTCGCCCCGGAGACACAAGCTGCCGCACAAACGGCTTGGCAATCCGCACGCCTGAGCTAGGCTGTTTTCGAGGCATATCCTTGCCTCGCCGCGTGCCAATCGTGAGGCCAGCCTGGGAAGCCAATCCGGGAGGCCAATCTGGGAGGATTGTCATGATTTCGACGGCGCAGGAACTGCATCCCACACCCGTTCTGGAACCGGGGCGGACCATCCTCGAATTGCGCGGGCTGGAGAAGCGCTATCCCGGCACCCACGCGCTGAAGCCGGTCGACCTCGCCTTCAAGTCCGGTGAGATACACGCCATCGTCGGTGAGAACGGCGCCGGAAAATCCACGCTCATCAAGCTTCTGACCGGCGTCATGCCGCGCACCTCCGGAGAGATCGCCTGGGAGGGCCAACCGGCCGCCCTGGCCACGCCGCACGAGGCGATGGCGCTCGGCATCAATGCCGTGCACCAGGAAGTCGTGCTGTGCCGTCACCTGACGGTCGCCGCCAACATGTTCCTAGGCGAGGAGAATTCACGCTTCGGCATCCTGCAGCAGCGCGCCATGGTCAGGCAGGCGCAGACGATCATCGACGACCTCGGTTTCGACCTGCCGGCGCATGTCACGCTCGGCGACCTGACCATCGGCCAGCAGCAGTTGATAGCCGCCGCCCGCGCCACCGTGCGCGGCACCAAATTCCTGATCTTCGACGAGCCGACCGCCTACCTCACCCGCAAGGAGGCCGACCAGCTTTTCACCCTGATCCGTCGGCTGAAGGGCGAAGGCGTGACCATCATCTACATCAGCCACCGTATGGAGGAAGTGTTCGAGCTCGCCGACCGTGTTTCCGTGCTGCGCGACGGCACGCTGGTCGGCACCCGCAACATCGCCGAGACCAACGATGCCGAGCTGGTCAAGATGATGATCAACCGCTCGATCGAGCAGGTCTATCACAAGGAGCATTTCACGCCGGGCGCCGCCATCATCGAGGCGAGGAGCCTGTCCGGCAAGGGCTTCGAAAATGTCTCGATGACGGTCCGCGCCGGCGAAATCGTCGGACTCTATGGCCTGATCGGTGCTGGACGCAGCGAGTTCGTCACCACGCTTTACGGCCGCCACCGCAAATCCGCCGGCCAGATCCTCTGGGAAGGCAAGGAGGTGCAGGTCAATTCCGAGCATGACGCGATCAAGCTCGGCATGGCGCTGGCGCCGGAAAGCCGCCGCGACCAGGGCCTCTGCCTCAACCTGCCGGTCGGCTTCAACCTCAACCTGCCGATCTACAAGCGAATCTCGAACAATCTGCTGATTTCGAGCGCGCAGGAGAAGACGCAGGCCGATCGCCAGATTGCCGATCTGCGCATCAAGACACCGACGCGCGGCGCGCTGGCATCCAGCCTGTCGGGCGGCAACCAGCAGAAGATCGTCATCGGCAAATGGCTGGCGCACGGCGCCAAGCTGTTCATCTTCGACGAGCCGACGGTCGGCGTCGATGTCGGCACCAAGGCCGAGATCTACCGCCTGTTCGGCGCACTTTTGTCAAAGGGCGCCGGCATCATCCTGATCTCGTCCTATCTGCCGGAAGTCTATGAACTCGCCGACACGCTGCATGTGTTCCGGCGCGGCAAACTGGTGGCGACGCACGGTTTTCACGCCGCCAGCCACGAGGATATTTCTCACTCAGGCGCTCGCCGAGAAACAAGAAAAGCCGGGAGGACAGATATGAGCACCGAGGCGATTGCCGTCGAAAAACCAAAGCGCAACTATAATGTCCTGTTTGGGCTGACGCTTTTGGCGCTGCTGGTTCTGCTCTGGATCCTTCTCTCCGTGGCGACGACGAGCTTCGCCTCCGCCAACAACATGGCCAATCTCTTGCGCCAGGGCTCGATGATCGCCATCATGGCGGTCGGCCAGACTTTCGTCATCATCACCGGCGGCATCGACCTGTCGGTCGGCGCCGTGGTCGGTTTCGCCACGGTGGTCGTGGCCATGATGATCAATGCCGGCTTCCCCATCTGGCTCGCCATTCTGGTGACGCTGCTGGTCGGCGTCGCCATCGGCATGTTCCACGGCTTCGGCATCGTCAAGATGGGCCTGCCGCCCTTCATCATCACGCTGGCAACACTGACCTCGCTGCGCGGCATCGGCCTTTTGATGACCAACGGCAATTCGATCAACATCAACAGCGACACCTTCACCGCCTTCTCGCGCAATTCCTTCATCGGCATCCCCAACCTGTTTTGGATGGTGATCCTGGTCGGTATTCCGGCCTATATCTTCCTGCACCACAGCCGCTGGGGCCGATACCTGTTTTCGGTCGGCTCCAACGCCGAGGCCTCGCGCCTGTCCGGCGTCAATGTCCAGCGCACCATCTACATGGCCTACACGCTGTCGGGCCTGTGCGCCGCCTTTGTCGGCGTGCTGCTGGCGGCCCGCATCGGCATCGGCAACCCGACGCAGGCCGAGGGCTGGGAGCTGCAGGCGATCGCGTCTTCGGTCATCGGCGGCACCTCGCTGTTCGGCGCCGTCGGCTCGGTGCATGGGCCGCTGCTCGGCGCCTTCATCCTGGCCACCATCAACAACGGCGCCAACCTGCTCAACGTCAACTCGTTCTGGCAGCGCATCATCACTGGCGCGCTGATCATCATCATCGTCTACTTCGACGGCCTGCGCCGCCGCGGCAAGTAGCGATCCCGCAATCAACCGCCGGCCCGCCACACCAACGGGCCGGCGATTTCATGACTGGATTAGCGCATGAAAGCCGTCCTCTGCCGTTCGCCCGGCGATCTTGTCCTTGAAGACCGGCCCGCACCAGAGGCACCGCCTCCCGGCTGGGCGCTGGTGGCGGTCAGCCATGTCGGCATCTGCGGCACCGACTACCACATTTTCGAGGGCAAGCACCCGTTCCTCGCCTATCCCCGCATCATGGGCCATGAGGTGTCGGGAACGATCGTCGAGGCCGGCGACGGCGTCGATCTTGCCGTTGGTGAGCCCGTGGTGATCAACCCCTATCTTTCCTGCGGCAAGTGCATCGCCTGCCGGCACGGCAAGCCCAATTGCTGCGTCAGGATCGAGGTCTTGGGCGTGCATCGAGACGGCGCCATGTGCGAACGGATTCTGGTGCCGGCACAAAATCTCTATCCCGCCAACGGCCTTTCGCTGGCCGACGCCGCCGCAGTCGAGTTCCTGGCCATCGGCGCGCATGCAGTGCGGCGCGCCCGCGCCGACCCCGGCGCCCGCACGCTGGTCATCGGCGCTGGCCCGATCGGGCTCGGCACCGCCATCTTCGCCCGCATCGCCGGGCTCGACGTGACGCTGCTCGACATGAGCAGTGAAAGGCTCGCCTTGGCCGCAAATGAGCTTGGTTTCCAGACCCTCGACGGGTCGCGCGGCGCGGTGCCCGATCTGGTCAAGGGAGCGACATCAGGCGAAGGCTTCGATGTCGTCTTCGACGCCACCGGCAACACCCAATCGGTGCAGTCGGCTTTCGCCCATGTCGCGCATGGCGGAACGCTGGTGCTGGTCTCCGTCGTCAAGGACGACATCAGCTTTTCCGATCCGGAATTCCACAAGCGCGAGATGACGCTGATCGGCAGCCGCAACGCGCTGCGCGCCGACTTCGATCACGTCGCCGCCTCGATCCGCAACGGCGCCGTGCCCCTGGCCAAGCTCGTCACACACCGCACCACACTCGCCGGCACGCCGCGCGATCTCGCCCGCTGGGCACACGAGAAATCCGGCCTGATCAAGGCTGTGATCGAGGTCGGATAGAGGCGCCTGTTCGACACGAATTCGGAGATCGTTGAGCGCCCAACTTGGTAGATCTGATGCTTTGGCGACTAGCCGCAACATCCATCGCTTCGTCATCCTATGGCGGAGCGAGGAGCGAAGCGACGCGGCACAGACCATAGGATCCATGCCGTGACCTGAGAGCGTTGCTTCGGTGCAGAATTCTGCGCCGCTGCGCTCTTCGCCCGAGATCGCGGCATGGATCCTTGGGTCTCCGCGACGGAGCTGCGCTCCTGCTTCGCCCAAGGATGACGACGTTAGCTACAGCGCCGACAGCTTCAGCTCCACCCGCTCGGCCGGGAAGCGCGACTCGGAAAACTGGATCGGCTGGCCGTCCGGCGTGACGTTGACGGCAACCGTGACCAGCACGATGGCGCCCGGCAGCAGGTCGAGGTCGGCAAGGTCCGCCGCATCGGCATGGCGCGCCGACAGCACGGTCGATTGCCGGAGATAGTCGTCGATGCCGAAACGCGCCAGCGATGCGGTGATCGAGCCGGTTTGCGCCATCGCGGCATCGATGCCGGCAAAGCGCCGGGCCTCGAACCAGCCGGCAGCACGCGACACCGGCCGTCCGTCGGCTTCGCCGCGCGTTTCCAACCGGATCACATCGGCTCCCCTGGCAAGGCCAAGGCCCTCGGCAACGCGCTGGCTGGCCGGCTCGATCGACGAGGCGAGCAGGACGATGTGCCGTTCCGTCGTTTGCCCTTGCAGCCCTGTCGAAAAGCGTGTGCGCGCGCCGATCGGATAGGACAGCCGCTTGCGCGACAGTACGAAGGTGCCGCGCCCCTGCTCGGCCCGCAGCACGCCTTCCCTTACAAGGGCCGATATGGCGCTGCGCACCGTGTGACGGTTGACGCCATAGCGTTCTGCCAGCGCCACCTCCGGCGGCAACGCTGCATTCTCCGTGAAATCGCCGATGGCGATCGCATGCAGGATCTTGTCGGCGATCTGCCGCCACAGCGAAACGCCACTGCGCCGCTCGATGCTGTCCGCTGCCAGCCGCCCGACTATCATTGCCCCAACCTTCCAGCGCCCAGTCTTATATCGCTGTCATCCACCCGTCATGGACACGCGTTAGATAATAGGTATAATTTGTATAGTTGTCTATATCAATAGACAAATTGACAAAGAGGAATGCTGCTGATGCGAGGACAGGAAGCCCGCGACCAGGCCGAGCGCAAGGCCGCCATGGCGACACTGGCGCAATCCAGCGGCGATGACATCGTCCGGCTCTGGAATGAAGCCGGATTGCCTTCGGAAGCAGAACTGCTGCGCGGCCCCGAGACCGGGCTGGTCACCGTGCGCGGCCGCATCGGCGGCGGCGGCGCGCCCTTCAACGTCGGCGAGGCGACCGTCACCCGCGCCACCGTCCGGCTGCCCTCCGGGCAGGTCGGACATTGCTATGCGCTTGGCCGCGACAAGCAGAAGGCGAAGCTGGCGGCCATCGCCGACGCGCTGTGGCAGGACCCTGCCCGCCGCAATGAAGTCGAGACCGGACTGATAGCGCCCCTGCGGTCGGCTCTGACCGCAGCGCATGAAAAACGCCGCGCCGAGACGGCGGCAACGAAGGTGGATTTCTTCACCATGGTTCGCGGAGAAGACTGATGGACATTGCAGCGCAATCGATAGAGGGCGGTTTCGCCGATCCGGTCTTCAATGCCCAGACGGTGTTCCGCGCCGTCATGGACGCAATGGCGCGGCCAGGCAGCGTGCAGCCGCTGCCGGCCTTCGCCCGCCCGCCGGCGCCGCTCTCGGCGGCCGCCGGCGCCATCGCACTGGCGCTGTGCGATAACGACACCCCGCTCTGGCTCGACCAGACCCTGCAAGCTTCCACCGCGATCAGACCCTGGCTTGGGTTCCACACCGGCGCGCCATTGGCCAACACACCGGCCGATGCGCATTTCGCCTTCATCGCGGCCCCGGCCGAGATGATGTCGCTCGATGGTTTTTCGCAGGGCACCCAGGACTATCCCGACCGTTCGACCACGCTGATCCTGCAAGTCGGCGATCTCGTGTCCGGCACGCCGCTGTTGCTCGAAGGTCCCGGCATCGAAACCAGCGCCACGATCGCGCCGGCACAGATGCCGCGCCATTTCGTCGAGCAGTGGAAGCAGAATAACCAGCGCTTTCCGCGCGGCGTCGACATCATACTCGCCACATCAGATGGCATTGCCTGCCTGCCGCGCACGACGCGCATCAAGACAATGGAGGCGTAAAAAATGTATGTCGCGGTAAAAGGTGGCGAAGCCGCAATCGCCAACGCCCACAGCCTGCTTGCCGACCGCCGACGCGGCGACCGTTCGGTGCCGGCCCTTCGCCTCGACCAGATCGTCGAGCAGCTGGCGCTCGGCGTGGATCGGGTGATGAGCGAAGGCTCGCTCTACGACCGTGAGTTGGCGGCACTCGCAATCGTCCAGGCGCGCGGCGACCTGATCGAGGCGATCTTCCTGGTGCGCGCCTATCGCACCACGCTGCCGCGCTTCGGCTACACCAGGCCCATCGACACCGCCGGAATGCTGGTCGAGCGGCGCGTGTCGGCGACCTATAAGGACCTGCCCGGCGGCCAATTGCTCGGGCCCACATTCGACTACACCCACCGGCTGCTCGATCCCGAGCTTGCCGCCGGCGCCGACGTCGCCCAGCCCTTGCTGCGCGAGACGGAAGCGCAAGCCATGCCGCGCGTCTCGGCGATCCTCGCCCGCGAAGGCTTGATCGAACCGGACGGCGACATGCCGCAGGACCATGTCCCCGGCGACATCACCCGCGAGCCGCTGGAATTCCCGATGGCGCGCGACATCCGCCTGCAGGCGCTGTCACGCGGCGACGAGGGATTCCTGCTGGCGCTCGGCTATTCCACCCAGCGCGGCTATGCCCGCAACCATCCCTTCGTCGGCGAGATCCGCATCGGCGAGGTCGAGCTTGAGCTCGACGTGCCCGAACTGCCCTTCGCTGTCCCGCTCGGCACTGTCCGCGTCACCGAATGCCAGATGGTCAACCAGTTCAAAGGCTCAGCCAAGGCGCCGCCGCAGTTCACCCGCGGCTACGGCCTGGTCTTCGGCCAGAGCGAGCGCAAGGCGATGGCGATGGCGCTTTGCGACCGGGCGCTGCGCGCCTCCGAACTCGGCGAGGATGTCGTCGCCGCCGCGCAGGACGAGGAGTTCGTCATTTCGCATTCCGACAACGTCCAGGCGACCGGCTTCGTCGAACATCTGAAGCTGCCGCACTATGTCGACTTCCAGGCCGAACTCGACCTCGTGCGCCGCATGCGCGCCGAATACGACGCCCGCGAAAACCCGGCGAAGGTCGAAGAGAAGCGGGAGGCCGCAGAGTGACCCAAGGCCTTTCCCACATGACCTTCATCGTCCGCGACCTCGAGCGGATGACCGAGATCCTCGAGAGCGTGTTCGACGCACGCGAAGTCTATGCCAGCGGCGCCAGGCCGTTCTCGCTGTCGCGCGAAAAATTCTTCCTGATCGGCGACATCTGGGTCGCAATCATGGAGGGCGAGCCCTTGCCGGAGCGCAGCTACAACCACATCGCCTTCAAGATCGATGACGCCGATTTCGACCGCTATGCCGAGTGCATCGGCAAGCTCGGCCTCGACATGCGCCCGCCGCGCCCGCGCGTCGAGGGCGAAGGCCGCTCGATCTACTTCTACGACGACGACAACCACATGTTCGAACTGCACACCGGCACGCTCGCTGAGCGGCTGGCGCGCTACGCCAAGGGACTGGAAGTCGCACAATGACCGACATCGCCACCTACAACTTCGCCTATCTCGACGAACAGACCAAGAGGATGATCCGCCGGGCGATCCTGAAGGGCATCGCCATCCCCGGCTACCAGGTGCCGTTCGCCTCGCGCGAAATGCCGATGCCTTATGGCTGGGGCACCGGTGGCGTCCAGGTCACCGCTTCGATCATCGGCCCCAACGATGTGCTGAAGGTCATCGACCAGGGCGCCGACGACACCACCAATGCGGTGTCGATCCGCGCCTTCTTCAAGAAGGTCGCCAATGTCGCAGTGACGACCGACACGGCCAGCGCCACCATCATCCAGACCCGCCACCGCATCCCCGAGCATCCGCTGACCGCAGGCCAGGTGCTGGTCTACCAGGTGCCGATCCCCGAACCCCTGCGCTTCCTCGAGCCGCGCGAGACCGAAACGCGGAAAATGCACGCGCTTGAAGAATATGGCCTCATGCACGTCAAGCTCTACGAGGACATCGCCAAGCACGGCCGCATCGCCACCACCTATGCCTATCCGGTCAAGGTCGAGGGCCGCTATGTGATGGACCCCTCGCCGACGCCGAAATTCGACAATCCCAAGATGCACCGCTCGCCGGCGCTGCAGCTGTTCGGTGCCGGTCGCGAAAAGCGCATCTATGCGGTGCCGCCCTTCACCGACGTGGTCAGCCTCGACTTCGAGGATCATCCGTTCGAGGTGCAGACCTTCGACCAGCCCTGCGCGCTGTGCGCGGCCGAGAATGTCTATCTCGACGAGGTCATCCTCGACGACCATGGCGGCCACATGTTCGTCTGCTCCGATACCGACCACTGCGAGAAGCGGCGCAACGCCCCTACCTCCCCCTTGTGGGGAGGTCGCGCCGAAGGCGCGGGTGGGGGTCTTGACCAATCTACGCCCCACTCAACCCCCACCCCGGCGCTGCGCGCCGACCCTCCCCACAAGGGGGAGGGTAAGGAGATACAATGACCGACGAACCGCTGCTGCGCGTCTCGGCACTTTCCAAATTCTACGGCTCGCGCGTCGGCTGCGACAACGTCTCCTTCGACCTGTGGCCGGGTGAAGTCCTGGCTGTCGTCGGCGAGTCCGGCTCCGGCAAGACGACATTGCTCAACTGCCTGTCGACGCGGCTGCTGCCCTCCTCCGGCACCGCCAGCTACCGCATGCGCGATGGCCAGTTCCGCGAACTCTACCGCATGAGTGAGGCCGAGCGCCGCTTCCTGATGCGAACCGACTGGGGTTTCGTCCATCAGAACCCCGCCGACGGCCTGCGCATGACGGTATCGGCCGGCGCCAATGTCGGCGAGCGGCTGATGGCGGTCGGCGACCGTCATTACGGCAGGATCCGCGCCACCGCCGTCGACTGGCTGTCACGCGTCGAGATCGACGAGGACCGCATCGACGACGAGCCGCGCGCCTTTTCCGGCGGCATGCGCCAGCGCCTGCAGATCGCCCGCAACCTCGTCACCGGACCACGGCTTGTGTTCATGGATGAGCCGACAGGCGGCCTCGACGTCTCGGTGCAGGCACGCCTGCTCGACCTGTTGCGCGGCCTGGTCACCGATCTTGGTCTGGCCGCCATCGTCGTCACCCACGACCTTGCCGTGGCGCGGCTGTTGTCGCAGCGCATGATGGTGATGAAGGACGGCCGCGTCGTTGAAAGCGGTCTCACCGACCGCGTGCTCGATGACCCGCGTGCGCCTTACACGCAATTGCTTGTTTCCTCGATTCTGCAGGTTTGACGATGGCGCCAAGGCACCCCCCTCTGGCCTGCAAACGAATAACCATTGGAGCACCTTCTGATGCCAACCCCCCTCGTTGTCTCCGACGTTGCCAAAAGCTTCACCATGCATCTGCGTGACGGCATCAAACTGCCTGTTGTCGCCGGTGTCTCGTTCTCGATCAGGGCTGGCGAATGCACCGTGCTCGGCGGCCCGTCCGGTGCCGGCAAGAGTTCGATCCTGAAGATGCTCTACGGCAACTACGCCGTCGACGAAGGCCAGATCATCGTCACGCACGATGATGGGCTGATCGACCTCGCCACCGCCAGCCCGCGCACCGTGCTTGCTGTGCGCCGGCAAACGATCGGCTATGTCAGCCAGTTCCTGCGCACCGTGCCGCGCGTCTCGGCGCTCGACGTCGTCGCCGAGCCGCTGGTCGAGCGTGGCGAGGATCGCGAGATTGCCCGCGGCAAGGCACGCGCCTTGCTGGCGCAGCTCAACCTGCCGGAGAAACTCTGGGCTTTGCCGCCGGCGACCTTCTCCGGCGGCGAGCAGCAGCGCGTCAACATCGCGCGCGGCTTCATCACCGAGCACCCGATCCTGCTGCTCGACGAGCCGACCGCCTCGCTCGATGCCAGGAACCGCGATGTCGTGATCGAACTCATCGCCGCCAAGAAGGCGGCTGATGTCGCCTTGCTTGGCATCTTCCATGACCACGATGTGCGCGACGCAGTTGCCGACCGCATCATCGACGTCACCGCTTTCGCTCCCGGAAAAATCGCCGCATGACCAGGAAGTTGTCCGAGACGCCGCTGGTCCACCCGACGGCGGATGTTCAGAATTCGACGCTGGGCCGCTGGACCGAGATCGCCGACCGCAGCCGGGTTTCTGAAAGCGAACTTGGCGACTATTCCTACATGATGCAGGACTGCTCAGTCTGGTGTGCGACGATCGGCAAGTTCGCCAACATCGCGGCCAGCGTTCGCATCAACGCCACCAACCACCCGACCTGGCGGCCGACGCTGCATCACTTCACCTATCGCGCCTCGGACTATTGGGACGATGCCGAGCACGAGAGCGAATTCTTCGCCCAACGCCGCGCCAAGCGGGTCACCATCGGCCACGATACCTGGCTCGGTCACGGCTCGACCATCCTGCCCGGCGTCACCGTCGGCGATGGCGCCGCGGTCGGCGCCGGAGCCGTCGTCTCGAAGGATGTCGCGCCCTACACCATCGTCGGCGGTGTGCCGGCCAAACCGATCCGCGAGCGCTTCGATCGCCGCACCGCCGGGCGCTATCAGGCGCTTGCCTGGTGGGACTGGGACCATGCAAGGCTGCGCGCCGCGTTGGATGATTTTCGTTCGCTTGAGGCCGAGGCTTTTCTGGAAAAATACGGCGGATAAGCCATCACATTTCGTCATGGGCGAACCTGTTCATATCCCTGACACACCACCGGCGCAGGATGCGGCTTGGCGTAATGCGCTGGCCGTGCCGTTCGGCTACCGGCATCCCGATTACGACGCCTACGTCCTCCACACCACCTTCGCCTACCAGATCCAGCATCTTGCGGATGATCGGGCCGCCGCATGGCTGGGGCCTGTTCGATGATTGCCTGGCACTTTTTGAACAGCAGGCTCCCGTAGTCGAAATCAAGCCGCCCCCTTCTGCAGCTTCAGGGACATGGAGCACTTCGAGGAAACTGCTGGTCCTGGGCCTGCCGTAGACTCCGGCCTGTGGAGCGTAACAAAACTGACATCACCGCGACACGGCAGGTTCATATGGCTGCGCTAGGCGAGAGCCTGACGATCAATGGTCCGGACTGGAACCTGCCCCATGTCAGCAAGCTCTGCCACGCTCGAAATCCGCGGTGTCAGCCGACGATTTGGCAAGAACACCGCCGTCAGCGACATCAACATCGCGATCCCGCAGGGTCAGATGGTCGGCGTCATCGGCCGTTCGGGCGCCGGCAAATCGACCCTTCTGCGCATGATCAACCGTCTCATCGATCCCAGCCAGGGGTCGATTTTTTTTGACGGCGCCGAGGTTTCCCAATTGCGCGGCTCGCCGCTGCGGCGCTGGCAGCGTGACTGCGCCATGATCTTCCAGCAGTTCAACCTGGTGCCGCGCCTCGACGTGCTGACCAACGTGCTGCTCGGCAAGCTGAACCACCGTTCGACCATCACCAACCTGTTCGGCATGTTCTCGCGCGCCGAATGCGCCGAGGCGGTCGCGGCACTCGAGCGGCTCGACATCGCCCGCACCGCGCTGCAGCCCGCAGGCACCTTGTCGGGCGGCCAGCAGCAGCGCGTCGCCATTGCCCGCGCCATGATGCAGCAGCCCAAAGTGATCCTCGCCGACGAGCCGATCGCCTCGCTCGACCCGCTCAACGCCAAGGTGGTGATGGATTCGCTGCAGGACATCAATCTGCGCGACGGCATCACCGTCGTCACCAATCTTCACACGCTGGACACCGCCCGCACCTACTGCAATCGCATCATCGGCATGGCCGCCGGCAAGGTCGTCTTCGACGGCCCGCCGGAAGAACTCAACCGCGAGGCCGTGCGCCTCGTCTACGGCGCCGACAGCAATGGCCAGGAAATCTCCGAGGCCATCACCTCGACCAGCGTTGCCTTCAGCCGAAAAATCGCCGCATCCGCCGGACCGCTCGAACCCGCATTCCCGGGATATTGAGTCCATGATCCCGAAAAGTGGAATCCGGTTTTCGGGCAAGATCATGGACAAACAAGAGAGCGGCCTGGATCGACAGCCCGCGTCAAGGGCACCTGTCAAAATCGAGAACGCTGCCGGCGCGGGGCCGGAACCTACAGGAGAGATTACAGATGTTCAGGAAGATGGTTTTCAGCGCCGTTTCGGTGCTCGCCATGGCGACCAGCATGGCCCATGCCGCCGACATGAAGGAATTTCGCGTCGGCATCCTCGGCGGCGAAAACGAAACCGACCGGCTGCGCAACTACCAGTGCCTCGCCGACCATCTGAAGGCCGAATTCGGCTTCGAAAAGGTTTCGCTGTTCCCCGCCGCCGACTATGACGGCGTCATCCAGGGCCTGCTTGGCGGCACGCTCGACTTCGCCGAACTCGGCGCTTCCGGCTACGCCAGCATCGCTCTCAAGGACCCGAAGGCGGTCACCCCGATCCTCACCACCCAGCAGACCGACGGCGCCACCGGCTACTATTCGATCGGTCTGGCGCTGAAATCCTCCGGCATCACCGATATCAAGTCGGCCAAGGGCAAGAAGCTCGGCTACGCCGATCCGGATTCGACCTCCGGCTATCTGATCCCGCTGACCCAGATCCCGAAGGACACCGGCGCTTCGAACGAAACCTTCTTCGCTTCGACCCAGTTCAACGGCGGCCACGAGAACAATGTTCTGGCCGTGCGCGACGGCAAGGTCGATGTGGCGGTGGACGATTCCTCCGGTATCGGCGACTTCAAGGACGGCTACACCTCGGGCACCTTCCACAAGGAAGTCGCCAAGGGCGCCGTCGACCCCAACGACTTCGTCGAAGTCTGGCGCTCGGGCCTGATCCCGAACGGCCCGCTGGTCGTGCGCACCGCGCTCGGCGACGAAATGACCGCCAAGCTCGCCGACTTCTTCACGCAGTTGCCGAAGAAGGACAAGGCTTGCTTCGAAGGCGTCGAAGGCGGCGACTTTACCGGCTACGTCCCGGTTAAGGCGGACTTCTACGACGTCATCGTCGAAGCCCGTAAGGCAGCCATTGGCGGCTAACGGCGAAATCAGGAAGGGCGGCGTCGAGAAAACGCCGCCCTTCTTGCATGTCCGATCATGACCCTTTCCGTGACAGCCCCTTCCGGCGCCACTCACCAGATGGCCGACGCCTGGCGTCGCCAGACGTCCTTGCGCCGGCTCTACACCGCCATCGGTGTCGGCCTTCTCATCGTCGCGCTCGGCAGCACCATGTGGTTCGCCGACGAAGCCAATGCCGGGCATTTCTTCGACCGGTTGCCGCATTTGCTGGACTTCCTGAGCTGGCTCGTCCCCAAGGACTGGAACGATGTCTGGCGGGCGATGTTCGACATCGCTTCCCCGCATGACACCGGCACCCAGGAATTCAACTTTCCGCTTGGCCGCTCCTATGTCTGGGGCAGCTTCTACATCCCCGAATATTTCGAGCTGATGCTGACCACGCTCAACGTGGCGCTGGTCTCGACCTTCATCGGCTTCGTCTTCGCCGTGCCGTTCTCCTTCATCGCGGCGCGCAATCTGACGCCGCATCCGGTGCTGCGGCTGATCGTCAAGCGCCTCATGGAGCTGCTGCGCGCCTTTCCCGAGATCGTCATCGCCGGCCTGTTCGCCGCCATCGTCTCGATCGGCCCGATCGCTGCCATCATCGCCATCGGCCTGCATTCGATCGGCGCGCTGGGCAAGCTGTTCTACGAGATCAACGAGAACATCGACATGCGCGCCGAAGAGGGCCTGAGGGCTGTCGGCGCCAACTGGTTCGAGCGGGTGCGCTTTGCCGGCCTGCCACAGGTGCTGCCCAACTTCATGTCCTACACGCTGCTGCGTGTTGAGATAAATGTCCGCATTTCCACCATCATGGGCGCGGTCGGCGGCGGCGGCATCGGCGAGGAGTTGAAGCTGTCGATCTCGCGCGGCTTCGGCGCCAAGACGATAGCCCTCGTGCTGCTCCTGTTCACGACGATCTTCATCGTCGACCAGTTCTCCGCCTGGCTGCGCCGCAAGCTGGTCGGCGAGCAGGCTTTCGTGGTGGGGGCTTGACCATGGCTGCCTTGACCGCCGATCAAATCCAGTCGATCGAAGAGCGCTTCCCGCAGGTGTTCCAGCGGCCGTTCCACAAGCGCTTCGGGCCGCTGATGCTGCTTGGCGGCATCTTCCTCTACCTGCTCTATGCCTTGTGGTTCTTCAACCTGCCGCAGGTCATGCGGGAATCGCACTGGGAGCGCCTGCCGCTGTTTCTGACCCAATGGATCAGCTACGACGTGCAGCCGATCTTCCGCCTCGACGAAACGCGGATCACCGCCAAATATCCACGCTTCTCGGTGCTCGGCCCGAACCCAGATCCGGACTGGGTGAAGACCAATGCCGATGGTTCGGTGACGGTCCTTATCGACGGCGCCGCCAAGTCGGTCACCTTCAGCAAGACGCAAGCGACGATAACTGCCAATGGTGAGACCGTTGCGGTCGTGCTTGGCACCGGCAAGCCGCTGATCTCGGGGCCGGTTCCCGGCTGGATCACCGCGCATGAAGATGAGGTCGTCGCCGACATGGGCTTTGCCGGCGAGGCCCGTGTCGCCGTTGACCGCGTCAGGATCCGAAAGCGATTTCTCGGCTGGGCAAACTTCGTCTTCGACACCCGCTCGCCGTTCTTCGGCAAGTCGGCAAGCGAAGTCGCCTCGCTGATCGTCTCCGGACCGGAACTGAAACCAGGCACGTCCAACCTGGCACTGGCCGGCGACAACATCTGGAACAACGCCCAGTGGCAGCATGGCGATGTCTGGACCAAGCTCCTGCAGACCATCGTCATGGCCTTCCTCGGCACCATGCTGGGCGGCATCGTCGCCTTTCCGCTGGCCTTCTTCGCCGCTCGCAACATCACGCCCAGCCGGCTGGTCAACCAGGTGCTCAAGCGCTTCTTCGACTTCATGCGCTCCATCGACATGCTGATCTGGGCGCTGTTCTTCACCCGTGCCTTCGGGCCGGGACCGCTGGCGGGCAGTGCAGCCATCTTCTTCACCGAGATCGGCACGCTCGGCAAAACTTATTCCGAGGCGCTGGAGAACATCGACGACAAACCGCGCGAGGGTATTACCTCGACCGGAGCCAACGGCCTTCTGGTGCAGCGCTACGGCGTGCTGCCGGAAGTGGTGCCGGTGTTCATCAGCCAGACGCTCTACCAGTGGGAATCCAACACCCGCGGCGCGACCATCATTGGCGCTGTCGGCGCCGGCGGCATCGGCCTGAAGCTGTGGGAAGCGATGCGCACCAACTCCAACTGGGCCAACGTCTTCTACATGGTGCTGCTGATCCTGGCCGTTGTCTTCATCTTCGACAACATCTCCAACTTCCTGCGCCGCCGGCTGAGCCAGACGATCCACGACTACAACAGGCTTCAGGCTGAGCAGGGATGATCGTCCTGTGGTTCACAATTGGGCGAAAAGTCGGCGGGACAGCACCCCCCTCTGGCCTGCCGGCCATCTCCCCCGCAAGGGGGGAGATCAGATGTCCGTCGGCCTTCGCTAGTCTCCAGCGTTGGAAGGAAGGCGCCGCCAGCGGAACCGCCAATCTCCCCCCTTGCGGGGGAGATGTCCGGCAGGACAGAGGGGGGTGTGAAGGAACGCGGCGGCAGGTGTTGGGCGGCTTCGCTCAGTCCCACTATAAGGAAGGCGCCTACGCCGCCCTCTTCCACCCATTTTTGATATGCTCATACCCCTCGCGATAGACAGCTTCCGGCGTTTCGGAAAAATCGCGCCACACCTTGGTCGCCGCCGCCAGGTCCTTCAGCGAACGGCCGAACGCTTCGATCGTCAGCCAGCCGTCATAGCCGCTCTTGCGGATGGCCGAGAATGTTTCCTTCCACGGAATGTTGCCCCGCCCCGGTACGCCGCGATCATTCTCCGAAATATGGATATGCACGACATTCCTGCGGTGTTTCGTGTAGGCGCCGATCGGGTCGGCCTCCTCGATATTGGCGTGGAAGGTGTCGTACATTGCCTTGATGTGCGGCCGGTCGATGGCGTCGATATGCTCCGACAGATCCGCCATCGTGTTGAGGAGATAGCATTCGAAGCGGTTGAGCGCCTCGAGCCCGATGGTGACGCCCTTGTTGCCGGCATGGTCGCCGATCGCCCGCTGCGAGGCGACGGAGCGCTTTTTCTCGGCAGCGGTCGGTCCGGAGCCGGAAAAGGCGCCGAGCGTCGAATGCAGCGGGCCACTCAGCGTGTTTGCGGCAAGTGCCTGCGCGCAGTCGATCGCCCATTTCATGTAGTCGACACCGGCCTTGCGCGTCGCCGCGTCGGCCGAGATCAAATTCATCCGGGGATCGCCCATGGCCGAAACCGCGGTCCGCTCCAGCCCGATGCGGTCGAGCAGATCGCCGAGCTTTTTATAATCGTCCGGCGCGCCGGCGAAGATCGGTATCTCGACGCCATCAAAGCCGGTTGCCTTGATATCGCGCAGCAGTGGTTCGTGTGCCTTCGACACGGCCGTCGTCCATAAGAACATGCACATGCCGATTTTCATCGACGCCCCCCTCCCCTTGGATCCCCCGGACCGCCTCTATTTCAGAGCTTCGTCCACGCCCCATTCTTCTTCGACGACTTCACGCAGGCCTCGATGAAGGCCATGCCCTCGACGCCGTCCTGGATGGTCGGGAAGACGACGTCCTTGGCCGGCTTGCCGCCCTTGCGGCGTGCCGCGCGGATGGCGCGCGCGGCCTCCTGGTAGATGTTGGCGAAACCTTCGAGATAGCCTTCCGGATGACCTGACGGCACGCGGCTGACACGGCCCGCCACCGGCAGCGCGCCGGCGCCGTTGCGGGTGATCAGTTGCTTCGGCTGGCCGAACGGCGTGTACCAGAGATAGTTCGGGTCGGCCTGCACCCATTCCAGCCCACCCTTCGAACCGTAGATGCGCAGCTTCAGCCCGTTCTCATGGCCCGGCGCCACCTGGCTTGCCCAGATCATGCCCTTGGCCGGGTGCGTCTTGCCGACCGGCCTGAAGCGCAGCATGACGTTGACGTTGTCATCGAGTAGCCGGCCCGGCACGAAGGCGTCGAGATCGGCCGACAGGGAGTCCAGTTCCAGCCCCGAGACGAAGCGGGCGAGGTTGTAGGCATGCGTGCCGATATCGCCCAGCGCACCGCCGGCGCCTGCCTGCTTGGGGTCGGAGCGCCACGCCGCCTGCTTCTGGCCTGTCGCGGCCAAATCCTCGGTCAGCCAGTCCTGCGGATATTCGGACTGCACGATGCGTATGTCGCCGAGCACACCCTTGGCGACCATTTCGCGTGCTTGCCGGATCATCGGATAGGCGGTGTAGTTGTGCGTCAGCACGAACACCTTGCCGGTCTTCTCGACTATCGCCGCAAGCTTTTTTGCTTCGGCGAGCGTCGTCGCCAGCGGCTTGTCGCAGATGACGTGGATGCCGGCCTCGAGGAAGGCCTTTGCCGCCGGCACATGGACATTGTTGGGCGTGACGATGGCCACTGCCTCGATGCCGTCGGGGCGCTTCGCCTCGGCCTTGGCCATCTCGGCATAGGATGCATAGCTGCGTGCGGGGTCGAGCCCCAGTTCGGCGGCCGAGGCCTTGGCACGAGCCGGGTCGGCTGACAAAGCACCGGCAACCAGCACGAAATCATTGTCCAGCCGCGCCGCGATCCGATGCACCGCGCCGATGAAGGCACCTTGCCCGCCGCCGACCATGCCATAGCGGATCGGGCCGCCTCCCGTTTCCGACTTCGATGCGCCGACCATGTCTTTCTCCCTCGTTGTCTCACCTCCCTTGAGGGGAGGTCGATCCGCGCAGCGGATCGGGTGGGGTCGTTGAGGCAGAGTTCGGCATGAACCGACCCCTCCCGGCCCTTCGGGCCACCCTCCCCTCGAGGGGGAGGGGAAACCGCGTCAGATTCCCATCATGGCGCGCAGCAACTTCTTGTCGGTAGCGCCACCGGCGAAGTCGTCGAATGCCTTTTCCGTCACCCGGATGATGTGATGCTCGATGAAAGGCGCGCCCTCGGCCGCGCCGTCCTCCGGATGCTTCAGGCAGCACTCCCACTCCAGCACCGCCCAGGAATCATAATTGTACTGCGTGAGCTTGGAGAAGATGCCGCCGAAATCCACCTGTCCATCGCCCAGCGAACGGAAGCGCCCGGCGCGGTTGGTCCAGCTCTGATAGCCGGAATAGACGCCTTGCCGGCCGGTCGGGTTGAACTCTGCGTCCTTGACGTGAAACGCCTTGATGCGCTCGTGATAGATGTCGATGAATTCGAGATAGTCGAGCTGCTGCAGCAGGAAATGCGACGGATCGTAATTGATGTTGCAGCGCTTGTGGCCGCCGACCGCATCGAGGAACATCTCGAAGGTCGCGCCGTCGAACACATCCTCGCCGGGATGGATCTCGTAGCCTAAATCGACACCATTATCCTCATAGACATCTAGGATCGGCTTCCAGCGCTTGCCGAGCTCAGCGAACGCTTCCTCGATCAGCCCTGCCGGCCGCTGCGGCCAGGGGTAGAGGTAGGGAAAGGCCAGCGCTCCCGAGAAGCTGACCGAGGCCTTGAGGCCAAGGTTCTTCGAGGCCTTGGCCCCGAACTCCATCTGTTCGACCGCCCATTTTTGCCGTGCCTTGGGATTGTTGTGCACTGAAGCCGGCGCAAAGCCGTCGAACTGCGCGTCATAGGCAGGATGCACCGCCACCAGTTGCCCCTGCAGATGCGTCGACAGCTCGGTGATCTCGACGCCGGCATCCGCGCAGATGCCCTTCACCTCATCGCAATAGGCCTTGGAGGAAGCCGCCTTCTTGAGGTCGAACAGCCGCGCGTCCCAGGTCGGGATCTGCACGCCCTTGTAGCCGAGACCGGCCGCCCATTTGGTGATCGACGCCAGTGAGTTGAACGGCGCGGCGTCGCCCGCGAACTGCGCCAGAAACAGCCCAGGGCCCTTCATTGTCGTCGGCATCGGCATCCTCCCTCATTTCTCTCGACCGAGCATAGCGCCGATTGGAAACAGGGCCAGCCACTTTGGTCTTTTCTCAACGGGTGCTTGCACGCACCGCCATTCTGGTATTACCAAATGTGGAAATTTGGTCAAGCCATGCAATGCGCCGTCAAGACCCCAAAATCACCCGGTGCAGGCCTATATATCTCAATATAATCAAGCAAATAATCCACAGCGAAAGTTGCATCCCAGCGCTTCTTGCCGATCTGGAGAATTTGCTGTAGACCTCGCTTCAGGCCCAATTGGTCGAACCAGTTTGCGAGAAAAGGCTGGGAACGCCTTGGGGAGGAACCTTTGTGTCGCCTTTTGGCGATGCATGTCGCAGGCGAACCATAGAGACGATTTGGGAAGGACAGACCATGCATCTTTCGACGCACAACTGGATGCGCGCGGAACCCTTGGAGACGACGCTCAAGCGCATCAAGAAATTCGGCTATGAGTCGATCGAGATTTCCGGCGAGCCCGAGCAGTACAAGACCAAGGAGACCCGGGCGCTGCTGAAGGAGCATGGTATTCGCTGCTGGGGCGCGGTGACCCTGATGCTGGGCGAGCGCAACCTTGCCGCCAGGAACCAGGGCCAGCGCGAGCGTTCCGTTCAATATGTCAAGGACGTGCTGACCATGGTCAGCGAACTCGATGGCGAGATCATCACGCTGGTTCCGGCGACCGTCGGCAAGGTTGTGCCTGACGGGACCGAAGAAGAGGAATGGAAGTGGGTCGTCGACGCCACCCGTGAATGCTTCACCCACGCCAAAAAGGTCGGCGTCAAGATCGCGGTAGAGCCGCTCAACCGCTTCGAGACCTATCTGTTCAATCGCGGCGCCCAGGCACTCGCTCTGGCCGACGCGGTCAGCCCCGAATGCGGCGTCTGCCTCGACGCTTACCACATCCACATGGAAGAATTTAACGTCTATGACGCGATCCGGCAGGCCGGAAAGCGCCTGTTCGACTTCCATGTCGCCGACAACAACCGGTTTGCCGCCGGCCTCGGCCAGATCGACTGGCCGAAGATTGTCGCCACCTTGCGCGAGATCGGCTACGACGGCGCGCTGACCAATGAGTTCGTCGCGCCCGTCGACCGGACGCCGGCAGCCCCCTATCCCGACATGGTCGAGCGTAATCCGGTCGACATCTCGCCCGAGCAGCTGAAGTTCATCCAGGACCACGGCTCCAGCGTGCTCACCGAGAAATTCTACACCGACCAGATGCGCATCAACGCCGAAACGTTGCTGCCGCTGATCAAGTAGTCGACCGCGTCTGGGAAATTCGCCCTTCCGCCCTGACCGGCGGCAGGGCTGGGGAAGAACATGCGTATCAAGTCCGTCCAAGCCTGGTGGATCCGCGTTCCGATCGAAGCCGCTCTGCAGCACCGCAGCGACTTCGGTCAGGTGACGACCTTCGACGCCGCCATCCTGCGCATCGAGACCGATGACGGGCTGGTCGGCTGGGGCGAAGGCAAGAACGCCGCTGGCAGTGCCGGCAGCTACGGTGCGCTCGTCCACATGCTGAACCATGAGGTCGGGCCGCAACTGGTCGGCCGCGATCCGGCCGACATCGGCGTCATATGGGAGATGCTCTACAATGGCGTGCGCCACGACAGCGCCGCGCGTGGCGGCCACGCCATGCCGCAACTGGCGCGGCGCGGCATGAGCATCGCCGCCATCAGCGCCGTCGACATCGCGCTGTGGGACATTCTTGGCAAATCGCTTGGCGTTCCGGTCTGGCGGCTGCTCGGCGGCCGCAAGCTCGATCGCATGCCGGCCTATGCGTCCGGCGGCTGGGCAGCCGCCGACGCCATCGGCGAGCAGTTGAAGTCCTATATCGCCAAGGGCGGTTTCAAGGCACTGAAGATGCGCGTTGGCGCCATGGATGGCGCGGCACACATTTCCGCCACCCGCGTGCGGGCCGCACGGCAGGCGCTCGGCCCCGATGTCGAACTGATGGTCGACGCGCACGGCACCTACACGGTGGCCGAGGCCAAGCGCTTCATCCACCTTGTCAACGATTTGGACCTCGCCTGGTTCGAGGAACCTATTATCGCTGACGACAAGCCCGGCATGGCTGAAGTGCGGGCGTCAGGTGCCGTCCCGATCGCCACCGGCGAAAGCGAGGCGACACGCTATGCCTTCCGCGACCTTGCCGTGCTCAAAGCCGCCGACATCTTCCAGCCTGATCCCGCTTTCTGCGGCGGCATCAGCGAGGCGATGAAGATCGGCACCATCGCCAGCGCCTTCAATTTGCGCTTTGCACCCCATTTGTGGGCCGGCGCGCCCTGTTTTTTCGCAGGCTTGCATGTCTGCGCCGCCTCGCCGTCGAGTTTCACCGTCGAATATTCGCTTGGCGCCAACCCGATGATCCATGATCTGGTCGAAGAGACTGTCGAAGCCAGGGACGGTATGATAGCGATCCCGGAAAAACCGGGTCTGGGATTCACCATTTCGGAGCGGTTCCTGGAGGCGCACGCGCAACGCGGTTGACGATGAAAGAAAAGAACCTCCTCGCAGAACTCGCTGCCTACCTGTTCTCCCATTCGGACAAGGAGAGCGGCCGAACGCCTTCGGAACGCGAACTGGCGGAGCATTTCGCCGTCAGCCGCGGTCAGATCCGCGAGGCGCTGGCCATCCTGGAGGCCATGCGCATCGTCGAGCGTCGAGCCAAGTCCGGTATCTACATCGACACCAAGCAGGCCAGTGTGGAGGCCATGGCGCTTTTTGCCCGCGCAGGCCTGCCGCTCGACCCGATCCAGATCTACGAGACGGTCGAACTGCGCAAGATCCACGAGATCAAGGCGGCCGAACTTGCCTGTTCGCGCGCCACCGAGGAGAATTTCGAGCGGCTGCGCGAAATCCTGAAGGCTTCGGAAGAGCGCATCGCCGCCGGTGAAGGGCTTGCCAGGGAAGACCGCGAATTCCACCTCGAAATCGTGCGCGCCACCAAGAACAGCGTCTTCCACAATGTCTGCAGCGTCTACTACATGATGGGCGAGCAGCGCCTGCCGATCTATTTCAACGACCCCGAGCGCAACCTGCGCTCGCATGCCGAGCATATCCAGATTTATGAGGCGCTGCTGCGCCGCGACGGCAATCTCGCCCAGGCGCTGATGAGCGCCCATCTGCAAGGGGCTGAGAGCTACTGGAAAGGCCTGATCGAGGGCCATGGCGAGGAACCGCAAAGCCCGGCGCTCGAAAAAGCCTGACCGACATGGCCCGTATCCTCACGACACACCCGCTACACCCGCGCGCCTCGGCCATGCTGGCCGGCGCCGGCGAACTCGTCGTCGCTTCCGCCATCGATCCGGCCACGCTGGCCGCCGAGGCGAGGAATGCCGACATCGTCATCGTGCGCGCGCCGCTGCCACCACAGCTTTTCGACGGCGCAAAGCTGCTGAAGGCGGCAATCCGCCATGGCGCCGGGCTCGACATGATCCCCATGGAAGCAGCGACCGCCGCCGGCGTGCTGGTGGCGAATGTGCCGGCGGTCAATGCCCGCTCGGTTGCCGAGCACGTCATGTTTGCGGCGCTTGCTTTGCTGCGCAATTTCCGCGCCGTCGACCGCGACCTGCGCACCAAAGGCTGGCTCGCCGGCCGCGAGCACGCCAATTCCAACATCGAGCTTGCCGGCAAGACGATCGGCATCGTCGGCCTCGGTGCCGTCGGCCAGGCGGTCGGCCATATCGCCGCGCACGGCTTCGACTTGAAGGTGGTGGCAACGACGCGCAGCATGCAGCCGGCGCCGGACAAGGTCGGCTTCCTGTCGATCGACGCGCTGGTCGAGCAGAGCGACATCATCGTGCTCTGCTGCCCGCTGACGCCGGAAACGCGCGGCCTGATCAACCGTGAGCGGATCGCCCGAATGAAGCCCAATGCGCTGCTGATCAACGTGTCGCGCGGACCGGTCATCGACGACGACGCGCTGATCGAGGCGTTGCAGAAACGCCGTATCGGCGGCGCCGCGCTCGACGTGTTTGCGACGCAGCCGCTGCCGTCGAATCATCCCTATTTCGGCTTCGACACTGTCATCATCACGCCGCACATGGCCGGGATCACCGAAGAATCGATGATGCGCATGGGCGTCGGCGCGGCGGGTGAAGCCTTGCTGGTGCTGGCCAACAAGCTGCCGGTCAATCTGCGCAATCCGGAAGTGGTCGATCACTACCGGCGGCGGTTTCCGGCGAGCCTGTAACACATCGCGGTTTCGCCCCAATTCTCCGCGACGTTGAGAGCCATGTCCGATCCACGCCTCGCATCCCTGGTAGCCGTCGTGTGTTCGCTCTGCGCCATGCCGTCATTCGCGGCCGAAAGCAGCTATGTCTATTGTGACAACGGGCTGCGCTGCTTCAAGGCGCCCTGCCCATCCAACAGCGCACTCGACCTTGCCACCGGCACGATCATCAAGGGCGTGTCGATCGACCCCAGCGGATTGCCGCAGGCCGACAAGGCGATAACCGATCTTTCCGACGCGCTTTATGCCGGCAAGATCGTCGTCAGAGGCTCGATCGAGCACCGCACCCAGACGATCACCGGCAAGGAGCACAATCTGCCCTGGCTGGTCGCGACCCGTATCGTACGCACCGCCAAGGACAGCGAACGCAAGCACTGTTCGTCGCACTGATCGTCGGTCCAACCCCGGTCACGAGCCAAGCAGCGACTCAATTTCAGCAGCAATCCGCAGCAGGCGCCGGTCATGCCCGTTGCGCGCCACCAGCATCAATCCGGCAGGCAGCGCCGTGCCCGGCATCGGCAGCGAGATTGCGCAGAGATCGAACTGGTTGGCGACCTGCGTGTTGCGCAGCAGCAGGCCTTCGGTGCGGTCGCCCAGCTCGGCGTCGTCAGCCATCGAGACGATGGTCGGCGCCGTCACCGGCGTGGTCGGCAGAGCCAGCACATCGACCGATGCCAGCCGCTCGTCCATGGCGACGACGAGTGCTGTGCGGCGGCGCATTGCCCTGATGTAGACAGGCGTCGGCAGCATTGCCGCCCGCGACAAAGGTCCGCTGACATGCGGGTCGACCGGCACCGAAGCCCCAGCCGCCAGCCAGTCGGCATGCACTTCGGCCCCTTCCATGGCAGCGATCGAGCCACGCTTGGTGGCAGCCCGCAAATCGGCAAGCAGATCATCGATCGATAAGCCCGCGATCCGCGCGCCCGTCTGTTCGATCTTGCCAAGGCAGCGGTCGAACGCGGTCGCCACCTCGTCTTCCGTCTCTTCGAAAAGAATGCCGCGTGGAATGCCGACGCGAAGCCCTGCAAGGGCAATCGGCGTCAGCGCGGTCGGCACTTCACCGGCCATCACGGCGTCGGCGGCGGCACATTGGGCGACGGTTCGGGCAAGCGGACCGATCGAGTCCAGCGTGGCGGACAGCGGGAACGCGCCGGCGAGCGGCACGCGCCGCGCTGTCGGCTTGAAGCCGACGACACCGTTGAGTGAAGCCGGAATGCGTATCGAACCGCCGGTGTCGGAACCGATCGATATTTCGCTCGTCGCCTCACCGACCGAGACGCCGGCGCCTGAGGAAGATCCGCCCGGAATGCGGCTGGCGTCCACGGCATTGCCGGGCGTGCCATAGTGCTGGTTGTCGCCGATCGCGGTGAAGGCGAATTCGGTCATGTTGGTCTTGCCGATAATGACCGCGCCGGCTTGCCGCAGCCGGCTGACGATCACGGCATCGCACAGCGGAGGTGCTGCGGTCCTAAGCATCAGCGAGCCGGCCGTGGTTGGCTCGCCGGCGACATCGAACAGATCCTTGACCGAGACGATGGTGCCATCGAGCGGCCCAAGCGTCACCCCGGCTTGGCTGCGCGCATCGCTGGCATCGGCCGCGGCACGCGCGGCTGCGGCATAGAGCTTCGTGAACACGCGCTCTTCACCGGCACGGGCGGCAAGGCGCGCGAGAATGGTTTCCAGATGATCACGAACGGATTGCATTTCGGTGTCGGACTCCGAACGCCTTGAACGTCCTTGGGGAATGGCTTGCCGAGACTTAACCCGGCGCAGGCGGTTTTGCACCCTGTCTAATGCGAGGAAAAATCCGATGCTCTACAAAGGCAGCTGCCACTGCGGCAAGGTCGCCTTCGAATTCAAGGCCGAACTGACGGGCGCCTTGCGGTGCAATTGCTCGATCTGCTCGCGCAAGGGCGCCCTGTTGTGTGCCATCCCGCACGGGACCTTGCAGGTCCTGGCCTGGGGCGACGATCTGGGCATCTGCACATTCGGCAATCATGCCATCGCGCACCGGTTCTGCCGGGCCTGCGGCATCCATCCCTTTGCGGAGGATGTCCGCGAAGGCCGTGAACGCAGCGCCTACATCAACATCAACTGCGTGGCCGATCTCGACCCCTCGACCCTGTCGGTCTTCGATTTCGACGGGCGGTCGGCCTGAGTTCGTTCATCGCTGCCGTCACAACGGCGCCGGCCCGAAAACCGTGATGGTTCTCGGGCCGACGCGCAGTGTCAGGGAAGCCTGATTGCGTCCAGGCTACTCGGCCTGCTTCGGGCCGCGCAGGAACACCACGATGGCCGCCAGCAATGTCGCCGCGCCGCAATAGGCGAAGGCGCTGGCGACGCCGGTGTGGTCGACCAGCAGGCCGCCGAAGACGGCGCCGAGTGCGATCGCCACCTGGAACGTCGCCACGATCAGTCCGCCGGCGCTTTCCGCCCGGTCGGGTGCTGCACCTCCGGGCCGAGGAACAGGCCGATATCCGCCAGGCCAGCTGACGCACAGGGTTCCGAACTCAGCTTGACAAGGCAGCAGCCAGTTCGGCGGTCCCGGCAGTTTTTTTTGCGGCAGCTTTTCGCGATAGGAATTTTTTCTTGACTCGGTGACCTCAGCTATGCTACATTTTTGCCCATGGTGCTGATTTGCGCCAGTGACCCGCCGCACAGGCGGGTTTTGCGTCTGATGCTACGTCAGCCGACGCCCCGGCGGAGGAACCCGTTGGCCCGAGTTTGTTGCCCCTGAGCTGACGCATGGAGGCCGTGACGGACTGGTGATTCCAGGCTAGAGAAATCAGCATGGTTTTCACCTCGCCCAAGACTGGCCTGCCGGCCTCGGACGGTCCGCTAACCGACATCTTGCGCGGATTGCGGCTTGATGGCGTCGACTATGGCCGCTGCGAACTTTCAAACCCATGGGCCGTGTTGTTTCCTGCCCAGAAGGCAGCAAGGTTTCACTTTATCGGCCGCCG
Organism: Mesorhizobium sp. M1066; assembly: GCF_040318635.1. Taxonomy (NCBI): domain Bacteria; kingdom Pseudomonadati; phylum Pseudomonadota; class Alphaproteobacteria; order Hyphomicrobiales; family Phyllobacteriaceae; genus Mesorhizobium; species Mesorhizobium sp. M1066. Next base: position 237,585 of record NZ_JAMYMR010000002.1, read on the forward strand.
CCAATGCTGGCTGTTTTCGCCAGCCGGGGAATGGATTGAGCTGACACCCGGCGATGCATTGCTCTTGCCGCGCGGTGCCGAGCATGTCGTTGCCAGCGCGCCTGGCATTCCGGCCGTGCCGATCGAAAGCTACACTGTCGAGCCTTTGCAGGACAATGTCTTCAATGTCTCCAACGGCGGCCACGGCCCGAAAACCTTGCTGTTTTGCGGCAGCATGCATTTCAACCTGGACGGGTCACACCCCTTGCTGGGCATGATGCCGGACATGATGCGCGCCAAGGAATTGATGGCTGGCGAGCCAGGTATTCCGCATCTGCTGGAAGCTATGGCCGGCGAAATCACCATGAACCGGGCCGGCTCTGGCGGCATGCTGGCGCGACTGGCCGACGTGCTGGCTGCAAGCATCATCCGTTCCTGGGTAGAAAACAGTGGCGGCGACACCAGAGGCTGGACCGCGGCGATCAAGGATCGCGACATCGGCCGCGTACTTGCCGCCATTCATCTGCAGCCCGACAGGAACTGGACTGTCGAAGCGCTGGCGCGCGAAATGGGCGCCTCGCGATCGGCCTTCGCCGAACGCTTCACGGCCATCGTTGGCGAAACACCGGCGAGATATGTCGCCCGGATACGCATGCACCAGGCGCGGCAATGGCTGATCGACGATCGGATGCGGGTTTCAGTGGTCGCCGCCAGACTGGGTTACGATTCCGAAGCATCGTTCAGCCGGGCGTTCAAGCGCATCATAGGCATCGCGCCCAGCCACCTGCGCACCGTCGACGGCACCTCCGAAAACCGCTGAGGCGATCCCGGATCCGCGGCCGTGGCTTGCCGGGTCTGGATGAATTGCCGGGTCTGGATGAATTGCCAAGCCTTCCGGACGCAATGCCATTGCCGGGCCACCCGCATGCAATAGCTTGCCAGGACCAAGCAGCCAGAGGCCTGCGGCAAGTCGGTCCGAAGAGGAGAACCAATGCCAAATCATCCGAAGCTCATCGCACTCGCCGTCATGCTTGCGGTTCCCGGGCGCGCCTTTGCCCTCGAGGACAGCTACCTGCCGGCCGACAAGATCCCCTATGTGGCGGAAGTACCCGACCAGCCGCATCGTCTTGGCCCATTGTGGGGCAAGCGGGCCAAGGGTCCGGCAGGCACGTTGCTGAAGGTTCCCGGCAACTGGCGTGCACCGGTCCATGCGCACACCGCGGATTATCGCGCAGTGGTCATTAAGGGGCTGTGGGCGCACTGGCAGATGGATGGCGGCGAGGCGACCAAGGTCGAACTGCCTCCTGGATCCTACTGGACCCAGAAAGCCAATGAGATGCATGACGACGCCTGCGTCTCCGACACGGAATGCGTGATCCTGCTGATCAACGACACGCCCTACGAAACCTACTTCCAGAAATAGGCTGGGATGCGGCCTAACGCATGTCGCCCAAAAGTGACCTCGGTTTTGGGAGAACGACATGCACAAAAACAAAGACCTAAAGCGCGTCGCATGAATCCGTTTCAGCGCGACGCGCTTTATGAGGCGTGTCGCAAGCTGACGCCGCTGCCCTTGTCGAACAGCACCACCTTGTCGGGGTTCCAGGCAAAGCGCACCGCCTGCTCGATGGCGACGTCGGTCCTGGCCGGCACGGTGGCTCGCAGTGTCGCGTCGCCGACGCGCAGCGTCAGGATCTTTTCGACGCCGTGGTTCTCGACGTCGTGGACACGCGCCTCGACCGGCGCGCCGCTCTCGAGATAGACGTCCTCGGGACGAATGCCGAAGACGAGCGGGCGACCGTCGGTCGCCGCACCCGCCTTTAGCCCCCCGAAAATCTTGGCTCCCCCTGAAAATGGCAGTTCGAAATTCAACGGAGCCATCACCGCGCGGCCGTTCACAAGCTTGCCGTCGATGAGGTTCATCGGCGGCGAGCCGACGAAGCTCGCCACATAGGTGTCGCGCGGATTGTTGTAGATCTCGTGCGGCGTACCCGTCTGGACGATGCGGCCATGGTTGAGCACGCCGACCTTGTCGCCCATCGACATCGCCTCGATCTGGTCGTGGGTGACGAACAGGAAGGTGGCGCCGAGCTGCATCTGCAGGTTCTTCAGTTCAGTCCGCAGCGCCTCGCGCAGCTTGGCGTCGAGTGCCGACAGCGGCTCGTCCATCAGGAACACACGCGGCTTGCGCACGATGGCGCGGCCGATCGAGACGCGCTGCATCTCGCCGCCGGACAGCCGATCCGTCTTGCGGTCGAGCAGATGCTCGATCCGCAGCGTACGGGCGGCACGGTCGACGCGATCCTTGATCTCGGCGTCGGGCAGCCGGCGAATTTTCGGCTTCAGCGGGAATTCGAGATTTTCGCGCACCGTGTAGCGCGGATAGAGCGAATATTGCTGCAGCACCAGCGCCACGTCACGCTCGGCCGCACCCCAGTCGGCGACATCGACGCCGTCGATGAAGACCTGGCCTTCGCTCGGCTTTTCCAGCCCGGCGATAAGCCGCAGCGTCGTCGTCTTGCCGGCGCCCGTCTCGCCCAGCAGCACGAAGAACTCGCCATCGGCAATATCGAGATCGAGCCCGGTGAGCGCAGTGTGGTTGCCGAAGGTCTTCGAGATGTTCTTGAGCTGGATATGGGCCATCAGAGTCTCACCTCAAGCGACTTGCCGCTTGCCTTGTCGAAGAAGTGCGCCTGGGTCGGGTCGATCCTGGCGAAGACCCTTTCACCGGGTCCGGCAACAAAGCCGCTCTTGGTGCGAGCCCGCAGCAACTCGGTTCCGACCTTGAGATCGACGATGTCGAAGGAGCCGAGCGGCTCGACGATATGCGTGTCGACAGCAACGAAGCCCTCGGTCGCCTCGCGCCGAATGAGCACGCCCTCCGGTCGGATGCCCAGCGCGAGCTGCCGCCCGGCATGGCCGTTGAGCTTCGACAGCAATGCCTGCGGAAATTCGAAGCCGGAAGCCGCGCCGCCGACCGTTACCGAGACCGCGGATCCGGTCTCGGCGACTGCGGCATCGGTGACATTCATCACCGGGCTGCCGACGAATTGCGCCACGAACAGATTTGCCGGCTGCGAATAGACCTCGTCGGGCGTGCCGACCTGCTGCAAGACGCCTGCGTGCATGATGACGATGCGGTCGGCCAGGCTCATCGCCTCGATCTGGTCGTGCGTGACATAGATGGTGGTCGAGCCCTGCTTGATGTGCAGCCGCTTGATTTCCGCGCGCATCTCCTCGCGCAGCTTGGCGTCGAGCGCGCCGATCGGCTCGTCCATCAGCATGGCCTTCGGCCGCCGCACCAGCGCCCGGCCGATGGCGACGCGCTGCATGTCGCCACCCGAGAGCGCCGACGGCTTCTTGTCCAGCAGGTCGGTGATCTGCAGCGTCTTGGCGACGGAGCGAACCTCGCTGTCGATCTCCGTCTTGCTCTTGCGCGTGGCACGCAAGGGGAAGGCGATGTTCTCGTAGACGCTCATATGCGGATAGAGCGAGAACGACTGGAACACCATGGCGATGTCGCGGTCGGCGGCCTTCAAATGCTGTACCGGCTTGCCGTCGATGAAGATGTCGCCCTCGTCGATGGTTTCCAGCCCGGCGATGGCGCGCAGCGTTGTCGTCTTGCCGCAGCCCGACTGGCCCAGCAGCACGATGAACTCGTTGTCGGCGATCTTGAGGTTCAGGTCCTTGATGACCTGGACGGCGCCGAAGAATTTCTGGACGCGGCGAAGCTCGATCTGGGTCAATGCTGTGCTCCCGGATTGCGCACCTGGCCGGTGCCGGCCTTTTCCTCGGGCGCGATCTTGGAGGTTACGTTGAAGCCGACGAGTCCGATCAGGATGATGGTCAGGCCATAGGTGTGCAGCAGCATGCTCCAGGGCTGGCAGAGCGCGATGATGCCGAGCACCATCAGGATCTGCGATCCGGGCTCGAGGTATTTCTGGTTGATGGCGCGAAAACTCATTTGCGGATCGCTCCGAAGGACATGCCGCGCAACAGATGGTTGCGAAGCAGGAAGGTGAAGATGGCGACCGGCAGCAGGAACAGGAAGGTTCCGGAGGCGATCACCGTCCAGTCCGGCAGGCCCGAACCGACCTGGCTCGGGATGAAGGGAGGCGCGGTCTGGGCGCGGCGGTTGGTCATGATCAGCGCAAAGGCGTATTCGTTCCACGCGGTGATGAAACAGAACACGGCGGTGGCGGCGATGCCCGTGGCGGCCTCCGGCAGCACGATCTTGAAGAACGCCTCCATGCGCGTGTAGCCGTCGACAAGCGCTGCCTCCTCATACTCCTTCGGGATCTCGTCCATGAAACCCTTCATCAGCCACACGGAGAAGGACAGGTTGAAGGCGGTGTAGAGAATGATCAGGCCCAGATGCGTGTCGTTGAGCCCGACTGCCCGGTACATCAGGAACATCGGAATGGCGACCACCACCGCCGGCAACATGCGCGTCGACAGGATGAAGAAGAGCAGGTCCGCCTCCCCTTTCACCTTGAAGCGCGAGAAGCCATAGGCGGTGAATGTCCCCATGCCGACCGCCAACACCGTCGAGGTGATGGCGATGATGAGCGAGTTCAGGAAGCGGCTCGGATATCCCGACCATTGCACCTGGCCCTTGCCGTCGCGCACGATCTTCTCGCCGCCGTCGAACACGACGCGCTCCCACCACGGGGCGGCGGCATATTCTTCAGCCGACGGCGGGCTGCGCAACTGTGAGCGCTTTGTGAAAAGTTTGACGAAAGGCGAGATGGTCGGCTCGAACATCACGGTCGGCGGGATCGTCGTGGCCAGGTTGCGTGGCTTGAACGAGGTCGCCACGATCCAGTAGATCGGCGCCAGGAAGATGATCGTCACCAAAAGGACGGCGACAATAGCGACCTTGTTGAGCGCCCGTTCACCCGAAGTCTGGACGGCCGCCATCTCAGCGCTCCTTAACTTTGTTGAGGTATTTCACATAGATGTTGGTGATCGCCAGCACCATGATCAGCACGATATAGGCAAGCGCGCAGGAGCGCCCTGTCTGCCATTCCTGGAAAGCCATCTTGTAGAGACGGATGGAAATCACCTCGGTGCTCGGCTGCGTCGAGAGCACATAGGCAAGATCGAAAGTCTTGAAGGCTTCCATGGTGCGGAAGATGACCGCGATCATCAGGATCGGCGCGACCAGCGGCAGCGTGATGCGGAAGAAGGTATAGAACGGCCCGGCGCGGTCGATCGCGGCAGCTTCATAAAGATGCTTCGGCACCGCCGAAAGCCCGGCGAGCGACAACAGCATGACGAAGGGCGACCACATCCAGATGTCTGTGAACGCGACCGCGTAGAGCGCCATCTTCGGATCGCCGAGCCATTGGAATTTGCCGAGGTCGAGCACGTAGTTGATGACACCCCAGGACGGATCGTAGAGCAGTTTCCAGAACAGGCCGACCACCGCCATCGAAAGCATCATCGGCAAGAGCAGCAATGTCGTGATCAGGCCCTTGAGCGGAATGGTACGATTGAGCAGCATCGCCGTTCCAAAGCCGACGACAACCTGACCGACGACCGAGACGATGACGTATTTCGCGGTCACCGCGAAATTGTTCCAGATATAAGGGTCGCTGAGGAGTTCGCGATAGTTCTTCAGTCCGACGAAATTGGCCGGCGCATTGGTCGACGCGCGGAAGTCGGTGAAGGAATAGCCGAGCGAATAGATCAGCGGAAAGATGTTGAAGACGATCAGGAACACGATCGTCGGGATGATGAAGAGGTTGCGTATCGAAATGTCGCTGAGGCCGCGAGAGGCGGCTCTGGAGGAGGTATTCAGCGGTGTGATCATTGTGGTCGCCAAGACCTGCTCCCATTCCTGAAAAAGAAAACGGAGGAGGCACGGGCCTCCTCCGCACTACATGTCGGTTATTGGCCGCGGCCGTATTTCTTGAACGTGGCGTCCCAATCCTTCGCCAGCGCATCCAGCATTTCCTTGGCCGTACCATCGCCATTTACGATGTACGGATAGACACGCTGGTTGAGCTGCTGCAGCAGTTCCGCATATTCCGGCACCGCCCAGAAGTCCTTGACCTTGAACATCGTGTCGTAGAAGGCCTTGTTGTAGGGCGTGGCGTTCTGGAACTCGGCCGATTCCAGCACGGCCTTGTTGCAGGTGTAGCCGCCGAGGGCTGCCCACTTCTTCTGCGTATCGTCCTGGATGAACCACTTCAGGAATTTCATCGCCTCTTCCTTGTTGTTGGAATAGGAGACGACGGAAATGCCCTGGCCGCCGAGCGCGGCGAATTGCTCACCACCTGGACCTGCCGGGTTGGCGAAAAAGCCGGTGTTCTTGGCATGCGGGTTCGACGCCTCGTTGATCAACGAGGGGAAGAAGGCGAAGTAGTTCATGCTCATCGCCGCCAGGCCTTCGGTGATGGCCTGGTTGTTCTCGACGAAAAAGGCGTTGGTCCAGCCCGGAGGCGTGAAGCCGAACAGCTTGCGGTAGTTTTCTGCCGCGGCTACCGCCTTGTCCGAGTTGATGATGCCGTCGACCTTGTAAGTGCCGAAGTCGCCGAGCTCACCGCCATACGAGAACAGCGCGTTCTCGAAGCCCATCGCCAGGCCGTCATACTGATTCTGGGTGTAGATGGCGATGCCGTAGCGGTTCTGGTCGGGCCTATTGAAGAACTCCGCGATGTCGGTCATTTCCTTGAAGGTCTTGGGAACGGCAAGTTCGTAGCCATACTTGGCCTTGAACGCTTCCATTTCCTTCGGGTCCTCGAACCAGTCCTTGCGGTAGGCCCAGCCCACTGCGTCGCCCTCGGCCGGGATAGACCAGTATTTGCCGCTGTTGCCGGGATATTCGGAGTAGAACTTGACCGTCGCCGGAGCCATCTTGTCGAGAACCTGGTTCTCTTTGACGAAGTCCGTGAGGTCGACATAGTGACCGCCCTCGGAGGCGGCACCAAGCCATTGCGAGTCGCCGACGACCAGGTCATAGGCGCTGCCCTTGGCGTTGAACTCGGTGAAGGCCTTGGTCTGGAAATCGGCCCACGGGGTGGTTTCCACCGTGATCTTGACGCCGGTTTGCTTCTCGTACTCGTTGCCGAGTTCCTGCAGATAGTTTGCGGGATCCCATTCAGCCCAGAAGATGGTGAGTGACTTTTCCTGCGCGTAAACGGACGTTCCGCAGGCAAGCGTTAAGCCGATACCAGCAAGTACGCTGGTCACTAACTTGCGCATAATGATTTCCTCCCTTGTGCGCGTTCTACCTTATCGTGCGAGCCGGCAACGTGGCCGGCCCTGGTAGTCCCTCCCGTGATCGCACCTTTCCGGTTTCGAGCCTCCTCGCCCCGCCGGAAAATGGATCGCAGCCCTCACTTTCGATCCGCATTTCTGATCCAATCTGGTATTACCAATTTTGCATGCACGTCAAGCCCTTTCTTGGCAGCTTGACATGGCCATTGCCATGGGATTCCCGCTTTATCTGCCTGTTTTACCAAGATTTTCCTACTCAGTGATATGATTTGGTATTGTCCGATACCCCACCCAACGGCTAAGATCGGTAGTGTGCATGCCAATCTGGTCGAACCAGTTAGGCTCTATTTCATGACTGCCTTCGGATCGAGGCTGCCTCCTTCATCGACCGATTCCGCGACTGCCGCACGCACCAGCGCCCCGGCCGCCCACTGTGCGACCGCCCTCGTCCGGCGGCTGTCCAGCCCCCAGATATCCTTGAGCACGATCAGCACCTCGACGCCGAAGATCAGCGACAGCGCCTGCGCCAGCCGCTTGAAGTCGCGCGGCGGCAAACGGCCCTTGAGCGGCACGATCGCATCTTTCAGCAAGTCGATGCGATGGCCGCGCGTAAAGGCGGGCTCACCGCCCAGCGTGCCAGCCTGACGCCGCGCCCATTGATCGAGCGACAGCTTCAGTGCTGCCTTGAACGTGGCTTCGAAGGCCTCGATGCGCGGCATGGCCGTATCGAACAGCTCGGCGACCCGGCGCTCGGCATCGGCGGAGGTCGATTGCCAGGTGAGGATCGGCCCCAGCCCCTCGTCGACGACGGCCTGCACCAGTGCCGACTGGCTCGGGAAGTAACGATAGGCGGTGGCGCGGGAAACCTCGGCGGCCTCGGCGACCTCGCTGACCGAGGGTGTGACGCCCGCCTGCATCAGCCTTGTTGCCGTCTCCAGCATCAGCCGTTTCGTCCGCGCGCGCGGCCCACGTTCGGGCACTGGACCGGTTGCCCGTTCAGCGTCGTCGCTCGCAGCGGATTGTTGACGTGAGACATTCATGCCAATACGATACGCTCGTCTAAAAAATTTGCAATGGCGTCCGCATCGTCGAGTGGCCCGGGCAATGAGCGATGGAGGCGGCATCGCGCCTGCCAGGATTGGGGGAGCGCAATGAAGCGTATCTATGTGGTGGGTACCGCGGACACCAAGGGCGAGGAACTCGCCTTCCTGGCCGATGCGATCGCTGCTGCGGGCGCCCTCGTTAGCCGTGTCGATGTCGGAACGCGCGGCGCAACCATCCCCGTCGATATCAGCGCGAGGGAAATCGCCGACCATCATCCCGGCGGCCGTGACGCCGTGCTCGGCGGCAATGATCGTGGCGCCGCGGTCGCCGCGATGGGCATCGCCATCGCCCGCTTTGCCCAATCGCGCAACGACATCGCAGCCATGATCGGCATCGGCGGCGGTGGCGGCACATCGATCATCACGTCGGGCATGCGCGCCCTGCCACTCGGCTTGCCCAAGATCATGGTCTCGACGCTCGCCTCCGGCGATACCGCACCCTACGTCGATGTCTCCGACATCATCATGATGCCAGCGGTGACAGACATGGCCGGACTGAACCGGCTCTCCCGTGTCGTGCTGCATAATGCGGCTCAAGCCATATCAGGCATGGCGGCCAGACCGGCGCCGCCGCCAGACGGCCGGCCGTCGATCGGCCTCACCATGTTCGGCGTCACCACACCTTGCGTGACCGCCATCGCCGACCAGCTCCGTTCCAGATATGACTGCATGGTCTTCCACGCCACCGGCACAGGCGGCCGCAGCATGGAAAAGCTGGCCGACAGCGGCTTGCTGTCCGGCGTCGTAGACATCACCACGACCGAAGTCTGCGACCTGCTATTCGGCGGTGTGCTGCCCGCGACTGACGATCGTTTCGGCGCCATCGCTCGCACGGGGCTGCCCTATGTCGGCTCCGTCGGCGCGCTCGACATGGTGAACTTCTGGGCGCCTTCGACCATCCCGGAGCACTATCGCGATCGGCTGTTCTACGAACACAATCCCAATGTCACGCTGATGCGCACCACGGCGGACGAATGCCGTGCGATCGGCGAGTGGATCGGCACCAGGCTCGCCCGCTGCGGGGGGCCGGTGCATTTTCTCATCCCGGAAAAAGGCGTCTCGGCGCTCGACATCGAAGGCGGCGCCTTCTTCGACCCGGAAGCCGACACCGTTCTGTTCGATGCCATCGAGCGCACCATCAAGCCCAACAGCAAGCGCCGCGTGACGCGCCTGCCGCTGCACATCAACGATCCCGAATTCGCAAAGGCTGCAACATCAGCCTTCCTCGACATCGCCAGACAGTGAGAGATCTCAAAAAATGCCCGCCATACCGCGCAAGGACATATTGAAGAAATTCAGGGGAATGATCGACAAGGGCGTGCCGATCGTCGGTGGCGGCGCCGGCACCGGCCTGTCGGCGAAGGCCGAGGAAGCCGGCGGCATCGACCTCATCATCATCTACAATTCCGGCCGCTACCGCATGGCCGGGCGCGGCTCGGCCGCCGGCCTGCTCGCCTATGGCAATGCCAACGAGATCGTCAAGGAAATGGCCTATGAGGTGCTGCCGGTGGTCAGACACACGCCTGTGCTGGCCGGCGTCAACGGCACCGACCCGTTCGTCATCATGCCGCTGCTGTTGGCCGAGTTGAAGACCATGGGCTTTTCCGGCGTGCAGAACTTTCCCACCATCGGTCTGTTCGATGGAAGCATGCGGCAAAGCTTCGAGGAAACCGGCATGGGCTTCGGCCTCGAGGTCGACATGATCGCCGAGGCGCACAAGCTCGATCTCTTGACCACGCCCTATGTCTTCAACCCCGACGAGGCCCGCGCCATGACAAAAGCCGGCGCCGACATCGTCGTCGCCCATATGGGTGTGACGACAGGCGGCTCGATCGGCGCCACGTCAGCCAAGTCGCTCGACGACTGCGTTCAGGAGATCGACGCCATCGCCAATGCCGCGCGCTCGGTGCGCAAGGATGTCATCCTGCTTTGCCATGGCGGTCCGATTTCGATGCCCGACGACGCCGGTTACATCCTCTCCCATGCCAAGGGCCTGCACGGCTTCTATGGCGCAAGTTCGATGGAACGGCTGCCGGCGGAAGCTGCGATCGCCAGACAGACCGCTGATTTCAAATCGGTGACACTTGGTGGCCAGAAGATCACGAAGAAAAAGAAGGGATGAGATAGATGACCGACAAGAGCAAAATGTTTGTCTACCCGAAGGACGTCAGCGCCTTCGGCTTCGACTGGGGAAAATTGGCGCTGACCGTAGCGCCCGAGGTGAATGGCGCAACGCGCTTTTCCGGCGGCGTCGTCGACCTGCCCTCCGGCAAGGGCCATACCCGCCACAATCATCCGGGCGCCGAGGAAATCATCTTCGTCATATCAGGTCATGGCGAGCAGATGGTCGAGGACGAAAAGGGCAATCCGGTCGTGGCAAAAGTCGGCCCCGGCTGCACCATCTATGTCCCAGAAAGCCGCTTTCATTCGACGCTGAACACCGGCGATGGGCCGATGCAGCTGTTCGTCGTCTATTCGCCGGCCGGGCCTGAACTGGTTTTGCGCGAGCTGCCGGATTTCAGGCTGCTTCCGGCGGGGCAGTGATGAACTCGTTCTAGGGTAGCGCTGCCCCTCATTGTCCTGCCGGACATTTCTCCCCGTATAGTGACGGGGAGAAAGACGCAGTCATCGGCGCTTTCGCTAGTTTTCAACGCCGCAAATAGGTGCCGAGGGCGCGGCTGCCCTCTTCTCCCCGTCACTATACGGGGAGAAGGTGCCGGCAGGCGGATGAGGGGCAGCGCCAGCCTTGGGTTCTATAAAATCCCGCCCCTGTTCCATCCCCTGCCACGATCACCGAACATCACATAGCCGGTGTCGGTGACCGCCAGCGTGTCCTCCAGCTTGATGAAGCCGTGCGTCGGGTGGAGCATGGTCGTCTCCACCGACAGCACCATGTTCTTCTCCAGCGGCTTTGCCGCATAGGTGCCTTCATAGGTCACCGGGTGGTTGGTCATCAGGAACGGCGCCTCATGTGTGATCAACCCCATGCCATGGGCGAAGAAATCCGTGTAGGGCGCGACCTTCGAGGCCTTCAGCACGCCCTCGGCATGCGAAATCATGTCGCCGCCCAGCGTGCCCGCTTTGACTTTTGAGAAGGCCGCCTGCTGCACCGTCTCGACCTCGGCCAGCAAATCCTCGAGCTCGGCATCCGGTTCGCCCAGAATGCCCATGCGGCAGAGGTCGCCGATATAGCCATGATAATTGCCACCGGAATCGATCGACAGCACCTCGCCTTGCTTCCACGCCTGCGGTGAAGCGGCGCGGTTGTGGCTGGAGCCCAGCGTCAACAGGCAATATTCGAAATGAATGCCGCGATTGGTTTCCTCACGCCGCAGCTGTTCGATGATCTCGCCCTTGGTCGTGCCTTCGCGCGCCCAGGCAATGGTCGCCAGCATGGAATCGGTGATCAGTTCGGAGGCGGTGCGCAGCTTCTCCAGCTCCGCATCGGTCTTGATGGCGCGCATGCGCTCCAGCATATCGGTCGCATCGATCAGTCTGGCGTCCGGCAACGCCTTGCGGATCAGCGTATAGGCATCCGACGGCAGGAAGCCAGGCTCGATGCCGATGCGGGCGCCGGCCATGCCGATCTTCTGCAGGTGCTCGACGGCGAGGTTGGCGGCGTCGAGCGTGCCCCAGCAAGCGGCGTGCAGCGTCGGCGTCCAGAACGGGTTATTCTGGTGTTCGCCGCCTTCCATGCGGTTGCCGATATAGGCGGCATGATCCGGCCCGCCCTTTTCGTACACGACGATCGGCAGGTAGCGGCTGTGGCCGATCGCATCCATGGCGGCAAAGAAGATGAACTTGTAGCCGCCCAGCAGATATTGCGTGTTGTGCTTGGAGGTGGCGAGCAGCACATCGATGCCGGCCTCCTCCATCAGCCGGTCGACCCTTGCCTGGTCGAACGGGATATTGCCGACGGCATTATTGCCCGGAGCAATGTTCATCTCTCTCTCCCTGAATTGCCTGCAATCGCTGACTGTCTCAGTCCAGATCCCTTGGCTACGGTCAAATCTGCACCATTTTGCCCACTCTGGTCCAGCCAGAAATAGGAAAAACAGCACCGTTCGATGTCACCATGTCGTCTTCCGTCGCATATTCGATCAATCTGGTCTTACCAGATTGATCGAACTGAGCCACGCCCTCCAAACTGGTCCAGCGGACGAAAATTTCAAAGCCAAGCGAGGATGCGCCAATTCCGTCTCTGGCGAAACCCTCGGCAAAGCTCATAATTGCCGCCGCAAGGGATGCTGGCGGGCTTGCCGGCGTCCGAGGGGTATTGGCGCACCCGACCGGGTCGCGGAGAGGACGGAGTTCGATCATGTCAGGTTTCACGATTTCCAGACGCACGATGCTTGCCGGTTCGGCAATGCTGCTGGCCTCCACCGCAATGCCGGCACCGGGCTGGGCGCAGACGCCAAAGAAGGGCGGGCGGCTGGTGCTTGCCGCCGATTCCGAACCGCGCAACCTCAACCCGGCGATTGTCGCCTCCAACGGCGTGTTCTTCATCTCCAGCAAGATCGTCGAAACGCTGGCCGAAGCCTCCTTCGACGGCAAGGACGGGCTTGCACCACGGCTGGCGCTGAGCTGGGAAGGTGCCGCCGACGGGCTCTCGGCGACGTTCAAACTGCGCGACGGCGTCAAATGGCATGACGGCAAGCCGTTCACTTCGGCCGACGTCGCCTTTTCGGCGCTGCAGATCTGGAAGCCGCTGCAGAATCTCGGCCGCACTGTGTTCAAGGATCTGGCCAGCGTCGACACGCCCGACGATCTCACCGCCATCTTCAAATTCGCCAAGCCGACGCCGTTCCAGCTGATCCGCAACGCGCTGCCGGCGCTGAGCAGCGTGGTGCCGAAGCACATCTATGAGGTTGGGAAGATCGAGGACAACCCGGCCAACAACGCGCCCGTCGGCACCGGGCCGTTCAAATTCGGCGAGTACAAGGCCGGCCAATATTACCGGCTGACCAGGAACACCGACTACTGGGGCAAGGACGAGCCCTATCTCGACGAGATCATCTATCAGGTGCTCCCGGATCGCACGTCAGCGGCGAGCGCGCTGGAAGCCGAGGAGATCCAGCTCGCAGCCTTTTCCGCCGTGCCGCTGGCCGACCTCGACCGCATCTCGAAAGTGCCGGGCCTGAAGGTGATCTCCAAGGGTTACGAAGGGCTGACCTATCAGCTTGTCGTCGAGATCAACCATCGCCGCAAGGAACTGGCCGACCTGAAAGTACGCCAAGCGATCGCGCACGCCATCGACAAGGATTTCGTCATCAAGACGGTGTTCCTCGGCTATGCCGCCACGGCCACCGGTCCGGTGCCGAAGAACGATCCGCAATTCTACACCGCCGACGTGCCGACCTATGTCTTCGACGTCGCCAAGGCCAACGCGCTGCTCGACGAGGCCGGCTACAAGAAAGGTCCGGACGGCAAGCGCTTCACGCTAAAACTGCTGCCTGCGCCCTATTTCAACGAGACCAAGCAGTTCGGCGACTATCTGCGCCAGGCGCTCGCCGCCATCGGCATCGACGCCCAACTGGTCAACAACGACTCGGCCGCGCACATCAAGGCGGTCTACACCGACCACGCCTTCGACCTCGCGGTCGGCCCGCCGGTGTTCCGCGGCGACCCGGCGATCTCGACCACCATCCTGGTGCAGAGCGGCATTCCGGACGGCGTACCGTTCTCCAACCAGGGCGGCTACAAGAACGACGCACTCGATGCGCTCATCGCCAAGGCATCGGAGACGCTCGACACCACTGCCCGCACCGACCTCTACAAGGAATTCCAGAAGGAGGTGGCCACCGACCTGCCACTGATCAACGTCGCCGAATGGAGTTTTATCAGCGTCGCGCGCGACACTGTCGGCAACATCGCCAACAACCCGCGCTGGGCGGTGTCGAACTGGGCGGACACGTATTTGGAATCGTGACAGAATTGCGCGGATGAGAGTTCGCGAGAAAAGGGGAATTTGGCCGAAGGCCGAGTTCCTTCACACCCCCCTCTGTCCTACCGGACATCTCCCCCGCAAGGGGGGAGATCGGCTATTTGTCCGCCCCGCCAATTATGCAACCTCGAAAATTGGCGAAGCCGTCGGTGACATCCAATCTCCCCCCTTGCGGGGGAGATGTCCGGCAGGACAGAGGGGGGTGCCCAGACACCGCACCTCTCACGATCAGGCCGGCGTCCTTTTCCCATGACCCGCACCCTCACCCTCATCCGCCGTCGCCTGGTCGGCAGTATCTTCGTGCTGCTGATCGTCGTCGTCGGCACCTTCCTGCTGCTCGAAGCTGCCCCCGGCGACGCGGTCGACGCCTATATCGTCTCGACCGGCGGCGACGCCGGCATGATCGAGCTGTTGCGTCATCGCTGGGGTCTCGACCAGTCGGAACTGACGCGGCTGGCCAATTACCTCTGGGCGCTGTTGCATCTCGATCTCGGGCAGTCGGTGACCTTCTCCCGGCCGATCCGTGATGTGATCCTCGAACGCCTGCCCAACACGCTGCTTTTGATGGTCAGCGCCACCGCGCTTTCCTTCGGGCTCGGCTCGGCACTCGGTATCTATGCCGGTGCGCGGCCAGGCAGTTTCCGTGATCGCTTCCTGTCGATCGGCTCACTGGCGCTCTATGCCGTGCCGGGTTTCTGGCTCGGACTGGTGCTGATCGTCGTCTTTGCCGTCGACCTGCGCTGGCTGCCGATCGGCGGCATCGAAACCCTGGCCTCCGACAAAACCGGCCTTGATCGCGCCGCCGACATCGCTGTCCATCTTATCCTGCCCGTTTCCGCCCTCGGCTTCATTTATCTGGCGCTCTATCTGCGCATGATGCGCGCCGGCATGGCCGAGGTCTGGCGGCAGGATTTCGTCCTGGCCGCCCGCGCCAAGGGGCTATCCCGCCGCCGCATCGTGCTCGCCCACGTCGCCCGCAACGCATTGCTGCCGCTGGTCACCATGCTCGGCCTGCAGTCGGCGCAGATGCTCGGCGGCAGCGTCGTCATCGAGAGCGTCTTTTCCGTGCCCGGCCTCGGCCGGCTGGCGCAGGAGGCGGTCGCCTCCCGCGATACGCCGCTTCTGCTCGGCATTATCCTCACCAGCGCCGTCCTGGTCATTGTCATCAATTTGCTCGTCGACATCGCCTACGCCTTCCTCGATCCGCGCGTAGGCGCCAGCGAGGCCGGTGGGTGAGCCCGCTCCGCCGCTTTCTGCGCACGCCCGAGGCGGTCGCCGGCGCCATCCTCCTGGCGGCGCTGATCGCCATGGCGCTGTCGGCGTCGCTGCTGTTCCCCGGCGACCCGCAAGCGATTGCCGGGCCGGCGCTGCTGCCGCCGTTTCAGGACTGGTCGCTGCCGCTCGGCACCGACCGGCTTGGCCGCGACGTGCTGGCCGAGCTTTTTCATGGCGCCCGCACATCGCTGGCTGTCGGGCTTGCGGCCGCGGTCGCCGCCCTTGTCGTCGGCGCCGTGGTCGGCACATTGGCCGGCTTTGCCGGCGGCCTCGTTGACGAGGTGCTGATGCGCATCACCGACGCCTTTCAGACCGTGCCGAGCTTCCTGCTGGCGCTGGCCTTCGTCAGCGTCGTCGGACCGTCACTCGGCATCGTCGTGATTGCCATCGCGCTCGGCACCTGGACGGGGCCTGCCAGAGTGGCCCGCGCGGAAGTCCTCTCCATTCGCGAACGCGATTATGTCGCCGGGGCCAGGGTCATCGGCATGCACCCGCTGGCGATCACCTTTCGCGAGGTGCTGCCCAATGCCTTGCCGCCGGTGCTGGCGATGTCGTCGGTGATCGTCGCCGCCGCAATCCTCACCGAAGCGGCGTTGTCGTTCCTCGGCCTGGGCGACCCCAACCGGGTCACCTGGGGCGGCATGATCGCCGAAGGCCGCGCCGTCCTGCGCACCGCACCCTTCCTGTCGATCGTCCCAGGCATAGCGCTGGTGCTGACCGTGCTCGGCGTCTATCTCGCCGGTGAAGGCATCGTCGAGACGACGGCGGTCAGGAGAGGCCTGTCGTGACCGCGCTGGCTTCGATCCGCGACCTGACGGTGATCTACCGCCGCGACGGCAGCGAGGTGACGGCGCTGAAGGGTGTCAGCCTCGATATAGAGGCTGGCGAGCGCTCGGCTATCATAGGCGAAAGCGGCTCGGGCAAGAGCACTCTGGCGTTGGCGATTGCGGGGCTGTTGCCGGTCTCGTCCAGGGTTGAGGGGCATATCGATTGGTTCTTGCAACCATCGCCAATCTTGGGTGCCAAGGCACCCCCCTCTGTCCTGCCGGACATCTCCCCCGCAAGGGGGGAGATTGCGCTCTCACCTCTGCCTTCGCCAATCACCAATGTCGCGGAAGGGGAGCGGTCGGCGAAGCTGCTGATCTCCCCCCTTGCGGGGGAGATGTCCGGCAGGACAGAGGGGGGTGTGACGGAACGCCAGCCCTTCAGATCCGAGCCCCGCAAAATCCCCCTCCTCGGCCGCGACATCGGCTTCGTCTTCCAGGACCCCTCCGCCAGCCTCGATCCTGTGATGACCATCGGCAAGCAAATCGCCGAAGTTGCCCACACGCATCTCGGCCTCGATTGGTCACAAGCATACGCGAAAGCCAAAAGCCTGCTCGAGCGCGTCCGCCTGCCGGACCCGGACTCAGCCTTGCGCGCCTTCCCACATCAGCTTTCCGGCGGCCAGAAGCAGCGTGTGGCGATCGCCGCCGCCATTGCGGCCGGTCCGAAATTGCTGATCGCCGACGAAGCGACCAGCGCACTCGATACCATCGTGCAGGCCGAGATCGTCGCCTTGATCAGACGCCTGGTGAACGAGGACGGCATGACGCTGCTGTTCATCAGCCATGACATCGCGCTGGCGGCCGAGCTTGCCGAGCGCATCGCCGTTTTCCGTCATGGCCAGTTGGTCGAGCTTGGCATGACGGCGCAGATTGTCGGCGCCCCGGCCCAGCCCTATACGCGTGCATTGCTCGACGCCCATATAGGCCTCGACACCAGGCCGTTGCTGAACCGAGCCAGGCTCCACGCATGAGCCTGCTGGCGGTGTCCAACCTCACCAAGCGCTACCGTCGCGGCGGCAAGACCATCGCTGCCGTCGACGATGTCTCCTTTCACATCGACCCCGGTGAGACACTTGCGGTGGCCGGACCTTCCGGCAGCGGCAAGTCGACGATCGCGCGGTTGGTGCTGCGATTGATCGAGCCGGACGACGGACGCATCGAATTCGAAAGCGACGATTTCCGGGCCTTGAGCGGCGCCGCGCTGCGAGCACGCCGCGCACGCCTGCAAATGGTGTTCCAGGACCCATTGGCCGCCTTCAATCCGCGCGCCACGGTGGCGCGTGTGCTCGACGATCCCTTGCGCATCCATGGCATCGCCTCCCGCGCCGAGCGCCCGCGCCGCATCGCCGCCTTGCTGGAGCGCGTCGGGCTGACGGCTAATCTCGCCCCACGCGCCATCCACGAGATCTCCGGCGGCCAGCGGCAACGCGTCGCCATTGCCCGCGCCATCGCCACGAAGCCGTCGCTGATCGTGCTCGACGAGGCGGTGTCGGCGCTCGACGTCTCCGTGCGCGGGGAGATCCTCGAGCTTTTGCTCGACCTGCAACGCCAGGAAAAGATCGCCTATCTCTTCATTTCGCATGATCTCGGCGTCATCAGGTCGGTCGCCCACCGCGTCATCCTTCTCGACGCCGGCCGAATTGCCGAGAACGGCGATGCCTGTGCCATCATCGACGCGCCGCAATCAGCCATCGGCAAGGCGCTGGTGGCGGCCGCGCCAAGATTGAGCCGGGCCGGACCATGATCCCGAAAAGTGGGATCGCAGGCATGACAGCCCAGCATTTGCTTTGCCCGAGGCACCGAGACGGGACGGCGTCGTCACCGATAACCTACCGGGGCGTCGTCGTCCGCGAAATCTTGATGCGGCTGGCGTCGGCCGGCCTCGATTGAGGCTCGGCCGCCACCACCCGTTCGCTCAATAGCCGACGGTGAAGCGCTGCCTGATGTGGGCCGGCTTCTCGATCTCGTCGACCATGACAATCGCGTAGTCCTCGAAGGAAATGCTGCTCCCCTTGTCGGAGGCGAGAAGCGTGTCCTTGCCGAGGCGGAATTTGCCGGTGCGCTCGCCAGGCACGAACATGGCGGATGGCGACAGGAACGTCCAATCGAGGTCGCTGACCGTCTTCAATCTGTCCAGGAAGTCGGCGCCCTTCTGCGCTTCTGCCTTGTAGATCGCCGGGAAGTCGGGGCTATCGACCAGCCGCTTGCCCGGTGCGACTTCGAGACTGCCGGCGCCGCCGACGACGAGATAGCGCTTCACGCCGGAGGCGCGCACCGCCTCGATCAGCGTATCGGCATCGCTGTCCAGGAAATGCACGGAGCTGATCACCGCGTCATGGCCGCGGATCAGGTCCGCGAGACCTTGTCTGTCGAAGACATCGCCCTTCCTCGCCGTCACGCCCGGAAGCACGACGATCTTTTCCGGGTTGCGCGCAATGCCGGTGACGGTGTGGCCGCGATCGGAGAGTTCCCTGAGAAGGCGCGAACCGACAGCGCCCGATGCACCAATGAGAGCGACTTTTGCCATGTCTGTTTCCTTGTTTCTTGGGGGTCTGGAGGCTGGGATCACGCCGCCGCGATATGGGCGACGAGATTGTCGAAGCTGCCGAACAGTGCGTTCGAACCGATGAGCCGGGGCGCATCGTTGCGGATGACCGCCAGCGAAGGCACACCATCGGCATGCAGGCGCTGGAACAGCGCACGGCCACGGCCAACCAGATCGCGGTGAGCCATCAGCAATGTTTCAGTCGACGCCTTGAGCATTTCGGCGGCGTCCGCCATGCCGGCGGCGGCGAGCACCTCGGCCACACCGCCGATCGTCACGACATCGCGTCCTTCCACATAGCGCGCATGCTGCATCGTCTTCAGCGCGGCAAGCCGGCGGCTGGGATCTTCCAAGCCGGCGGCAGTGATACCGAGTGTGGCGGCATGCGAATCGAGCAGGGTGCCACGGAGATTGAGGACATTGTGCCGGTAGGCCGGGGTGAACGCTTGTCCGGTCAGGCGCTCGATGCGCTGGTCGTTCGCCCAGGCATGCGCCGCAAAACCTTCATCCATCGGCCGCGCGCCGGCGCCGGTAAACAGGCCGGTCGGCAGCAGTTCGACGCGCACGCCGGTGGCCGGCAACCGGTCGAGCATCGGGGTGGCGCCATAGCACCAGCCGCAGAGCGGATCGAAAAGATAGGTCACTTCTGAATTGCTCATAGTCGCTGCCATTCCTGCCCGGCCACCGGACTCATCGAGGCCGTCGCTCATATGTGGCAGACGGCGGCCTTGCGATAAATGGCGCCCAATTATACAAACTGTCTGATCTGATCATACAAAGGGCAGCCAGCTTGGCCGAACTTCTGAACCTCAATCGGCTGGCTTATTTCACCACGGTGATGGAAACCGGATCGTTCACTGCCGCGGCCGACCGGCTTGGCGTCGCCAAGGCCGTGGTCAGCCATCAGATCGGCAAGCTCGAAGAGGAGCTGGGCGCAACGCTGCTGCAGCGCACGACCCGGCGTGTCACGCCGACCGAAGAGGGTCGCCTCTTTTATGACCGCGCGATGATCATCCTGCGCGAAGCGGAGGCGGCCTATGGCGAAATCTCGCGCGGAGCCGTCGAACCGAGCGGAACGCTGAGGCTGACGGCGCCACTCGACTACGGCACCAAGATGGTGGCTCCGGTCATGGCGGCCTATCTCAGAACCTACCCGCATATGCGCGTCGAGGCGATCTTCGACGACGCCGTCAGCAATCTGGTGGACGAGCAGATCGATCTCGGCATCCGCGTCGGCTGGCTCACCGATTCCTCGAACCAGGCGCGGCGCCTGGGGACGATCCGGCAGATCGTGGTGGCGAGCCCTGGCTTCGCGGCGAGCCTGCCGCCCGACGTGACGCCGCGCCAGGCAAGATCGCTGGCCTGGGTCGGCAACACCCAGTTGCGCGGCATCGGCCAATGGCTGTTTTCCAGGGACGGCGAAACGGTGCTGACCGAACTCAATCCGGTCATCATGTGCGACAAGAGCCCCGCCGCCCTGGCTTGTGTGCTCGTCGGCATCGGGCTCGGCGTCTTTCCAGACTACAGCGTCAGCGACGATATCGGCGAGGGCCGGCTGGTGCCGGTGTTTGCCGACTGGAGCCTGCCGTCAGGCGGCATCCACGCGGTCTTTCCGCCGGCCCGGTTCCGGCCCGCCAAGGTGCGCACCTTCGTCGATCTGCTCGCGGCGGCCGAGAGACGGCGATCGCGCGGTGTTGCCGCGGCTTGAAGCCGATGGCAGTCAGCGGGCCTCTTGCAGGATCATCTCGGCTGCCTTTTCCGCGATCATGACGACCGGCGAGTTGGTGTTGCCCGAGACGATCGTCGGCATGATCGAGGCATCGACCACGCGCAGCCCGCCAAGCCCGTGAACACGCAGGGCCTCGTCGACCACCGCCATCGTATCCGAACCCAT
Organism: Mesorhizobium sp. M1066; assembly: GCF_040318635.1. Lineage (NCBI taxonomy): Bacteria > Pseudomonadati > Pseudomonadota > Alphaproteobacteria > Hyphomicrobiales > Phyllobacteriaceae > Mesorhizobium > Mesorhizobium sp. M1066. Next base: position 258,376 of record NZ_JAMYMR010000002.1, read on the forward strand.
CTTGCAGGTGCCGACGGGGTGGAAAATCGTCGTGCCGATATCGCCGGCCTTGCGGATGAGCTCTTCGTCGCTGTCATACTGCGTGCCGGGCAACATCTCTTCCGGCGCAAAGCGCGCCACCGCCCGGGCCTTCATCAGGCTGCGGACATGGCGCAACGACGCGACGGCCACGCTGCGGTCCCCCTCGGTGGAAAGATAGTTCGGGCGGATCTTCGCCGCCTCCCGCGCATCGGCTGAACCCATGTGCACGCTGCCCCGGCTTTCGGGGCGCAGATTGCAGACCGAGACGGTGACCGCGGGAAAGCGATGCAGCGGCTCGCCCAGACGGTCGGTGCTCAGCGGCTGCACGTGATATTCGAGATCGGGCGTTGCGAGGCGTGGATCGCTCCTGGCGAAGATGCCGAGCTGGCTCGGCGCCATCGACAGTGGCCCGCTGCGCTTGAGCGCGTATTCCAGCCCCATCGACGCACGGCTGACCAGATTGTGGTAGCGCTGGTTGAGCGTGGCGGTGTTGGCGACCTTGAAGACGGTGCGAATCTGCAAATGGTCCTGCAGGTTTTCTCCAACGCCCGGCAAGGCATGACGAACATCCACGCCGATGCTCGAAAGCAGGTCGGGGCGGCCCACCCCCGACAGTTCGAGCAGCTTCGGCGAGTTGATGGCACCGGCCGCAAGGATCGTCTGTCCAGCGCGGACCTGGTGCAGGCGGCCGCCCTGGCGGAAAACCAGTCCGGTGACGCGCCGGCTGTCGAATTCGAGCCGTTCGGTCTCCGCGCCGAGCACCACGCGCAGGTTCTTGCGCCCCGCTATACCGCGCAAAAACGCCTTCGACGTGTTCCAGCGCACGCCCTTCCTTTGGTTGACCTCGAAATAACCCGAGCCTTCATTGGTGCCGGTGTTGAAGTCTTCGGTGCGCGGAATGCCGAGTTCCTCGGCAGCGTCCCGGAAGGCGTCGAGGATCGGCCACGACAGCCGCTGCCGTTCGACCCGCCACTCGCCGCCGCTGCCGTGCATGGCGCCCTTGCCGCCGTGATAGTCTTCCGATTTGAGGAAATAAGGCAGGACATCGTCCCAGCCCCAGCCGGCATTGCCGGCCTGCCGCCAACCATCATAGTCGGCAGCCTGGCCTCGCATGTAGATCATGCCGTTGATCGATGAACAGCCGCCGAGCACCTTGCCGCGCGGATAGTTGAGGCTGCGTCCATTGAGACCGGCTTCCGGCTCGGTCTTCATCATCCAGTCGGTACGCGGGTTGCCCATGCAGAAGAGGTAGCCGATCGGGATATCGACCCAGTGATAGCGGTCGCTGCCCCCGGCCTCGAGCAGCAGCACATTGTTGCGCGGATCGGCCGAAAGCCGGTTGGCAAGCACACAGCCGGCGGAGCCGGCCCCGACGATGACGTAGTCGTAACTGCCGAACGGGGACGGTGGAGCTTCGGTCACGTGCGCGCCTGCTGTCCGGCGATGCGGTCCCACATCGGGGTCATCGCCTGGTTGATCTCGCCGTACAGTCGATACCGCCGTGCATACGCGTCGGCAACCGCCTCGTCAGGCACAAAGCGTCGAGCGGCTGCAGTCATGGCGGCGGCCCCGGCACTATAGTCCGCGAAAATGCCGACGCCGGTGCCCGCAGCGATCGCCGCTCCCAGCGCGCCGGTTTCGCGGCTGCGCGCCACGGTAACGGGCACGCCGAGGACATCGGCGAATATCTGCGGCCAGACGCTGCTGCGCGAGCCGCCGCCGGACAGCACCACCTGGTCGAAATCGGCGCCCGCTTTGTGCAAGGTCTCGACATGGCGCTTGTGCTCGAAGGCGACGCCCTCGAACAGCGCACGAAGCAGATGTGCTCGGCTGTGCCAGCCGGCGATGCCGTAGAAGCCGGCGCGCGCATGGCCATTCTGCTGCGAGCCGTACAGGAAGGGATGATAGATCGGGATGTCACTGTTGGGATCGACTGACGCCACCAGTTCGCTGCACAATTCGAACGGCGACTTGCCGGCTTCGCCGCCATGTTCGAGGAATTCGCGAACGATCCATTCGAGATTGGCGGCCGAGGTGGCACTGGATTCGATCGCCAGATAGCGCTGGCGATCGAAAGTCGACAGCATGAAGATCGAAGGGTCGCGGATCGGTTCGTCGGTGATGACCTGGTTGATGCTCCAGGTTCCGGCGATGACCGAGGCGGCACCGGTTCTGGTCACGCCCGAACCGACCGCGCTGGCGACGACATCGAACAGCCCGGCGACGACCGGCGTGCCGATGCGCAGTCCAGTCAGGGCCGCCACCTCCGCGCTGACATGGCCGGCAATGTCGGCCGATTCCAGCACTGGCGGCAGCAGGTCCATGCAATCGCCTAGCCCATAGGCGGCAAGCAGGTCCGGCTCGTAGCGGCGATCCCGCATCTGCAGCAGACCGCAGCCCGACATATCTGAAGTATCGCTGCTGCGCGCACCTGTCAGGCGGTTGACGACAAAATCCTTGCACAGGAACACAGTTCCGATGTTGGCGAACAAAGCCGGCGAGAAGCGCTTGAGCCAGGCAAGCAGGGTCGGTGTCTGCGCCGCCCACGGCCGTTGCAGGCAATGTGCATAGGTGCGGTCGCCGACATTCTCTTTTGCCCATTCGGCAACGATGCCGACCGCGCGTGTGTCGAGCGACTGGATGCCGATCAACGGCGCACCATCGCGATCGAGCGCGTAGAGCCCGTTGCCATGACCGGCGCAGCCGATGGCAACGATCTCGCCGGCGTCGATACCGGCTTCAGCAATGCATTGGCCGATGACCGAAACCGCGTTGCGCCAGAGTTCGTCGAGGTCGCGTTCGACATGTCCGGGCTTTGGCATGGACGAGCGGCCGTCACGGGCGGCGAATGCCAGCTCGCGGCCGGACAAGTCGAAGAGGATGGCCTTGATGACGGTGTTGCCGGCATCGAGGCCGAGGATGTAGCTTGCCATTGGCGCCTCCCGAGGCCGCAGCCTATGCCTGGTTGTACAGATCCCAGGCCACGCCGCCATCGGCATCGTCATGAATGATCGCCATCAGCCCGCGCACGACGGCGCTCGGATTGGCATGCTGGTAGATGTTGCGGCCATAGACCATGCCAAGCGCACCCTGTGCCATCAAGGCAGTCGACTTGTCGAACACGGCACGCAGATCCTCCTTGCCGCCGCCGCGCACCAGCACCGGGCAGCGCGCCGCCTCGACGACGCGGTGGAAGTCGTTGGGATCGGTGGTCGGATCGGCCTTGACGATATCGGCACCCATCTCGCGGGCAAGCCGGGTCAAGGTGACGATCTTTTCGGCATCGCCGTCGACCATGTAGCCGCCATGCTCTGCGACCGGCAGCATGGCCAGCGGCTCGATCATCAGCGGCAGACCGTATTTCTCGCAATCCGCGCGCACGCGGGCGATGTTCTGCACGCATTGCCGGAACAGGTCCGGCTCGTCGGGCAGCATGAACAGATTGACCACGACGCAAGCCGCATCCATCTCGATGGCGCCAAGCAAGGGCTCGGCTTCGTTCTGCAGCACCGCCCACATCGCCCGGTGGCGTATCCTGTTATAGGGATTGCCCATGTCGATGCGCATCACCAGCGCCGGCTTGTCCTTGCCAGGCACGGCCTGCAGCAGGTCGGCCTGGCCGTAGTTCATCTGGATAGCGTCGGGGCCGGCCTTGACCAGTTGGTTGACGACGCTGGCCATGTCTTCCAGCCCGGCAAGGAAACTCGGCTCGTTGCAGACGCCGTGATCGATGGCGACGTCGAGACAGCGGCCGCCGCCGAACAGACGGTTCATGCGGACTTTCTTGTTTACGCGCATAGGGCGCTCCTTTGATGCGTCTGGAGATCGATGCCGTGCCGGTAGGCCAGCAAGGTGAGGAAGGTCGAGCGCTCGGTGGCGGCCTCGCTGGCGCTCCAGCCCTTGTGCGCCGCCAGCATGTCGAGAACGGCATTGACGAGGTCGAAGCTGAGACCGCCCGAAATGGCGATGGTGGTGCGGCGCAGGAACAGGTCGGCGAGGCACTCGACCTGCTCGCGCTCGATGATGCGCCCTATCTCGCTTGCCGAATAGTCCGACCGCGGCAGCATCTGTTCGCCCGCCGGGTGCGAAACGAAATCCCTGGCCGACGTGCCATAGCGTTGCAGAAGTGTGTGCGCGCGCTCGACCGGCAGGCCATGCTCGGCAGCGAATGATGCGCACCAGACCTGCGGGTCGGCCGGAAAACCACGGCCGCCACCGATGGCCATGTCCTGCGTGCCCTGGCTGCGCGCGAGGCCGAGCCGCTTCAGCGCCATGTCGGCGGCCAGCGCTCCAAACGAACGGAAGGTGGTCCACTTGCCGCCGATCATGCACAACGTCGCCGGCAGATGCCCGCTTGCTTCCACGAACTCGCAAAAGTGATCTCGCGGTATGCGGCTCGTAAAACTGTCCTCGCTGGCCGGCAAAGGACGCACGCCGGCGAAGCGGAACACAATCTGGTCGTCGGCAACCTTGATCGAGGGAAAGACGAAGGCGAGAGACTGCAGGATGTAGCGCATTTCGTCCGCCTCGCAACGGACCTTGTCCGGATCATCGACCCGGATGTCGGTCGAGCCGATCAGCACCTTGCCTAGATAGGGAAACAGGATGCAGATGCGTCCGTCCTCGTTCTCGTAATAGACCATGTGGCCGCCGAGCGCGTCGAACAGTTCGCTGTTGTCGACGATCAGATGCGAGCCCTTGGTGCCACCCATCATAGTCTGCGCCGTTGCCCCGATGGCCTTGTTGGTCAGGTCGATCCAGCCGCCGCTGGCGTTGATGACCAGTTGCGGCCGCACCGGCAACTTTTCGCCGGTCAGCGTGTCGGTGATGACAAGGCCGTCGCCGGTCGACGACGCCTGAGCGTAGTTCAGGGCGCGGGCGTTCGCCGCGCTCGCCGTGGCGTCCAGCAGCATCTCCAGACCGAGGCGTTCTGGCCGGCTCACCCAGGCGTCGTAGTAGGTCGCCGAATTGCGGATCGCCGGATTGATCGCCGGCCATGTCTTCAGGGTTTCGGCGCGGCCCCTGAACCTGTGCGTCGGCATCAAACGCCGTGCGGCGGTGAAAAGGTCATACATGGCCAGCCCGGCCTTGATGACCAGCGCCCCGCGCCGGCTGGGCCGCCGCGTCAGCCCCAGGAAACGCACCGCACCGTTGGCGAGACCGGAGAAAATGTCGAAGATCGGCACCGTCGTCGGCAACGGGGCGACATAGTGCGGCGCATTCCTCAGCAGCCGGTCGCGTTCGAGCAGCGATTCGCGCACCAGTTTGAACTCGCCGTTTTCGAGGTAGCGCAGGCCGCCATGCACCATGCGCGACAGGGCGGCACTGGCGCCGCTGCAATAATCGCCTTTTTCCGCCAGTACGACATCGACGCCTTGCAGCGCCAGTTCGCGAAAGACGCTGATGCCGTTGATGCCGCCACCGATGACGAGCACGGCGATATCAGGCCGGTCGCGCAGACCAGCGATTGTATGGCTACGGTTCATCGGGGCTGTTGCCTTTTTTGCTCAGGCATCCATCGCGGTGAGATGCGCGGCTGCCGCGGCGTCGATTGCCGCAAGCTCGCTTGCGGCAAGCGTGATCTCGCCGGCCCGTGCATTGTCGAGCGCCTGTTCAGGATTGCGCGCGCCGCACAGGGCGAAGGTGATGCCCGGCTGGGCGAGCGTCCAGGCGATGACGATCTGCGCCATCGACGCCTGATGGCTCTCGGCGATCGGGGCGATGGCCTCTTTCAGCTTTGCCACCTTCTGACGGTTGGCCGTGGAAAAGCGTGGGTTGTCCTTGCGTTGGTCGTCGCCGCCGAATGTGCGCGCTGGGTCGACCGTGCCGGTGAGCAGCCCCAGCGCCAGCGACGAATAGCTGAGCGTGGCGATGTCATGGCGGCGAGTGATCGGCAGCAGGCTGCCTTCGATCTCGCGATCGATCATCGAATAGCGCTCCTGGATCGCATCGAGCTGGCCGGCATCGATATAGTGGCCAAGATCCTCGGCGCTGATGTTGCTGGCGCCAATGGCGCGGATTTTGCCGGCCGCCTTGAGCTTTTCCAATACCGCCATCGTCTCGGCGATCGGCGTCGTCGGGTCCTGCCAATGGGTGATGTAGAGGTCGATATGATCGGTGCCGAGACGCCGCAGGCTCTGCTCGACCTCATAAACAATGCCGTCGGCGCCGAGATAGCGATGCACAGGCTTGTCGTCCTGATCGAAGAAATGGCCGCCCTTGCCGGAATGCCAGTTCAACCCGCATTTGGTCGCGATCACCACTCTGTCACGCTTGCCCTTGATGGCGGTGCCGACGATCGCCTCGCTGCGGCCCAGACCGTAGGCCGGCGCTGTGTCGATCAGGCTGAGGCCGGCATCGATCGAGGCTTCGATCGCCTTGACCGACTCCTTCTCGTCGGTGCCGCCCCACATCCATCCGCCAATCGCCCAGGTGCCCAGGCCTACAGCCGACGCCGATATGCCGGATTTGCCGATCTGCCGCTGGATCTGTCGAGAATTCATGCTGCCTCCTGTTCGGCCAGTTCGAGGATCTGGAGCCCCGTGGCCTCGTCCGTGACGATGGTGTCGAGATGGTTGCCGCGCAGGGCGGCGAGGATCGGCGCGACCTTGCTGGGGCCGCTTGCAATGCCGATCGAGCGCGGGATGGTCGCGAACTCGTCCAGCGTCAACGAGACCAGCGAACGGTTGAGCGAATAATTGCAGAGCTTGCCCTGGCGGTCGATGAGATGGGCGAGCAGCTCGCCTGTCGCCCCGGACTTTTCGATCGCCTGGCGATCGGCATTCGAGGATGGATGCAGGTCGTAGTAGCTGGAATCGTCGGTCAGGATGGAGCCGACACCCACCACCGCGACATCGGCCTCGCGCGCCTTGCGAAACACGTCTGCGACGGAGCTGATGCCCATCAGCATCTCGCGCTGCTGCGCGGTATCGGCAAACAGCGGCGCATGGATCTGGTAGGCGCGGCCGCCGAGCTTGTCGGCCATCAGCGAGGCGACGTGGTTGACGTCGGTGTAGTGCTTGCCTTGGACCAGCCCGGTGGCGGGAATGATTTCGACGTCGTAGCGGCGCCCCGGCTTGAGACCGGCGACCAGCGCGCTGACACCCTTGCCGCCGGTGATCGAAATCGTGTCGCCATCCTTGATGGTGTCGAGCAGCAGCCCAGCCGCCGCCTCGCCGACGCGCTGCAGGGCCGTGTGTGGGTTGTCGGAGACCGACGGAACCACCATCGCCCGCTCGATGCCGCCCAGCGCCACCAGCCGCGCTTCCAGGTCGACCAGATGGTCGATCGGTGACTTGATCTTGATCTCGACGAGGCCGAGCTGGTGGCCGCGCTTGATGAGCCGGTTGACGGTGGCGTGCGAGATGCCGAGTTCCCCGGCGATCTCGGCCTGGGTCTTTCCTTCGATATAATGCAGGACAAGCGCCTGGTGCATCTGACGAACAGCGGCGATGTCGTCGCGGGTTTTGGGAGGGGCCATGGCCTTGTTCGGTGCCTTTAGAGTTCAGGACTTCTTGCGATGCAGGAAGTGATCGATCGACACCGCCGCCAGCAGGATGCATCCCTTGATCATGTCCTGCCAATAGACCGAGACGTCGAGCAGGATAAGCGAGCTCGTCACCACCGAGAGCAGCGCCATGCCGAGGATTGCCCCGAAGATGGTGCCCGAGCCGCCATTCAGCGAGGCGCCGCCGATGACGGCCGCGGCGATGATGTTGAGCTCCATGCCGGCGCCGAAGGTCGGCGTCGCCGCGCCAAAGCGCGCCATGTAGATGACACCGGCCAGTCCAGCGAGGGTCGAGCACAGCACCGTGACCCAGAACTTCACCTGATTGGTCCTGATGCCGGAGAACTGCGCGGCCTTCTCGTTGGAGCCGGTGTAGAAAACCTTTCGGAAGGCCGTGGCGCGGCGCAGCAGGAAGTCGAAGATCGCCACCACGACGACGAAGATCAAGATGACATAGGGGATGTTGTTGAAACTGCCCTGGCCGATGGCCTTGAAGGCCGGCGGCAGGGTGAACAGCGACAGCGGCGTGCCCTTGGTGACGACCAGGCACATGCCGCGCACGATGACCATGGCGGCCAGCGACGTGATGAAATGATTGAGGCCTATCACCGTGACGAAGAAGCCCATGGCCGCGCCGATCAGCGCGCTGACGCCGATGCCGATCAGGCTTGCCGTCCAGGGATCGAGGCCGGCGAGGAACAGCGCACCCGAGACCACCATCGAGAAACACACGACCGAGCCGACGGACAGGTCGATGCCGCCGACGATGAGCAGGATGGTCATGCCAACGACCACGATCCCTTCGATGGAGAAGCTCATCAGCATGGCGCGGAAATTGCCCCATGTCAGGAAGTGCGGCGAGGCGAAGCTCATGGCGATGCACAGCGCCAGGATGATGACGATCAGTCCGGCCTCGCGCATCGAGGCGAGCTGAGCGAAATTGATGCGCCGCCCGGCGGCCTTGATCTCGGCGTGCACGAGCGCTTCTCCTGATTGCCTAGGCGACATTCTGGGCCTGCCTTTGATTTGAACTATCCTGAACGCCAGAGGCGAGCATGATGATGGCTTCCTCGCCGAGCTCGTCGGCGGTGAGTTCGCCGGCGATCCTGCCTTCGCGCACCACGAGAACGCGGTCGCACAAGCCAATCAGCTCCGGCAGTTCCGACGAGATGACGATGACGCCGACACCGCTGCCGGCAAGATGGCGCAGCAGCCGGTGGATCTCGACCTTGGCGCCGACATCGATCCCGCGCGTCGGCTCGTCCATGATAATGACCTTGGGATCGACAGACAGCTGCCTGGCGATGGCGACCTTCTGCTGGTTGCCGCCGCTCAGCGTCGAGACAGCGGCCTCGATGCCGGCCATGCGCACGCCGAGCCTGCCGGTCAGCTCCTTCGCCTGACGATCCTCGGCCTTGCGATCGAGCAAGCCGAGTGGCCCGGTGAGCCGGCCGAGGTCGAGCGCGGAAATGTTCGCGTCGATCGGCAGATCGACGAACACGCCGGAACCTTTGCGGTCCTCGGAAAGGTAGACCAGCCCCGCCTTGACCGCATCGCCATAACCGCGCAACCGCAGCTGCTTTCCGTCGAGCGCGACGGTTCCTGCCGTCATTGGCCTGAGACCACAGACCGTTTGCGCGATCTCGCTGCGACCGGCGCCGATCAGGCCGCCAATGCCCAGGATTTCGCCGGCGCGAAGCTGCAGATCGACGTCGGCGAAGCGGCGGCCATCGGAAAGCCTCTCGACCGACAGGAGCAGGCGCCCGGGCTCTTGCGGCGCCAGCTTGTCGGGATAGAGCTGGGTGATTTCGCGGCCGACCATCTTGCGTACGACATCGTCCGGTGAGACGGCTGCGATCGGATCGGTCGCCACGTAGCGACCATCGCGGAAGACGGTGACGCGGTCGCACAGCGAGAAGATCTCGGCCATGCGGTGGCTGATATAGACCACCGAAATGCCACGTTCCTTGAGCCCGCGCACGATCGAGAACAGGCGCTGCGCTTCGCTTTCGGTCAGCGCCGCGGTCGGCTCATCAAGCATCAGCACCTTGCAGTCGAGCGTCAGCGCCTTGGCGATCTCGACAAGCTGCTGGTTGGAAATGGAGAGGTCGGCGACCCTGGTGCGCACCGGAATGGGCGCGAGCAGGTCCATGACCTTCTGGGCGTCGGCGTAGAGCTTTTGGAAATTCATCAGCGGCGCGCGCCGGCTGTTGATCGCGGCCATGTAGATGTTTTCGGCAACGGTGACGTCCTGACAGAGCGCGATTTCCTGGTGAACAAGCGCAATGCCGAGGCGTTGGGCGGTCGCGGGCGAGTGGATCGAAACACGCTCACCATCGATCAGGATATCGCCCTCGTCGGGCTGCAATACACCGGCGATCATGTTCATCAGCGTCGACTTGCCGGCGCCGTTCTCTCCGCACAGTGCATGGATTTCGCCGCGCCGCAGCTCGAACCGTACGTCGCTCAGCGCCTTGACCGGGCCGAACGCCTTGGACAGGCCACGGATTTCAAGAATGGGCGCCTGGGTCACGCCGTGCTCCTGCGATGAACCTGAGGGGGAGGAAGGAGGCCGAAGCCTCCTTCCCGGCTGGTCCGGCCTTGCCGAGGCCGGGGCGGCGAGATCGAGACTATTCCTCGATGCCCTTGGTGCCGCGGCGCTTGAGGTACTTGTCCCAGTAGAAGTCGTCCGCATTGTCCTTGGAGACGATGGAGAAGCCATTGTCGACGAAGGGCACGCTCATCGGGTTGAAACCCGAACGCTTGGCGTCGTTCATCGGATCGATCAGGCCGGGATGCTTGGCCATCCACAACAGCATGAAGCCCATATAGCCCTGCATGCCCTGGTTTGGATTGACCGAGCCGAAGATCTCGCCGGCCTTGATCATGTCGAGGATCTTGGCATTAACGTCGGCGAGCATGACGCGGATCTTGCCACCGCCTTCCTTGGCGGCCTGGGCAGCGCCGATGGCCGAGTTGGCCTCCGGCATGAACACGGCGCCAAGATCAGGATGCGCCTGCGCCAGGCTCAGAACCGCCTGATAGGCCTTGGTCGGGTCCTGGTTCGAGGCGGCGCGGCCGACGAGCTTCATGTCAGGCCATTTGGCTTCCATGCGGGCGACGAAGGCGTTGACGCGCTTGTCGTGGTTGTCCTGGCCGGGATTCTCCAGCACGGCATATTCGCCCTTGCCGTCCATCGCCTTGGCAACGGCGTCGGCGGCATAGGTGCCTTCGGCGTTGTTGTCGGAGGTGATGTAGGAGACGCGCTTGGAATTCGGCGAGTCGGCGGCGAAGGTCACCACCGCGGTGCCCTGCTCGATGGCGCGGTTGATCGGCTCGATGAACGGATCGGAATTCATCGGGTGTACCAGTATGCCGGCAGGCTTCTGCGCCAGCGCCTGGTCGAAGGTCGCGATCTGCTTGTTGACGTCGTATTCGGGTGTACCCGTATATGCGGTTTCGCAACCGAACTGCTGGCCGGCCTGCTTGAACATTTCATAGACCGGGAACCAGTATTCAACGCCCGAGACCATGACGTTCATGACGTATTTTTCACCCGGCTCGCATTTGAACGGGTTGGGGGTTTCGGCGCGTACCTGCATCGACCCAAAGCAGGTCGATGCAGCCGCCGCGATTGCGAGCGTGCTCAGAAATTTGCGCAAGTTTCCTCCCTTGGCCGAAGCCATCCTCAATGACCGTCGCAGGCGCTCAGCGAGCGCTGCCGTATGGATTTGATGATGCCGACCTTCCTCCGAAAGCCGACGATCGGGACATTACAGCCTCAGCGCATGCTGTCAATATAATTCACATATTGAAATATATTTCACGACCTACTTCCGAGTGTCGGGAAGCGCGAGCGGCATCGAGCCATGCCGCGGGGGCTGGAGACTTCCCGCAGTTTTGGCTACGGACAGTAGCGGATCGTGGCAATGGTGAGCGCGCCTTACATCGCTCAGTTCCCGATCACCTGTTTTGATGCAGGATCGTCTCGGCGGCGATGAAGCCCCATGTCAGATTGGGACCCAGCGTCGTGCCGGCTCCCACGGCGCGCGTGCCGATGGGGTTGGCCATGGCAAGCCCTGCCGCATAGAGGCCGGGGATGATGGAACCGTCCGGCCTCAACACCTGCGCGCGCTCATTGGTGCGGGCGCCGCCCTTGGTGCCAAGGATCGAGCGATTGATCGTCATGCCGATGTAAGGCCCCTTGTCGATCGGCTTCAGCCGGTCGGGGCCATGCGCCTTGTATGCCTCCCAGCCGTTCTCACCGCGGTGGAAATCCGTATCGTGTCCTTTTGCGCAAAAGCTGTTCCAGCGCGCGATCGTCTCCTCGAGCGCGGCTGCTGGCAATCCGAGCTTGGCGGCAAGGCCAGCGATCGTGTCGGCCTTCTTGACCCATTCGCGCTCGTAGGAGGCATACCAGCGGAAAGGCAGCGACGTTTTGAGGAAACGATGATCGCCGACGAGATAGCAAGGCAGATGGATGGGGGCGCCATCTGGCCCGCGCGCATCGATCGCCTCGCCGATGTTGAAGGCGTTTTCGCTGACAAATCGCTTTCCGTGGCGATCGACCACGATCGAATGCGGTTCGGCCTGGAAGGTCATCGGCAAACCGTGTGATTTTCCCTGGTAGCGCGTCGGCAGGCAGGGATAGACGTTCGCCTGGTCCATGCGGTCCAGCTGCGCGCCGACGGAAGCCGCAAGCTTCTGGCCGTCGCCCTCATTGCCGCGCGGACTGCCAATCCGGTCGAACGCGCCGGGGAAGTGGCGTTCGCGCATCTCGGCGTCCCATTCGAAACCGCCCGTGGCGATCACAACGCCGCGGCGCGCGACGATCTTCGTGCGTCGGCCTTTGCTCTCCACTTCCGCGCCGGCGATGCGCGAGTCCGGGTCCTGAAGCAGCGTGACGGCGCGCGTTCCCGGTTGAAATGTGACGCCCGCATCGAGGCAGCCCTTGATGAGCCCGGTCATCAGGGCCGTGCCCTGGCCGCCGGAATTCGTCAGCCACCGCCATAGAAGCTTCGGCCACACCTTGAACCCGGCGCGGATGGGATGGTGATAAAGATCGAGGTCGACGATCTCCTGATACGTGAAGCTGTGCGGCAGTGTGGAGCGGCGCAAGCTCCGTGCGAACTTGCCAAGGATGCGGCGGCTGAGCGGCCTCGGCGAGAGCATGCGGCCGTAAAGCTTGCCGCCTGGCGCTTCGGCAAAGGGGTCCGGCTCGTTGATCAGGCGAAAATCGAGCGGCGTGTTGACGGACAGGAAGCGCAGCATGTCCGGCGCTGCCTTGGCGAACGCGCCCCAGAGCGCATCTTCCTTCTGCTCCCACCCTTCGGGCGCGACCGCACGCAGATAGGCAAGCGCGTCCTCGCGGCTGTCGGCGATGCCGGCTTCGGCCGCGACATGGTTGGCGGGTATCCAGACCCCGGCCCCGGACATGGCCGAGGTACCGCCCAGCCATTCGCTCTTTTCGATGACGAGCACCTTGAGACCACCCTTGGCGGCCCGCAGCGCCGCCGAGCAGGCCGCGGATCCCGAACCGATCACCAGAACGTCATACTCGCCCATCGGCATTCCCCTGCCACCGCCACCGCAGCACTATAGAGGCAGGAAATTTAATCTGTCTACTATTGTGTCGACACTTTTTGCGCTGTAATCTCTCCTGGTCAGCAACGCGCGCCCGAACGACCTTCGCAGCTCCATTCGACAGGCAGAGCCATGGACGACACCCACCTTCAACCCGCACCCTCTGGCATCCATGTTTCCGGAACCGAAACGCGCGAAAGCTACTGGCAGCCGGTTCCGGCAAACGGCCATATCGACGTCGCGCTCGCGCCGCATATCGTCGGCATGGAGCACCCCTTCGCACTGGGCACGCAATCAGTGGCGCCTGGCGGCTATGTGCGCGAACACACGCATGACCGCAACGAAGAGACGATCTACGTCCTCGAAGGCCATGGCCGAGCCGTCATCGACGGCAAGGAACATCCGTTGGAACCGGACAGCGTAGTGTTCCTGCCGAAGAATGTCCGGCACATGTTCATCAACGACGGCGAGACACCCCTGCGCTGGATCTGGTTGATCGTGCCGAACGGGCTCGAGGACTTCTTTCGCCTGATCGGCAAGCCGCGCAAGCCAGGTGACCGCGTTCCGTCCAATTTCCCGCGCCCGGAAAACGTCCTGGAGATCGAGCGCAAGACGGTGTTCGGGGCAGACCTTGCCGACAAGTTCGATCCCCTGAAACAGAACCCCTGAAGACCCCCGATGGTGACGCTCGGCCTCATCGGCTACGGCACGATCGCACGCGAGATCGTCTCTGCTTTCCCACAGGACTCATATCGCTGGGTGGCGCTGACGCGCGAAGGCACCCGCCCCGCACTGCCGGCAAATGTCAGCACTGTTACGCGGCTGGATGCGCTGATCGACGCGCGCCCCAGGGCGGTGGTGGAGGCGGCAAGTCAGCAGGCAGTGGCCGCCTATGTGCCCGCGCTTCTCGACGCCGTCATCCCGACCGTCATCGCTTCGATCGGTGCCTTCTCCGATCCGATCCTTGCCGCCCGGCTGACCTCTGCCGGCCGAAATAGCGGCGCACGCTTCGTCCTGCCATCAGGCGCGTTGGGTGGCCTTGACTACCTCGGGGCGATAGCCGCACTTCCCGAAGCGCGGGTGCGCTACACCTCGCGCAAGCCGCCGGCAGCCTGGAGAGCCGAGCTTGCCACCCTTGGCCTGTCAGCCGAGCACGACGCGGTATCCCTCTTCGAAGGCACGCCCGCGCAAGCGGCAAAGCTCTATCCGAAAAACCTCAACGCCGCCTTCGCCGTGGCGCTCGCGGCAGGCGTCGACAAGGTCACAGTCAGCGTGGTTGCCGATCCGAAGGCTGCCGGCAACACACATGAGATAGAGGTCGAGAGTACCGCCGGCACCGCCTCCTTCCGGTTCGTCAACGCGCCCTCGCCCAGCAATCCGAAAACCTCGATGCTCACGGCGCTCAGTCTCGTCGCGGCACTTGGCGAGTTGCTCGACAGGGAGGGCCGCAGCTGATGCCCTTCTTCACCGCCGCCGATGGCTGCCATATCCACTACGAGACATCGGGAATCGCCGGCCCGCGCCTCATCCTCATCCCCGGGCTTGGCGGTGACGGAAGGTTTTGGGCCGGCGTGGTACGCCTTCTCGAAGCCGACCATCGCATCATCGTCACCGACCATCGCGGCGCCGGTCGCAGCGATCGCCCGGAAAGCCCCTGCTCCATTCCCCTGATTGCCAGCGACATTGCCGGCCTGCTGGCGCAGACGGGCGGACCGGCGCACATTGTCGGGCATTCCACCGGCGGCGCGATCGCGCAGGTGCTGGCGCTCGATCATGCGAATCTCGGCCTGAGCTACACGATCAGCAGCTCCTGGGCGCGCGCAGACGCCCGTTTCCGCATGCTCTTCACCGCCCGCGCCGAACTGCTGGAGGCCGGCATGGCCGAAACCTACCAGCGCCTCGGCCACGTGCTCTGCCACGAACCGTCCTACCTCGAAACGCATGCCGGGCAGCTCGAGGCGGCGGTCGCCGCCGCCCCTGGCACCTTGGCGCCGCTGACAGTCAGTGCCGCACGCGTGCGCATGCTGCTCGACCATGATCGCCTTGCCGATCTGCCGCGTATCGACGCCCCGGTTCAGGTGATTGCCGCCACCGGCGATATTCTGACGCCATCAGCCCTTTCAGAGGCGATCGCCACTGCAATACCGGGTGCCCGGTTTGTTTCAGTCCCCGGTGCGCATTTTCATCCCCTCGCCGACCCCGAAGGTTTTGCCGCCATCATTCGTCGTTTCATTGCCAAGGCCGACAGCCAATATCATGACCGCTGAAATCGCCCCCGCTCTTATCGACCCGCGCCTCAAGCCTGGCGCCGACCTCCTCGCCGAAGGACGCGCCATGGTGCGAGACTGGCGCCTCGGCAGCTGCCGCTTCCTCACCGAGACCGGAATGCCGTCCGAAGCCGCATGGAAGCGCATGGCAGCGGCCGAAAAGCGAGTCATGCAGCACGCCCATATCGGCTTCAGAAGCGTCGACCGCACCGTGGCGGCGATCGGCGAAGTGCATGAGCAATGCCGAAAGGCAGGAGTGACGGTCGATCGTTTCGGCATCACCCTCGACTGGTCGATGGGATATCCCCAAGCCATGCGTGCAAGGGCTGCGCGCGGCACCGGCATCGTGCTCACCGGCCCCGAGGATTTCGCCCGCATCACCAACGCCGCGCCCGCTGCTGCGCATTTCGGCGACTTCATGCTCGGCCTGCCCGGCGCGGTGGAAAACACCCGCGCCGCGATCGCCGCCGGGGCAACGGCCATTGGTAACCTGGGGCAGTATTTCACCTTCCGGCTGCCCTACTGGGACGATGAAGTGGCGACCACCGAAGCGACCGTCACCGCGCTCGGCCTGATTGCCGCGCAGGATGCCGAAATCCTCGTCCATTCCAACCTCGACGACGGCTTCGCGGGGCTGTTCATCGACATGGCTTGCGCGCTCGGCATGGTGCTGGTCGAAAAGCACATCGTCGAGGATCTGATCGGCGCGCGGCTTGGCCATTGCTATGGCCACCACTTCAGCGATCCGCTGTCGCGCGCTGCCTTCCATGCCGCGCTGGTGCGGGTCAGCGACACGCCGGGAACCATGATCTTCGGCAACACCGTCTCCTACCAGTCGACCACAGCGGGCAATTACGCAAGCTTGGCGAGCTATCTCCTGGCCGACATACTCGCAGTGGGACGATGGCCCTCCGGCCATGCGATCAATCCGGTGCCGGTGACCGAAAACCAGCGCATTCCCGATATCGACGAGATCATCGATGCGCAGACCTTCGCACACCGGCTCGCGCTGCACGCACCGTTCTACGACCCGGTCTTCGACTGGGCCAGGGTAGAGGCGATGGCCGATGTGCTGGTCGAAGGCGGGCGCCGCTTTGCCGGTGCCGTCATGAAGGGGCTGGCCGAGCGGGGGGTGGATACCAAAGACCCGGCCGCGCTGATGTTCGCCATCCGCCGCATGGGGCCGAGGCGCATGGAGGCGCTGTTCGGCCCGGGTGCGGACGGCGTACGCGGGCGCACGCCGCTGATCCATGCCGAATGGGCACGCGAACTCAACCACAAGGCCGGCGCATGGGTCTCGGCGCAGAAGCCGCTGGAAAGCCCTAAACCCCTGACCGTCTGCATCGGTACGACCGATGTGCATGAGCACGGAAAATATCTCGTCGAACAGGCGCTCGAGGGTCTGGGCATCGTCATCGCCGATGCGGGTGTAGCCGTCGATCCGGAAACACTCGTCATCCGCGCCGCCGAAGCCGGGGCTGATGCCATCGCGGTCAGCACTTACAACGGCGTGGCGCTGCGCTATGCGCAGGCGGTGAAAACGGCGATGGCGGCACGCGGACTTACCTTGCCGATCCTCATCGGCGGACGATTGAACGAAGTGCCCAAGGAGTCCAATTCGGGCCTGCCCGTCGACGTTACCAAGGACATCGCGGACCTCGGCTGCCTGCCCTGCGCCGACCTCGACGAGATGCTGATCGCCCTGCGTTCCATCCGCCCCGTTGCCTGAAGCGGCAGGCTTCTTTTCCGCCGCCGACGGGCGCGTCTCACCAGGCGGTCATACCGCCGTCCACTGTCAGGATCGAGCCGGTGGCGAAAGAGGATTCGTCACTGGCGAGCCACAGGATTGCATTTGCGATTTCAACCGGCTGCGCGACGCGATTCATCGGCGAGCGCGCGTTCAATGCCGCGACAAACCCCTGAGGATCGGGATGGGTTTCCAGCATGGTTTCGAAATAGCTCGACCAAGTCACACCCGGCGCCACGGCGTTGACCCGGATCTTGTCCGCGACATGGTCAAGCGCCATGGCACGCGTCAGCGCCGCGACGCCGCCCTTGGAGGCGACATAGGCCGCCCGATCGGCAAGTCCGACCTGGGCCACGTTGGAGGCGGTGTTCACGATCACCCCGCCGCCACCCTCGGCCATGACGGGAATGACATATTTGGAGCAGAGAAAGACGCCCTTGAGGTTCACGGCCATGAGCGCGTCCCAATCCGCCGCCGCAGTGGTGACGACCGAACCGCGTATGCCGTAACCGGCATTGTTGACCAGGATGTCCACACGGTCGAATGCCTCTTGCGCGCGGCGCACCATCGTCGCCACGGAGGCTTCGTCCGAGACGTCGGCCTCCGAGGCCAGCGCTCCTGTCTTGCCGGCCACCTCGCTCGCCCGCGCGCCGTCGCGGTCGACGGCCAGCACACGCGCGCCCTCCTTCACAAAGAGTTCCACGGCGGCGGCGCCGATACCGGCTCCGGCACCTGTGATGATGGCCGCTTTGCCCTTCAAACGCATGGTCGATCCCCTTTTCAAAAACTTGTTTTGCCCTATTTTGCAGAAGCGCTTGCAAAGTGTCGACACTTTTGTATTTAATTTCGGCACGAACTCGGGGATATCGGTGAAAAACACTCCTTCCGTCGAACAACATCTGGAAATCTATCGCCGGATGCTGCTGGTGCGGCATCTGGAAGAGGGCCTTGGGGCGCTGCACAAGGAAGGACGCACGCGCGGTCCGATCCATCGCTGCGATGGCCAGGAAGCCGTCGGTGTCGCCGCGACCGCAGTGCTGGAGGCTGGCGACAAGGTCGCAACCACCCATCGCGGCCACGCGGTCTATATCGGCAAGGGCATGGCGGTGCACCCGGTGGTGGCCGAGATCTTCGGACGGGCCACCGGTGCCTGCGGCGGACGCGCCGGCCACATGCTGGTGGCCGATGCCGAAAAGGGCGTGATCGGCGGCAACGCCATAGTCGGCGCCGGCATTCCGGCCGCCACCGGCATGGCGCTGTCGATGCAGATCCTCGGCACCGGCAATGTCGCCATGTGCGTTTTCGGCGACGGCGCCGCGCAAACCGGCATCTGCCACGAGGCCATGAACATGGCCGGGCTGTGGAAATTGCCGGTCGTCTTCGTGCTCGAACACAACCAGTTCGGCTTGACCGTTCCCTCCGAAGTCCAGTCACCGGTCGAGGATCTGTCGATCCGCGCCGCCGGCTATGCGATGCCGGCCGAGATCGTCGACGGCAATGACGCGGTGGCCGTCTATCGCGCCGTGTCGGTCATGGTCGAGCGTGCCCGGCGTGGCGAGGGTCCCGGCATGGTCGAATGCAAGACTTATCGCATCGAAGGTTTTTCCACCTCCGACATGGGCGGCTACCAGAAGCCGGAGGACATTGCGGCCTGGAAAGAGCGTGACCCGCTGCTGGTCTCGCGCAAGGCGCTTTTGGGCGACGTCGGCGAGGCGAAACTCGCCGAGATAGAGGCGGCAGCCAAGGCCGAGGTGGCCGAGGCTTTCGAGACCGCTCTCTCCGACCCGATGCCCGAATTCTCGCTGGACGAAGCCTGCAACCCCTACAGCGAGACACACTGACATGGCCATGATGCGGTATGCCGAAGCGCTCAATGCGGCACTGCGCGAAGAGATGCAGGCCGACCCTTCCGTTTTCGTCTTCGGCGAGGACATCGGCCGCTATGGCGGCGTCTTCAAAGTGACGAAAGGGCTGATGGAGGAATTCGGCGAAACGCGGGTGCGCGACACGCCGATCTCCGAACAGGCGCTGACCGCCATGGCGGTGACCGCCGCGATGACCGGCACGCGGCCGGTGCTTGAAATCATGTATGCGGATTTCGTGCCGCTGACACTCGATGCGCTGGTCAACCAGGCATCGATCTACAATTACATCTGGAACGGCCAGGTGAAGATGCCGTTCGTGCTGCGCACGCAGGGCGGCGGCGGCGCCGGCGCCGGCGCACAGCACTCCAAGTCGCTCGATTCCATGCTTGCTCACATACCCGGCATCAAGGTCGTTGCCCCTTCGACACCGGCCGACGCCAAGGGCATGCTGAAGGCCGCGATCCGCGACGACCAGCCGGTCGTCTTCCTCGAACACAAGCTGCTCTACAACACCCGCGGCGAGGTGCCGGAAGGCGACGTGACCGTGCCGCTCGGCAAGGCGGCAACCCTGCGCGAAGGCAGCGATATCTCGATATTCGCCACCTCCAAGATGGTGGTCGAGGCACTGAAAGCCGCGGATCTTCTCGCAGCCGACGGTGTTTCGGCCGAAATCGTCGATCTCCGGTCGCTGCGCCCACTCGACGTCAACGCCATAGTCGCCTCGATCGCGAAAACGCACCATGCCGTGGTGGTCAACGAGGGCTGGCGTTTCTGCGGCTACGCCGCCGAGCTTTCGGCAACGATCATGGACCACGCCTTCGACGAGCTCGACGCGCCGGTCGCGCGCGTCACGCTTCCCGACATGCCGATCCCCTATTCCGAACCGCTGGAAACGGCGATGCTGCCAAGTGCCGAGAAGATCCGCACGGCCGCGCTGAAGACGCTGAAGTGACGGCGGCGGCGATGGCGACCCATCCGATCATCATCGACAGCGCCGGCGGCGAATATATGGAAGCCGTACTGGTAATCGCCTGGGCGGTGAAATCGGGCGATCCGGTCAAGACCGGCGAGCTTCTCGTCACCGTAGAGACAGCCAAGGCAGCAACCGAGATCGAAGCCGACCGCGACGGCTGGCTGGCCGAAATCTTCTTCGCCGAGGGACAGGAAGCGCCGGTGGGCGCCGTGCTCGGCACGATCGCGGACGAGAAACCGATAGGTGGCGAGAAGCCGATCGCTGCCCAATCCGCTTCGATCGCGCCGGCCACGGCAACGGCTGCCGAAACCATTCCGCGCGATCCTGTGACCAGCGAAGCGCCTTCCTCCATCCGGCCGCCCGGCAGCCGTGCAGTCGCAAGCCCGCTGGCCCGGCGGCTTGCCGCTGCGGCCGGGCTCAACCTTGCCACCATTTCGGGAAGCGGCCCGCACGGGCGCATCAAGAAGCGCGACATCGATGCCACCCTCGCCGCCCGCGCGAACGAACTTGACGGTGCAGGTCAGCGGACGCCGACGGCAGTCCAGACATCCCCTGTTGCCGCGCCGGCGCTGGCCCGACAGACTGCGCCCGTGGTTCTCGTCCATGGCTTCGGGGCGGATCGTTCCGTGTGGCGGCAGGTCGTCCCCTTGCTCCAGTCGGGGATCGAGACGATCAGCCTCGACCTGCCCGGCCATGGTGCGGAAGCGGCAAGACCCGCAAGCAGCATTGAGGAGATCGCCTTCCTGCTCTCCGACCGGCTGGAAGATATGGGCGTGGGCAATGCCCATCTCGTTGGCCATTCCCTCGGCGGTGCGGCGGTTCTCGCACTCGCCCGGCTTGGCCGTCTCGCGGTGCGGTCTGTCACGCTTCTTGCTCCAGGCGGGCTTGGCCCCGAGATCAATGCCGGCTTCATTGCCGGTCTTGCCCGCGCGACCACGGTGCAGGCTCTGCAGCAGTGGCTGACTGTCATGGTCGGCGACCCCGCGGCCTTGCCGAGCGGCTATGCGCAGGCAGCACTCAGACAGATGGAAAAGGCCGGCAATTGCGACGCACTCGCGGCGATGGCCGAAAGCCTGTTCCCGGACGGCACGCAAGGTTTCGATCTGGTGAGCGCGCTTGGCGAGCTTGCCGTGCCCGCGCGGCTCATCTGGGGCAGGCTCGACCGCGTCATTCCGGTCGCCCATGCGGCCCGGGCGCCGGGCTTCACCGCTGTTCATCTTCTCGATGGCGTCGGCCATGTACCGCAGATTGAAGCGCCGGCACTCACCGCCCGGCTGATCACCGAGACGGTGCGAAGCGCCGGCTGAGCCGACAAGATCATCACGCCGGCGCCGAAGGCACCGGATACAGAACACCAGAAGGAGTGCCCGATATGATTTTCGACCATCGCACCTATACCGCCCGCCCGAACAAGCAGTCGCATTTCCTGAAACTCTATGAGGACGTAGGCCTGCCGATGCAGCGGCATTATTTGGGCGAGCCCTTCGGCTTCTTCCAGACGCATATTGGCGACCTCTCGCGCACCGTGCATCTGTGGAAATATGAGAGCCTGGCCGACCGGGAGGAGCGGCGCGACCGCATGGAGGCCGATCCCGAGTGGCAGGCCTATCGGCGCAAGGTGATCGAGACCGATTATCTTCTCGACATGCGCAACCAGATCCTCAAACCCGTCTCCTTCTTCAATCCCGGAAAGTAAGATGGACCTGATTTTCTCGGCCGAGGGGCGCAGCTGGCCGCTGCGCCTGACCGGCGATGCCGAGCGCACGCGCCGGGCGCTGCTTTCGGCCCTGCCTATGCGTCTGCAGCTCCACACGCCGAAGATCGCCGGCAGCCATATCTATTGGCATGCTCCCTTCGTGGAGGATATCGAGGGTGCTACGCATGTGCTTTCCGCGACCGCCGGCGCCTTCATCTACTGGCCGGTGCGGCAGTTCCTCGAAATCACTTTCGCGCCGCTCCAGGCGGAAAATGCCGAGATCACCGTTCTCGGCCATCTCGACGCGCCGGTGGAGGGCATCGCCGAGCTTGCCGCGACACTGAAGCGGGACCAGGGCCGCCGCATTCTGGAAGGCGCGCTTGTCCGGTCGGATGGCGGAGGGTTCGAGCCTTCGCCGCCATCGCCGCTGCCGCAGGATATCATCGCCGCGCGCAAGGCGCTGTGGGCGTCCTGTCCCGCCGACATCAGCCGGGTTACCGCGTCGCGCGCCATCATGCATCCGGCAGGTCCCGTCTTCACCGCGGAGTCGGAAGCGCGGGTGCTGCACGAATTCCTGTGGTGGATCCGCGCCGAGCGCGGCGGAAAGGACGAAATGATGCTGCGCCAGGCGGCAGCAATCGCACTCGACAAGACCGCGACCCGCCTGCGCGACTTCTGCCACATGGACGAAACGCCGGCCCTGCTTTTCCGGCTCAAGGCAGCGATGGAAGACGAATATCCTTTCGATGCCCTGATCGACGAGGCAATCCTGGTTGCCGGACGGATTGGCGCCTGGCTCGATCTTTTCATTCCGTGGAACGACCTCAACGAGGCCTTCCGCGCAGCGCTTGACGGCAGGAAGGCCGGATGATGGAAAAACTGACCATCGGCATTGTGGGTTTCGGTGTGATCGGGCAGCGCTGGACGGCTTGCTTTGCCCATGCCGGCCACGCGGTGCGCGTGTTCGATCCGACCGAGCGGCGCGAAGCGGCGTTCAGCGAGGTGCTGCCCGCACTCATGGCCGACCTGGATGCGTTGAAAGGATCCTCGCACGTGCCCGGCGCGATCCGTCTTTTTCCGACGCTCGCCGAGACGCTCGAAGGCGTCGATTTCGTCCAGGAGAACGGTCCGGAAGACCTGGCCCTCAAGCGCCGGCTGCTGGCCGAAATCGAAGACCATGTCGGTGATGAGGTCGTGATCGCTTCCTCCTCCTCGGCCTTGCTCGTGTCCGACATGCAGAGTGAGTGCCGCCTGCCCGGCCGCGTCGTGCTCGGTCACCCCTTCAACCCGGCGCATCTGATGCCGTTGGTCGAGATCGTCGGCGGCAAGACATCGGATCCACAAGCGATCGCCCGCGCAAGCGCCATCTATGAAGCCATCGGCAAGAAGCCGGTAACGCTCAACCGGGAGGTGACCGGCCATATCGCCTTGCGCCTGATGGGCGCCATGTGGCGCGAGGCGATCGCGCTGGTGCGCGACGGCGTCGCCTCGGTCGAGGACGTGGATCGTGCCTTCATGTATGGGCCGGGTGCGAAATGGACCCTGCAAGGTTCGTTCATTTCCAACAGCCTCAACGCCGATGGCATCGAGGACTTCCTGCGCAAATATGGCCCGACCTATCAGGCGATCTGGGACACGCTGCTCGACGCAAAGCTCGACAACGAGACCATCCGCGCGATCACGGCTTCGACAGGTGCGGCGGTGGGCGGGCGCAGCCACGAGGACCTGAAGGCCGCGCGCGAAGCTGGCCTGGTCGGCATTTTGAAAACGGTGGCCATACACGGCGCGCTCTAACTCTTTGTTTTAAGCAATTTCGGGCGGAAAACCGTTTCACACTTTTCCTGGAATTGCTCTGATCGTCACGGTTCAGGAGAACGGCCATGACCTATCGTACCGCCCTCGTCACCGGCGCCTCGAAAGGCATCGGCGCGGCAATCGTCGAGAGCCTGGTCGCGGAAGGATTGATCGTCCATGCGCTGGCGCGCAACCACGATGCGCTGCAGGTCCTGCAGGAGAGGCTCGGGCCGCGCGTAAAACCGCTTGTCGCCGATGTGCGCGACCACGAAGCGATCGCGTCCGCGCTCAATGCGGCGGAAATCGATGTGCTGATCAACAATGCCGGCGGTCTGGCGACCGTGCGCCCCCTGCATGAGCAGAGCGCGGAGGAAACAGCCGAGGTGGTGGCGCTGAACCTCACCGCGCCCTTGCAGCTCATCCGCATGTTGCTGCCGGGCATGATAGCGCGCAAGCGTGGCCACATCTTCAACCTGACCAGCACAGCGGCCAGTGGCGTCTTTCCCGGCACGACGACCTACGGTGCAGCCAAGGCCGGGCTTTCCCAGGCAGGCCGTATCCTTCGCTATGATCTCGCGGGCACCGGCGTGCGGCTGACCGAGATCGCCCCCGGCCGCGTGGAAACGGATTTCTACCTGAAGGCCTTCGACGGCGATCGCGAGGGTCTGCACAAGCGCATGTACTCGCAACAGCGGCCGCTCGGCCCGGCCGATATTGCCGCCGTGCTCGTTGCCGCGCTGCGGATGCCGGACCATGTCGACATCGCCGAACTGATCGTCGCGCCGAGCGAACAGGCACCAGGCGGCCATACCTATCCACCCGCGCCGCAACGATGAGTGCGCGGCGCCTCCCCTCAACCTGACGCCGTCAATTTGTCGAGCACAGCCCTGCAAGCCTCCTCCCAGGCGGCTGGCACACCGCGCGCCGAAAGCACCTGCAGGCCCCGCTCGGTGATGCCGCCCGGTGTCACCAGCTCCTCGAGCATCTGGCCCATCGGCTGGTCCTTCTCCTCAATCAGCCGTCCGGCGGCCACGAACGTCATCGCCGTCAGCCGGCGGCCAATTGCCGGATCGAGACCTTGCGCGCACGACCATTCAGTCGTCCGGCGGATCAGATCCTGCACCCAGCCGTAGATGGCGGCATTGACCGTCGCCACCTCGAAGTCCGTTTCACTGGCCAGCGCGATCGAGGGACCGAGCCGATCGAGAACGGCCCGCGCTTGCTCAAGGTCGGGGAAATAGATTGTCGGGCTGGCACAGACTTCGGAAGCCGTGAACGGCATGGCGCGCACCGTACGCGCGGGCGCGACAGCAAATCGCGACAGCGGTACGCCGGCGCAAACCGAAATCACCACCTGGTCCTTGCGCCACGGCAAACCGGCGACCGCGTCCGGCGCATGCGCTGGCCGTACGGCGACAATGACGACATCGGATCGTTCGACGAGATCGCGATTGTCGGTCGCCAGCCGAAAACCGTGATGGCTGGAGAGTGCCGCGGCCTTGCCGCGCGGCGACAGCACGATTGCCGCGGGATCGAGCCCCGAACGCAGGAACCCGGCCAGCATGGCCGCCGCCAGATGCCCGACGCCAAGAATACCTACAATCATTGTTGTCCCCCGGATTTGAACCTGCTGCTTGCCATTCACACGAAGTTGGGAAAGAAAGGCGCTCTACAAAGTGTAGACACAACCTGCATACAAATCAGATGAGAATCGTCGTGACCGAACGAGCCGAGATCAGTGCCGACAACGATCCGTCCCTTGCCGCCGAGGCCGAAACGCGTCGCGCTGCAGACAGCAGCGAACGCGCCTACAACACCATCCGCAAGCTCCTGGTCGAGTTCAAGCTGAAGCCCGGGGAACGCATCAATGAGGTCCAGCTTTCGCGCAGCCTCGGCGTTTCGCGCACACCCATCCGCGAGGCCCTGAACCGGCTCGCCTCCGAGGGTTTCGTTTCGCTCACGCCCAACCGCGGCTTTTTCGTCAGAAGCCTCAGCACCGAGGGCCTGCTCGACCTCTATGAGTTCCGCTCGATCATCGAGTGCGCCGCTTTCAAGCTGATGTGCGAGCGCGCCGACGACAGCGAAATCGACCGGCTGCGAAGCTACTGGGAAGCGATCGTCGACGCCTACCCGGACCAACCGCCGGATGTCATCCTGGCCGAGGATGAAGGCTTCCATCTGCTCATTGCCGAGCTGTCCGGAAATCCGGAACTTGTCGGCCAGCTCAGCTCCATCAATGCGCGCATCCGCTTCATCCGCCGCATACAGATCGAACATCCCTCGCATGACAAGGCGCAGATCACCTCCCATTCGGCCATCGTCGATGCCGCCGTCAGGCGGGATGCCGAAAACGGCATGAAACTGCTGCGCGAGCATATCGAAATGACCGTCTCCGCCACGCAACAGGCGCTCAAGGACGCCCTGCTCAAGGTGTTCGCACCCGGCAACGGCGCTGATCTAAAGCGCCGGCGAAGGGCACGCGACGCATAATCGATATCTGAGCACAAAATTGAACGCAATAGTGTCGACACTTTCTTGACGACAGTCTCTTTGTCTGCTTCGATGGGTTCCAAGGGAGAGAAGACCGGAATGGCCACTCCCGGCGTGACCAGTAGCCAAGGGGAACCATCATGAAGAAATTTACTGCCGCGCTCCTTGTGGGAGCATCGCTGTTCGCAGGTCCGGCCATGGCCGAGCAGGTCACAATCGGCCTCTCCGCTCCGCTCTCCGGCCCGCAAGCCTATTTCGGCACCACATGGCACAACGGCTTCAAGCTCTATGTCGACAAGCTGAATGCCGCCGGCGGGGTCAATGGCATGACCGTCGCTTATGAACAAGAAGACGACAAAGCCGATCCGCGCGAGGGAACGCTCGTGGCGCAGAAGTTCTGTGACAATGACGAGGTCGTGATTGGCCTCGTCAACTTCAATTCCGGCGTCGCTCAGTCCACTCTGCCGATCTACGAGGATTGCTCGCTGCCGACGATGACCTTCGGCTCCAACCCATCGCTCACCAAGCAGGGCTACAAGTTCATGGTGCGTCCGGTCGCGAACGATCTGGCGGGCGCCCTGCTGCCGGCTGAATACGCGCTCGGCAAGCTCGGCGCCAAGACTGCGCTGGTCGTCAACGACAAGCAGGTTTTCGGCCAGGGAATCTCCGAAATCTTCGCCAAGAACTTCGAGAGTGGCGGCGGCAAGGTCATCGACACGATTTCGGTCGCGCCAAGCGACGTGGACTTCGCCGCCGTGCTGGCGCAGATCAAGCCGAAGAAACCCGACGTGATCTATCTCGGTGCCGTCATGCCGCAGTTGGCGCTCTTTGCCAAGCAGATGCATGAGCAAGGCATCGCCGCCACCCTGATCGTGCCCGACGGTGGCTATACGCCGGACCTGATCAAACAGGCTGGCGAGCCCAACGTCCAAGGCACGCTCGTCGCCATCCAGGTGCCGCCAATGGATGCCTCGCCGGAGATCGCCGAATTCGCCAAGCTCTACAAAGCCAAGTATGGCGAGGAGGCCGGCCCATACTCGATCTATGGCTATGTACAGGGCCAGATCCTCGAACAGGTGCTGAAGACGACCAAGGGCCTGACGCGCGAGGACATCAACGCGGCGCTGCACGCGGTCAAGGTCAAGACCGCCGTGGGTGAGCTGGAATTCGACGATACGGGCGAACTTAAAGTCGCCCCATCATACCTCTACAAGGTCGAGGGATCGAAGTTCCAGCTTGTCGGCTCGAAATAGCAGCCCGGCGCCGGAGCCGCCTGTCTTTTTGAAGGCGGCTCCTCTTGCCTGTTGACGGCCGCGCCTGACAAAAGTGCGACGGACTGTCGATCGGGAACCCATTGCACAGGACACCGGCCCATGCTGGGAAACCTCATTCAACAGACGGTCAACGCGTTGACCATCGGTTCGATCTACGCGCTGATCGCGCTCGGTTACACGATGGTCTATGGCGTGCTGCGCATGATCAATTTCGCCCATGGCGAGATGTTCATGCTCGGCGCCTACGTCGCCTTTCTGGTCCTCAGCATGCTCGTCGGCGATGTCGGCATTGCGGCTGCGATAGCGCTTACCGTGGCGTTTGTGATCGCTGTCTTCCTGGTGGGCTTCATCGGCGTCGGCATTGAACGCGTTGCCTACAAGCCGCTGCGAAACTCCACCCGGCTGGCGCCGATGCTGTCTTCGCTCGGCGTTTCGCTCTCACTGGTCACCGGCATGCAGATTCTTGCCGGCCCGCAGCCGGTCGCCTTTCCGAGCTTCTTCCCAGTCGTCCGCTATGAGGTGCTGGGCGGCACCATCACCTCGATGCAGATCGGCATCCTCGTCGCCGCCTTCGTGTTGATGCTCAGTCTGCATTTCCTCGTCAACCGCAGCCGCATTGGCATCATAGTGCGCGCCGTTTCGGAAAGCCGCCCCACCGCGCAGCTTCTGGGCATCAACGTCTATGGCGCGATTTCGATGGTGTTCTTCGTCGGCCCGCTGCTCGGCGCGGCCGGCGGCATCCTCTATGCCAGCTACTACGGCATCATGTCGCCGACCATGGGAGCCGTCATTGGCCTGAAGGCCTTCACCGCGGCGATCCTCGGCGGCATCGGCTCCATTCCCGGAGCCATGCTTGGCGCCTTCATCCTCGCCTTCGTCGAAGTGGGCGGAACCGCGCTGCTGCCCGTCATCACCCATGGCGTGCTGGGCACCGAATATCGCGATGTGCTCACCTTCGCGATCCTCATACTCGTGCTTCTGGTTCGTCCCGCCGGCATATTGGGCGAGGCCGTGTCCGAGGAAAGCATCGTGTACAAGAGGGAGTTCTGATGTCCGTCGCCGAGAGCCTTACGGCTGCCAGGCCGCGTTCAAGCCGGGCCGTCGCGTTCCTTGTCTTTGCCATCGCAATCGCGCTGATCGCGGTGACGCCCTTTCTGCCCAACTACTACATCCGTGTCATCGACAGCCTGCTGATCTACATCCTGCTCGGCATCGGCCTGAACATCGTGATCGGCTATACCGGCCTGCTCGACCTCGGCTTCGTCGCCTTCTACGCGGTCGGTGCCTACAGCTATGCGCTGCTGGCCAGCCCCCAGCTCGACCTGCATCTGCCTTTCCTGCTCATCCTGCTCGTCGCCGCCTGCCTTGGTCCGATCACCGGCATATTGCTCGGCATACCTGTGTTGAGATTGCGCGGCGACTATCTTGCCATCGTCACCCTCGGCTTCGGCGAGATCGTACGCATCATCATCAACAATGTCGACTGGCTGACCGGTGGACCGAAAGGCATCGCCCGCCTCGACAAGGCTTCGATCCTTGGCATACAGATCGCCCGGCCCGTCGATTTCTTCTGGCTGCTGCTTGTCGTCGTGCTGCTGGCTGGCCTTGTCGCCTGGCGGCTGGAGCGGTCCATCCTCGGCAAGGCCTGGGCAGCGATCCGCGAAGACCAGGACGCCGCGCGCGGCATCGGCATCAACACGACCAACGCCAAGCTTGCCGCCTTCGCCACTTCAGCGACGATCGGTTCGATCGCGGGCGCGATCTTCGCCGCCTCGCAACGCTTCGTCAGCCCGGAGAGTTTCACGCTTCAGGAATCCGTGCTGATCGTGCTGATGATCGTGGTCGGCGGCATCGGCAACATTCTCGGCATCGTCGCAGGCGCGGCAATCCTGATCCTGCTGCCGGAAGTGCTGCGCGAATTCGCCGAATGGCGCATCCTCTTCCTCGGGTTGTTGATGATCTTCCTGATCATCGTGCGTCCGGCCGGCCTCGTTCCGCGCAGCTTCGGGCCGGACAAGCTGATCCGGAGGCTGTTCGGCAAATGACCCTGGTCTTCAACAGACTGCGAAAGGAATATGGTCAGGTCGTCGCCATCGATGACGTGACCGCCTCCTTCGCCCCGGGGCTGATCCACGGTGTGATCGGACCCAACGGCGCCGGCAAGTCGACGCTCATCAACATGACCGCCGGGTCCTACACCGTCTCCTCGGGATCGATAGCGCTCGACGGCAAACGCCTCGACAAGCTCAAGAAATATCAGATCGCCAATTCGGGAGTTGCCCGCACCTATCAGAACATTCGTCTCTTCGATCAGATGACGGCGCTCGAAAACCTCGAGGTCTGCTTCTATCCGAGCGATGTCGGGGGCACCTGGAAAGAAGTGCTGTGGCCGCCCTATGCCTCGGCCCAGCGCGACCTCCGACGTGAAAAATGCATGGAGATCTTGCGTTTCTTCGACCTGCAAGGCCATGCCGATGCGGAAGCCGGCAGCCTGCCCTATGGCCGGCAGCGCATGCTGGAGATCGCCCGCGCGCTGGTTTGCAATCCGCGCGTGCTGCTGCTCGACGAACCCGCCGCCGGTCTGAACCATCACGAGACGGCCGAGTTGACCGCTAGGCTCGCCGCCCAGCGATCGCCCGACCGTATCACGATCATCGTCGAGCACGACATGGATCTGGTCATGGCGCTCTGCGACAACATCATCGTCATGCATCACGGAAAGCTGCTTTTTCGGGGAACACCCGCCGAGGTGCAGGCAAGCACCGACGTCCAACTCGCCTATCTGGGAACCGCCAATGACATCGACGACATCCGAGCCGCTGCTCAGGATCGCCGGGCTCAGCTCGGGATACGGACGCGTCGGCGTTCTTGAAGACATAAACGTCGACGTAGATCCGCACGAGATCGTCGTCGTTCTCGGCCCGAACGGCGCAGGCAAAACGACGCTGCTCAACTCCATCTCCGGCGTTGCGCGCCCGACCGCCGGCAGCATCACCTTCGAAGGGCGCGACATCACCGGCCTGCGGCCGGAGCAGGTCGTGCGCCTGGGCATCACCCATTGCCCGGAAGGCCGTCAGATCTTCCAGCGCCTGACGGTGGAGGAAAACCTGGTCGCCGCACATGTCGGGCGCGGCGGCAAGAGTTTTGAGGCGCTGCGCGCCGAAGCCTTCGATCTCTTTCCGGTGCTGAAGGAGCGGCGTAACGGCATGGCGAGCCGCATGTCCGGTGGCCAGCAACAGATGCTTGCGATCGGTCGCGCGCTGATGGCCGAGCCGAAACTTCTGATGCTTGACGAGCCGTCTCTCGGCCTTGCTCCGAAGATCGTCCATCAGATCTTCCGCATCATCCTCGACCTGTCGCGCAACGGCATCGCCATCCTGCTCGTCGAGCAGAACGTCCAGCTCGCGCTCGAATGCGGCGACTACGCCTATCTGCTGAACACCGGCAAGGTGAAGCTTCACGCCCCCGCACAGGAAATGGCCGAGCATTCAGCCTTGAGCGAGCACTATCTCGGCGGCGCCACCGTGGAAGTCCTTGATGTTTGAGGTCGACTGGAAGACGCCGCATCTGTGGCGCAAGACCGCGGATCTGCGTCAGACGGCGCCGGCGCTGCGGGGCGATTGGAAGACGGACGTGCTGGTCGTCGGTGGCGGCTTCACCGGTATGGCCGCAGCACTCGGCGCACGTGACAGCGGCGTCGATGTGATCATGCTCGAAGGCAACGAGATCGGTTCGGCGGCTTCCGGCCGCAACAACGGCCTCGTCATCTCCCACCATTCCAAGGCATCGCCTTCGGAATTCGAGGCGGCGTACGGGAAGACCGTCGGCACCCGCTATAACCGCATGGTGGCCGATGCGGCCGGCGTAGCCTTCGGACTGATGCAGCGCTTCAACATCGATGCGCACCAGGTGCAGGAGGGCTGGATCCAGCCTGCACACACCGAGGCGACGCTTGCCCGCACCCGCCAGTTCTACGAGGAGTGGAAAGCTTTCGGCGCCAATGT
Organism: Mesorhizobium sp. M1066; assembly: GCF_040318635.1. NCBI lineage: Bacteria > Pseudomonadati > Pseudomonadota > Alphaproteobacteria > Hyphomicrobiales > Phyllobacteriaceae > Mesorhizobium > Mesorhizobium sp. M1066. Next base: position 289,597 of record NZ_JAMYMR010000002.1, read on the forward strand.
CTCCAGCCTGAACCGTGACGAAGCCACCGCGCGCATCGGCAGTCCCTATCTCGGCGGCTGGATGGTGCACAATTCGGGCCATATCAACCCGTTTGCCATGACCATCGGCCTTGCCGCGGCGCTGGAACGTGAGGGCGTGACCATCCACGAAAACTCCCGCGCAACCCGCATCGAGAAGGTGGAGGGCGGCTGGCGCGTCTTCACCGCGTCGGGAAGCGTCACCGCACCGGAGGTGGTGCTGGCGACCAACGCGCTGACCGGCGACATCTGGCCGGGCCTCAAGAAGACGCTGATGCCGCTAAAAGTGTTCCAGGCGGCGACCAATCCTCTGCCGGAGGACCTGCGCGCCAAGATTCTGGTCGGCAATCCAGCCGTATCCGACATGCGCAACGACATCCGTTATTTCCATTACGACCGCGACAATCGGCTGGTCAGCGGCGGCACGCATACGTTCTGGTTCGGCGAGGCCGATCGCGGTCGCGCCAAGGTCTCGCGCATGCTGGGCAAGGCCTTTCCGGCCTTTGGCGGCGAACCGGAGACGGTGGAATATTGGCACGGGACATTCGCCGTGGTGCCCGACCGCCGCCCACGCCTTTATCGTCTCGCCCCCGGCCTGGTGTTTGGCGGCGTCTATTCCGGTCGCGGCGTTGCACTCTCCATGTCGCTCGGCCAGGAAATCGGCCGCTGGGCGGCAGGTCGGCGCACGGATGATCAGATGTCGCTTCCGGTCACCAATATGAAGCCGGTTCCGTTCCATCCGGTCGCGGTGCAGGTGGCCAACCGCATGCACGCCTGGAACCGCTTTCAGGATAAAGGCTCCTGAACCATCATGATCAATCACGACGGCGCCCATCCGGCGTATTCTGTGAAATTATCGGGCTCTGAAATCAAAACGGCCCGCGGGCTTTGTGCCAGGCGGGCCGTTTGCTTACCGCAGATTGGTTGCGGGGACAGGATTGAGTTTTCTGTCCGGCGGCGTCGGCTCCGCCTGCTTGCGGGCGCGTGATGACAGGTTAAATCGCCGGCACCACGGCACAATACAAAAGAGCCCGCACGAGGGCGGGCTCTTTTGTATTTGGTTGCGGGGACAGGATTTGAACCTGTGACCTTCAGGTTATGAGCCTGACGAGCTACCGGGCTGCTCCACCCCGCGTCACCTTTTGTGTAAGCCGAGGCCTACAGATAGGTATATGGCTGACCAAATGAAAGGGCCGCTTACGCGGCCCGTGATCCCTTGGCGGGCCATTTCATAAAGAGAAGATTTCTCTCACATCCGATTGGATGTGAGTTCAACGTGCGTTTAGCAGACCTGGCAGCGACCTACTCTCCCGCGTCTTGAGACGAAGTACCATCAGCGCTGGAGCGTTTCACGGCCGAGTTCGGAATGGGATCGGGTGCAGCCGCTCCGCCATAACCACCAGGTCGGCAAAACGCACGTTGTTCGAGAAGCTTTTTTGAGCGAATAGCCAATAGTGAGTAGCGAATAGGGACCCTATTTGCTGCTTTCTCTGAGCTGTTCGCTGGTCTTTTTTGTGCCTTTACAGTTCTTTGGATCCTGACGCCTTTCGAAGCGAAGCTTCGCAAGGTCGACCGACCGTCGGCGCTGATGCGCCGCACCCACGTAGCGCCGCCCGCAGGGCGGAACAAGCGTGAGTGAGAACAGACCATCTGACTTTGTCAGATGAGCATAAGGAATGAGAACGATCAAGCCGATCGAACTATTAGTACCGGTAAGCTTCAAGCGTTGCCGCTCTTCCACACCCGGCCTATCAACGTGGTCGTCTTCCACGGTTCTCAGGGAATACTCGTTTTAAGGTGGGTTTCCCGCTTAGATGCCTTCAGCGGTTATCCCGTCCGGATATAGCTACCCTGCTATGCGGCTGGCGCCACAACAGGTCCACCAGAGATCCGTCCATCCCGGTCCTCTCGTACTAGGGACAGATCCTTTCAATATTCCTACACCCACGGCAGATAGGGACCGAACTGTCTCACGACGTTCTGAACCCAACTCACGTACCGCTTTAAATGGCGAACAGCCATACCCTTGGGACCTGCTCCAGCCCCAGGATGCGATGAGTCGACATCGAGGTGCCAAACAACCCCGTCGATATGGACTCTTGGGGGTCATCAGCCTGTTATCCCCGGCGTACCTTTTATCCGTTGAGCGATGGCCCTTCCACGCGGGACCACCGGATCACTATGACCGACTTTCGTCTCTGCTCGACTTGTCAGTCTCGCAGTCAGGCAGGCTTATGCCATTGCACTCAGCGAACGATTTCCGACCGTTCTGAGCCCACCATCGCGCGCCTCCGTTACTCTTTAGGAGGCGACCGCCCCAGTCAAACTACCCACCATACATTGTCCCGGACCCGGATAACGGGCCGCGGTTAGACATCCATAGTAATAAGGGTGGTATTTCAAGGGTGGCTCCACCTGAGCTGGCGCCCAGGTTTCAAAGCCTACCACCTATCCTACACATGCCACTACGAATGCCAATGTAAAGCTATAGTAAAGGTGCACGGGGTCTTTCCGTCTAACCGCAGGAACCCCGCATCTTCACGGGGAATTCAATTTCACTGAGTCTATGCTGGAGACAGCGGGGAAGTCGTTACGCCATTCGTGCAGGTCGGAACTTACCCGACAAGGAATTTCGCTACCTTAGGACCGTTATAGTTACGGCCGCCGTTTACTGGGGCTTCGATTCAGAGCTTGCACCCCTCCTCTTAACCTTCCAGCACCGGGCAGGCGTCAGACCCTATACGTCGTCTTGCGACTTCGCAGAGCCCTGTGTTTTTGATAAACAGTCGCTACCCCCTGGTCTGTGCCACCCTCCTCTACTTGCGTAGAAAAGGGTCACGCTTCTTCCGAAGTTACGCGTGCAATTTGCCGAGTTCCTTCAGCATA